>NZ_CAKUCL010000183.1 GCF_934643405.1 uncultured Actinoplanes sp.
GGCCGGGTTGTAGCACGTGCCCGCAATCGCGGGATGTGCCGGCCCGGCTCCCCGGATCTTGGGATGCTCGACGACGTGCGCGTCCTTGCGGCTGTCGTCGTCGTGGCCCTGCTGGCGGCCTGCGCCCGCGAGAAACCGGCGGCCCACAGCGGGATCAGCGCCGGCTGGGAGATCACGGTCTACTACACGGCGGTCGAGCGGTTCCACCCGGGCACGCCCACGAAGGTCACCGGCTGCCCCCGGCTGGACTGCGTCGACGGCACGGACGACCTGGGCACGTATCCGGCCGGCTTCGTCAAGGCGGTGCACGACGAGGGCACCGGCCGCACCGCGGCGGGCACCTACCTGAACTGGTCGTACGACACCGGCTACTGGCTCGACTCGGCGCCGCGCCGCAGCGACGGGGGAGTGCTCACCCCGTACGTCTCCGCCGCGGCCGACACCCTGGCGCAGGGCACCCGGTTCGCGATCGCCGACTGCGGGCGCCAGGACGACGGCAGCGCCCCGGCCGCCGAGGTCTGCGCCCGGCTGCGCGGCGCGGCCTGGCAGGTCACCGACGAGTTCACCCCGGGGCTCGGTGGACCCCGGCACGTCGACGCCTACATCGGCGAGGAGACCGGGCCGGGGTTCACCGAGTCCGACCGGTACATCACGCTGACCGGGGCCGTTCTCCGGCTGGGTTGAGCGTCACCAGGCGGTGGCGCCGCCGTCGACCGGGATGTTCGCGCCGGTGATGTATCCGGCGTGGCCGGACGCCAGGAAGGCAGCCAGCTCGACCACCTCCTCCGGCTTCGCGAAGCGCTTGAGCAGCGTCTTGCTGGTGATCGCGTCCCGGGCGGCCGGGTTGCCGGCCAGGTCCCGCTCGCTGAGCGGGGTCAGCGTCGGGCCGGGGCTGATCGCCACCACCCGGATGTGGTGCGGCGCTCCCTCCAGCGCGAGCTGGCGGGTCATGCCGATGATGCCGGCGTTGGCCGCGCTGTGAGCCACCATGGGCGGGTTCTCGCCGCCGATCAGCCCGGCGATGGACGCCACGTTGATGATCACGCCGCCGCCCCGCCGGACCAGGTGCGGCCACGCGAACTTCGACACGTAGAACGGGATGTCCAGCTCGCCGGTGATGGTCGTGCGCCAGTCCTCCACCGAGAACTCCGGCATCGGGCCGAACCGCACCAGCGCGGCGTTGTTGTACACGACGTCCAGGCCGCCGTAGTGCGCCGCCGCCTCGTCGACGGCGAGCCGCACCTCCTGCGGGTGGGTCAGGTCGACCGGGGCGATGCCGATCATCTCGCCGCCGCGCAGGCGGACCTGCTCGACGGTCTCCTTGTTGGCCTCGGTGTCGATGTCCAGGCCGGCGACCCGCGCGCCCTCGCGGGCGAAGGTCAGCGCCGCGGCGCGGCCCAGCCCGCCGCCGCTGCCGGTGACTAGCACGACTTCTCCGTCCAGGATTACCATGGAACCTCTCCACTTCTGCTACGTGTGCGTTGTGCGCCGGGACCGCCGGATGCGTCCGCGGCCACGGCCGGATCAGCGCAATGTCGAGACCGGCAGCGGTGGTGCTGGCGCCGTCGTCGGAGAGGGCAGTGCGCGCTATCCTTGCTTCGTCAAGCAATGTATCTCGGTAATTTGCTTCGTCAAGCAAGTAGGTCGCCCTATGTCCAGCGTCACCTCCCAGCCCCTCGACCGCGCCGACCGCACCCCGTTCGACGAGCAGGAGTACGCCGTCGTCCGATCGCTGAGCCGGCTGATCTACGCCCTGCCGCGGGTGATCGACGCCGACATGATCCGCGAGCAGCGGCTGCCGCTGAGCGAGTTCCTGGTGTTGAAGGACCTGTCCGAGGCGCCGGGCGGGCAGCTGCGGATGAGCACCCTGGCCGCCACCACCGAGATGTCGCTGAGCGGCATGACGCGCATCGTGGGCCGGCTCGAGGAGGACGGCCTGGTCCGGCGGGTCCGGGCCGACGACGACGCCCGCGGCTGGAACGCGGTCATCACCGACGCGGGCCTGGCCCGGCTGGCCGAGGCGTGGCCGACCAACATCGCCTCGGTACGCCGCAACTTCCTCGACCACGTGGCCGGCCTGGACCTCAAGGCCCTCGCCGAGGCCCTGCGCACCGTGGCGAGCTGACCCGCCGCCGTCTCAGGGTCGCGGCCGGCGCAGGCCGGCGACGAGCAGGTCGACCATGTGGCGCGGGTCGTAGCGCGGGTCCTGGTCGCCGGCGCACAGGTTGCCGATGCCGCGCATCAGCTCGAAGGCCCGCACGTCCGCGCGGATCTCGCCCGCGGCCGTCGCCGCCTCGACCAGCTGCGCGCACACCGGCACCAGGCGGTCCAGGAAGTAGTCGTGCAGGGCGCGGAAACCCGCGTGGTCGGACTGCAGGACCGTGGCGAGGCCGTGCTTGGTGACGAGGAAGTCGACGAACAGGCCGATCCATTCCACCAGCGCTGCGTACGGCGTACGGGAAGCCAGCAGCGCCGGGCCCGCCTCGGCGCAGGCCTCCACCTGGTGCCGGTAGACCGCGATGATCAGATCCGCCCGGGTGGGGAAGTGGCGATAGATCGTGCCCATCCCGACGCCCGCCCGGGCCGCGATGTCGCGCACCGGCGCCTCCACGCCGGAGGTGACGAACACGTTCGCGGCCGCGTCGAGCAGGATCTGCTCGTTGCGGCGCGCGTCGGCCCTCTTGCGCGGCCGTTCGGTCAGGTCAGGCACCCGGTCATTCTCGTCGTCCCGGGCTCTCGTTGCCAAATGGAACACGGCTCCGTATGCTTCCGGTATTAGCGGAGCATCGTTCCGCTCGTTGGAGGACAGACATGCAGTACCGCACCCTGGGCCGCACCGGCGTCCAGGTCAGCACGCTCGCGCTCGGCGCCATGAACTTCGGCGCGATCGGCCGCACCACGCAGGCCGACGCCACCGCGATCGTCGGAGCCGCGCTCGACGCCGGCGTCAACCTGATCGACACCGCCGACATGTACGGCAAGGGCGAGTCCGAGGAGATGGTCGGCAAGGCCATCGCCGGGCGCCGCGACGACGTCGTGCTGGCCACCAAGGCCGGCCTGCCGATGAGCGACGACCGCAACCACCGGGGCAGCTCCCGCCGCTGGCTGGTCACCGAACTGGAGCACAGCCTGCGCCGGCTCGGTGTCGACCACGTCGACCTCTACCAGATCCACCGCTGGGACCCGGCCACCAGCGACGAGGAGACCCTCGCGGCGCTGACCGACCTGCAGCGCGCCGGCAAGATCCGCTACTTCGGCTCGTCGACGTTCCCGGCGTACCGCATCGTCGAGGCGCAATGGGCGGCCAAGGACAACCACCTCTCCCGGTACGCGACCGAGCAGCCGAGCTATTCGATCCTCCAGCGCGGCGCCGAGTCACATGTCCTGCCGGTCGCCGAGCGGTACGGCCTCGGCGTCCTGGTGTGGAGCCCGCTCGCCTCCGGCTGGCTCTCCGGCGCGATCCGCGCGGGCCGAGCCATCGGCACGCACCGCTCGGCCGTGCTGCCCGAGCGTTTCGACCCGGCCCTGCCCGCCGGCCGCGACCGGCTCGACGCCGTGGAGCAGCTGGCGAAACTGGCGTCCGCGGCGGGGCTCACGATGATCCAGCTGGCGCTCGGTTTCGTGACCGCGCACCCGGCGGTGACCAGCGCGCTCATCGGTCCCCGCACCATCGAGCACCTGGAGTCCCAGCTCGCCGCCGCCGGCACCGTGCTCCCGCCGGACGTGCTCGACGCGATCGACGGCATCGTCGCGCCGGGCGTGGATCTGGCCGCGCAGGAGAAGTTCGACACCCCGCCCGCGCTGCTCGACCCGGCGTTGCGGCGCCGCCCGGTCGCCGTCTGCTGACCGGCACCCGGTGTCCCGCCAGGGGCGGTCGGCGCCTCAGTCCGGCGGGTGGCCGAAGCCCCGGATGAGCGTGGCCACGAGGACCGCGACGCCCAGCGCAATGGCGGCGGCGGCCGGCGAGACGGCCGCCCCGAGCACGATCGCGGCGACGATCCCCCCGGCGAGAACCGCGCCCACCGCGATCCATTGCCGGCGGGTCAGCGCGACCGCACCCCGCCGGATCGCGAACCGGGGTTTGTCATCCATGATGGCCGGCGGAAGCCGCCGGATGCGCGGCGGCGGTGCCGCGTGCTCTGCCCATCGGTCGAACACCTCCGCGGTCGGTGCGTGCAGCCGTCGGCCATCCTATCGGGTGAACGGTGGCTGGAGCGCCGCCCGCGGCGGCAGTATCGATCCATGAGCGTCAGTACGCGGGCAGGCGTCACCGCGACCGCGACGGCGGCCATGGCGGCCTCGACCCTTCCGCTGTACGGCGTGAGCGCGCTCGGCCCGGTGCTGGTCGAGGAGCTGGACCTGTCGCGGTTGCAGCTCGGTTCCCTGGTCGCGGTGACGATCGGCGCCGCCGCGTCGCTGTCGATGGCCGCCGGCCGGTTGACCGACCGGATCGGCGCGCGCGGCGGCCTGCTCGGCCTGGCCACCGTGGTCGCGGCCACGTTGGTCGCCGCGTCGTTCGCCGGCTCGTACCCGTGGCTGCTCGCCGCCCTGGCCGTCGCCGGGATCGGTCAGGCGCTGGCCAACCCGGCCACCAACGTTCTGATCCGCGCCCGCGTCCCGGTACCCGGCGACGGCACGGCGGTCGGCCTCAAACAGTCCGGCGTGCAGCTGTCCGCGTTGCTGTCCGGCGCGATCCTGCCCTCGGTGGCGGTCGCGCACGGCTGGCCATGGGCGTTGCGCACCGCCGCGCTGGCCGTCGTGCCGGTGTTCGTCGCGGCCCTGCGGGTGCGCTCCCCGCGACCGCCCGTGCGCGTCGCCCGCCGGCGCCGCCTGCCGTCCTGGTTGTTCCGCCTGGCGCTGTTCTGCTTCGTGCTCGCGGCCGCGAACGCCGCCGTGGCCACCTACCTGCCGTTGTTCGCCGCCCAGGATCTCGGCTATCGCGATCGCCTGGCCGGCGGCGTGCTGGCGTGCTTCGGGGCGGCCGGCGTGCTCGGACGCGTCTGGTGGTCCCAGCGGGCCGCCGGCCGGCCCGGCCGCCGCCCCGCCACGATGCTGACCGCCCTGTCCGCGGCCGCGGCCGTGTGCGCGATCCCCCTGGCCCTGGCGACGGTGCCGCACTGGGGTGCGCTGGTGTGGGTCGGCGCCCTCGGCGTCGGCGTCTCCGCGACCGCCGCCTACGCCGTGGCGATGCTCGACGTGATCCGCAACGCCGGCGCCGACACGGGCCGGGCCTCCGGCCTGGTCTCGATCGGCTTCTTCCTGGGCTTCGCCGCGGGCCCGCTGGCGTTCGGCCTGCTCACCTCCCACGCCGGCTACCGCCCGGGCTGGATCGTCGTGGTCCTGACCCTGGCCGCGGCCGCCGTCGCGGGCCTGCCGTTGCGCCGGCTGCCGCCCTCGGGCCCGCAGCACGCGGACGCCCCTTCCCAGCCGGACCGGGCTGTCCCGCGCCGGCCCAGGTAACGGCGACCGGATCAGTAACCGGCCGGCCCCGCCCGGCCGGCTGCGGGCGCCCCGTTCGGCGTCCCCACCCGGGCACACCCCGATCCACCGGCCGGCGTTCGCTCGTGTGGCCGACCAGACATCCCAGCGCGGGTCGCCGTCGGTGACCGGTGCGGCCGGACGCCGTACGGGAAGGTCTGCGGGTATTTTCTTCGGCGTGAGAACGGTGACGCGGCGCCTCGCGCTCTGGCGGGCCGACCTCGAGGGGTCGGTGTGCGCCGCGCCCGAGGAATGCGTCGACGTGCTGCGCGACCGCGACGTCGTCCGGGTCGTGCTCGAGCATCGCGAACGCGGCGTCACCCCGATCCGGCGCAGCTTCGACAGCACGCTTCAGCAGGACGTCGAATGGCAGTTCACCGGCATCGAATGGCCGGCCGAGCTGCACCCCGGCACCCTGGTCACGGTCAGCTGGCGAGCGGCCAGGGACGAGGTTTTCGTACGGACGGCAGTGCTCGACGACCCGGTACGCGTGGACGGCGTCGACTTCTTCCACGAGTACGACCCGAAGGTGGTCACCCGCGAGTTCGACGCCGGGTCGTCCAACCGCGGGCAGGTGCTGCACGCCGTACGCCGCCTGGGCCGGGTCTTCGACGACGGCAGCGCGGTGATCGCCGAGACGGTGGCCGCCGCCCGCAGCGGGCTCGGCCGGGGCGCGAAGGGCAAGTTCCTGCTGCGCAACGCCGTCGACCAGCTGATCCGCGAGGGCTACCTGACCCGCGTCGTGGGCAGCCTGGACTCGTCGGGGTACCCGTCCTACCCGGCCGCCGACGGGCAGAAGACCGCCGAGATGCTCTTCTACGCGCCGCTGGTCGAGCCGGTCCCGGACGCCGCCGACCGCGCGGAGCACGAGGTCGGCGCGTTCGTGCGCAAGCTGCCGCCGGGCGCGCAGGCATCCGAGAAGCAGGTGATCCTGCACGAGCAGGAGGCGCCCGAGGAGCCGCTCGCACCGGGGTACACCTACGTGAAGAAGCATCACCGCTCCTGACCGGGTACCGTCGGCGCGGTGAATGATCTCGAGTTGGGCCTGTTGTTCGCCGGCGTCCCCCTGGCCGTGGTCGGCATCGTGTTCGCACTGGTTTTCGCCTTCTCCTCGCGCCGGCCGGACTGACCATGGCCGTCACCCTCGCGCTGCTCGCCGCCGTCAGCTACGGCATCGGCGACTTCGTCGGGGGTCTGGGCGGCCGCCGCTGCCCGCCCGCGCTGATCCCGGTCGCCGTGCAGATCGTCGGCGTGCTCGCGGCCGTGGCCGGCGTGCTGGCGCTGGGCGGCGCGCTGTCGCCGCAGGTGTGGGCGTGGGGCGCGCTGAGCGGCGTCGGCAACGTGTGCCTGCTGCGGGGCCTGGCGGTCGGCCAGATGAGCGTGGTGGCGCCGGTGTCCGCCGTGCTCACCGCGGCCCTGCCGGCCGTGGTCGGCCTCGCCTCCGGCGACCAGCTCACCGGCTGGGGCTGGATCGGCATCGCCCTGGCGCTGCCCGCGGTGGCCCTGGCGTCCTGGTCGGGCCGCGACGGCGGCTTCCGGATGTCGGACGTGGCGTACGGACTGGGCGCCGGCGCCGGTTTCGCCCTGCTGTTCGTCGCCCTGGACCGGGCCGGCCCGGACGCCGGCGCCTGGCCGCTGCTTCCCGGCCAGGTGGTGGCCCTGGTGTTCGTGCTGGTGGTGGCCGCGCCGGCGCTGCGTTCCCTGCACCGTCCCGTCCCGGTCGCGGGGGTGCTGAGGTGGGGTGGCGGGGCCGGCCTGCTCGGCGCCGCCGCCAACCTGATGTTCCTGATCGCCACCGGCAAGGGCCAGCTGACGGTGAGCGCCGTCCTCGCCGGTCTGTATCCCGCGGTCACCGTCACGCTGGCGGCGTTCCTGCTGCACGAGCGACTGAACCGCAGCCAGCAGACGGGCCTGGTGTCCGCGGCCGCCGCGATAGTCCTGATCGTCACCGGCAGCTAGCCTCCCGTTGCCGCCGGACGCGTTGCCGGCGGATGCGTTGCCGCCGGGGGCTACCGTCGCTGCGCGTGACCCACGCCGAGATCGAGATCACCGCCGAGCTGGTCCGCGGACTCCTCCGCGACCAGCACCCCGACCTCGCCGGCCGCCCGGTCCGGCTCGGCGCCCGCGGCTGGGACAACCAGCTGTGGCGGCTCGGCGACGACCTGGCCGTCCGGCTGCCCTGGGCGACCGGGTCCGCGGACGAGCTGCTGCGCAACGAACACACCTGGCTGCCCGGGCTGGCGCCGCGCCTTCCGCTGCCGGTCCCGGTCCCGCAGCGCTGGGCCGAACCGTCCGACCGGTTCCCCCGGCCGTGGCTGGTCACCACCTGGGTGCCCGGCACCCCCGCCGACCGGGCGCCCGCCACGCGGGGCGCGGCGGCGGCCGAGTCCCTGGCCGCCTTCCTGACCGCGCTTCACCGGCCCGCCCCCGCCGGCGCCCCCACCGGCCGCGACCGGGGCGGTCCCCTGGCCGAGCGGGCCGGCCAGTTCGCCGCCGGTCTCCGGGCGGCCACCGAGCGTGGGCTGATCGACGACCCCGGCGCGGTCCGCGACCTCTGGCACGACGCGGTCACCGCGCCCGCCTGGCCGGGCCCCGCGCTCTGGCTGCACGCCGACCTGCACCCGGCCAACATCCTCACCGCCGGCGGCACCTTCCGCGGCGTGATCGACTTCGGCGACCTGTGCGCGGGGGACCCGGCATACGACCTCGCCGCCGCGTGGCTCCTGCTGCCGGACGGCGCCACCGGCCACTTCCTGGCCGCCTACCGGCCGGCCCCCGACGCCGCCACGCTGCGCCGCGCCCGGGGCTGGGCGACGGCCCGCGCCCTCAGCGGCATCCTGATCGGCGACGCCGGCGTCCACGGCCGCCCCGGCGGCAAGCCTTCCTGGGGCCCACCGGCCCGGGCGGCCCTGAGACGCCTGATCGCCACGATCCGCTGACCCGTCCCGCGGCCCGTGCGTCACCGGCTGCGGCTTCGCACGACGCGCCCCGCACCCGGCGACCCGGCGGCCGCCGCTGATGTGCCCGGGCAACCGTGGTCAGCGAGGTCGCTGCTCGTCCGGTGGAGGACGCCAGGCGGTCAGCCGGGGCCACCAGCCCGGGACGGCGCGGCGGTAGGCCTCGTACTCGCCGCCGAACTGGCGTGCCAGGGCCGGCTGTTCGTATCCGGCGACGAAGGCCACCATGGCCGCGGTGGCGATCGCGGCGTAGACGACGAGCGCCGGCCGCCAGAGCAGCAGGGCCTGTCCCAGGACGGCGACGGTCACCGCGAGATACATCGGGTTGCGGACGTATCGGTACAGCCCGCCGACGACCAGGCGGGCGGGCGGCGCCACCGGGGCGGGCGTGCCGAAGCCTTCGGCCACGAAACGGGCGAAGGCGTGAATCAGCACAGTTGCGCCGGCCACCAGCATCGTCAGGCCGGCCAGGCGGACCGGCAGCAGGTGCGCGAACGGGGCGCCCGGCTGCCAGCCGGTCAGCCACCAGGGCAGCAGACCGGCGACGGTGCCCGGCGCGACGACGAAGAAGACGGCGCTACCGACCGCGGCAACACCTTTGCGCATGTGTCGATCCTGCCGGACAAGCAGCCATCGGAACATGACCCGACCGGCAACGGCGCTGAGCCGTACCCCCCAAGGGGTTGTCCCCTCACCCAGCCGCAAGTAGCTGACCGCAACCGGCACGCGTGACCCCCACTCGAGAGAAAGCCAGACGACCACCCCATACCGCCCGACGATGGGCATCGATACGGTACGAGCAGTACGATCCCTGTCGATCCCCAAGATTGTTGAGCAGGCTGCCGGACCAGTCGGCGGAATGTCGCCGCGTGGCCGCCTGCCGTCCTCCTCCGCCTAACCAAGCACTCCCATGATCCACCCAGCGCGCACCCGCAGGTGCCGCAGAAGGAGGAACACAGTGCGCACCGCCCTTACCCGACCCCTCGCCGTGACCCTCGCGGCCGCCACGATGGCCGCCGTCGCGGCCTGTTCCCCGCCGGAGAAGAAGAGCGAGTCGCGGACCGCCGAGGCGGCCACCGTCGCGAGCGCGGCCGACCTCGGCGGCATGGACGCGCTGGTCGCCGCGGCCAAGAAGGAGGGGCAGCTCAACGTCATCGCGCTGCCGCCGGACTGGGCGAACTACGGCGAGATCATCAAGACGTTCGGCGACAAGTACGGCATCAAGGTGAACTCGGCCCAGCCGGACGGCTCGAGCCAGGACGAGATCAACGCCGCGGACCAGCTCAAGGGCCAGGACAAGGCGCCCGACGTGTTCGACCTGGGCGGCGCCGTCGCCACCGCGAACACCACGAAGTTCGCGCCGTACAAGGTCGCCACGTTCGCCGACATCCCGGACGCGCTCAAGGACGCGAGCGGCACCTGGACCAACGACTACGGCGGCTACATGTCGATCGGCTACGACAGCGCGAAGGTGCCCGCCCCGGCGGGCGTCGCCGACCTGCTCAAGCCGGAGTACAAGGGCAAGGTCGCGCTGAACGGCGACCCGACGCAGGCCGGCGCCGCGTTCGCCGGGGTCCAGATGGTCGCGCTGGCCAACGGCGGTTCGGCCGAGGACATCAAGCCGGGCGTCGACTTCTTCGGCCGGCTCAAGAAGGCCGGCAACTTCCTGCCGGTCGACCCGACCCCGGCCACCATCCAGTCCGGTCAGACCCCGGTGGTGTTCGACTGGGACTACCTGAACTTCGCCCAGGCCGCCAAGGTCAAGACCTGGAAGACCGTCGTCCCGAGCGGGGCGGTCCTCGGCTCGTACTACGTGCAGGCGATCAGCAAGGACGCACCGCACCCGGCCGCCGCGCGGCTGTGGGAGGAGTTCCTCTACTCCGACGAGGGCCAGAATCTGTGGCTCAAGGGCGGCGCCCGGCCGGTCCGCGCCGACGCCATGCAGAAGGCCGGCACGATCGACGCCACCGCCTTCGCCGCGCTGGCCAAGGTGGAGGGCACGCCGGTGTTCCCGACCGACGCGCAGACCGCCAAGGCGAAGGAGTACCTGTCGCAGAACTGGGCCAAGGCCATTGGCTGAGGCCCCGCTCGCCCCGCGGCGCAGGCGGCCGCGGGGCGTCGCACTGCTGGGCACGCTGCCGTTCTTCGCGTACGTCACGATCTTCCTGATCATCCCGACCCTGGTGGTGGTGATCGGGGCGTTCGCGGGCGACGAGGGCGGCGTGTCGCTCGACAACGTCAAGGCGCTGGGCAACGCGTACATCGTCGACGCCTTCGGCCGCAGCATCCTGCTCTCGGTGATCAGCGCGCTGGTGGGCGCGGTTCTGGGCGCCCTGCTGGCGTACGCGTTGAGCACCGCGAGACCCGGGGGAGTCCTGCGCCGTACGGTGACCGCCGCGGCCGGTGTTCTCGCGCAGTTCGGCGGGGTGACCCTGGCGTTCGCGTTCCTCGCCACGATCGGCATCTCCGGTTTCGTCACCGTGTGGCTGCGGGAGCATCTGCACCTCGACATCTACTCCGGCGGCGTGTGGCTCTTCGAGCTGCCCGGCCTGACGCTGGTCTACACGTACTTCCAGATCCCGCTCATGGTCATCGTGTTCCTCCCGGCGCTCGACGGCGTCCGTCCGCAGTGGCGCGAGGCGACCGAGAACCTGGGCGGCACCACCTGGCAGTACTGGACCAGGGTGGCCGGTCCGCTGCTGGCGCCCGCCTTCCTCGGCTCCACCTTGCTGCTCTTCGCCAATGCCTTCTCCGCGTACGCGACGGCGGCCGCCCTCGTCAGTCAGGGGAACCCGATCGTGCCCCTGCAGATTCGCAGCGCCCTGACCAGCGAGGTGGTCCTCGGCCAGGCGAACCTGGGCAAGGCGATGGCGCTGGGCATGGTGATCGTGGTGGCGATCGTCATGGGTCTGTACACCCTGCTGGAGAGGAGAACCGCCAAGTGGCTGGGGTGATCGCCCGCCGCGCCCGCCGGCAGCGCGCGTTCCGCTGGACCGTGCTGACCGTGCTCGGCGTGTTCTTCCTGGTCCCGCTCGGCGCGATGATCGAGTTCTCGACGCGGGACAGCCAGACCTGGCCGCTGCTGGTGAACTGGCCGAAGCTCACCGAGACGTACCCGGACCTCACCGAGGGCATCCTGGACTCGCTCGGCCAGGCCGCGCTCACCGCGGTGCTCATGCTGGTGCTGCTGGTGCCGACCGCCATCTGGGTACGGCTGAGGCTGCCCCGCATCCGGCGGCTGATGGAGTTCCTGTGCCTGCTGCCGCTCACGATCCCGGCCATCGTGCTCGTCGTCGGACTGGCGCCGGTCTACGCCTGGGTCAATTACTTCCTGGGTGGCTCGTCGCTGACGCTCGTGTTCGCGTACGCCATCCTGGTTCTGCCCTATTCCTATCGCGCCGTCGACGCCGGCCTGTCCGCGATCGACGTGAAGACGCTGGCCGAGGCCGCGCGCAGTCTCGGCTCGGGCTGGGGCGCGGTGATGTGGCGGGTGGTGCTGCCGAACATCCGCTCGGCGGTGCTGTCCGCGGCGTTCCTGACGGTCGCGCTGGTGCTCGGCGAGTTCACCATCGCGTCCCTGCTCAACCGCACCAACCTGCAGGTCGTGCTGGTGCTGGTCGGCAAGAGCAGTGCCACCGTGTCGGTCGCGGTGTCGTTCCTCGCGCTGCTGCTCGCGTTCGTCCTGCTGATTCTGCTGTCGCTGTTCGAGAAGCGGCGCAGCACGTCCGTCTTCGAGGTCACCACGAAGGAGAAAGCCCGATGAGCGGCGTCGCCGTACACCTCGACGGGTTGCGCCGCACGTTCGGCGCCGTCCACGCGCTGGACGACCTGGACCTGTCCATCGAGCCGGGTGAGCTGATCGCGCTGCTCGGGCCGTCCGGCTGCGGCAAGACCACCGCGCTGCGGGTGCTGGCCGGGCTGGAGGACGCGGACGCCGGCCGGGTCCTGGTCGGCGGCAAGGACGTGACCGGGCTGCCGGCGAACCGCCGCGACATGGGCATGGTGTTCCAGGCGTACAGCCTGTTCCCGCACCTGACCGCCCTGGCCAACGTCGAGTTCGGCCTCCGGCTGCGCGGCCGCCGGCGCCCGCCGGGCCGGGCCGCCGAGATGCTGGAGCTGGTCGGGCTCGCGCCGTTCGCGGACCGCTACCCGCATCAGCTGTCCGGCGGTCAGCAGCAGCGGGTGGCGCTGGCCCGCGCCCTGGCGATCGAGCCGACCGTGCTGCTGCTGGACGAGCCGCTGTCCGCGCTGGACGCCAAGGTGCGGGTGCAGCTGCGCGACGAGATCCGCCGGATCCAGACCTCGGTGGGCACCACCACCCTGTTCGTCACGCACGACCAGGAGGAGGCCCTGGCCGTCGCGGACCGGGTCGGCGTGATGCGGGCCGGACGGCTCGAGCAGCTGGCGGCGCCCGCGGAGATCTACCGCACGCCGGCGACCGCGTTCGTGGCCGACTTCGTCGGGTTGAGCAACCGGCTGCCCGGGACGGTGGCCGGCTCCGCGTCGGTCCGCGTGCTGGGGGCCCAGCTTCCGCTGATCTCGCCCGGGACCGCCGGCGCGTCGGTCACCGCGCTGGTGCGGCCCGAAGCCGTCGCGGTAACCCCCGCCGAGGACGGTGCCGGTCGCGTACTGACCAGCAGTTTCCTCGGTCCGACCAGCCGGGTCACGGTGGCCGTGGGTGAGGTGCTGGTCGTCGCGCAGGTGGCGAGCGGGCTGCTGGAGACGCTCACGCCCGGCACCGCGGTGCGGGTCGACATCCAGCCGGTGCCGGTCGCGCTGGAGCCGTAGCAGTTTCACGTTTCGCCTGCGACTCGCCGGTGCCGTTTCGTACCGTCGGTAACCGTGCGTGTTCGTGCTCTGCTGCTCACCCTGGTGGTTCTGGTCGCCTCCGCCTGTTTCGTCGTGCCGGCGCGGGCGGCCGGACGGGTCTGGCATGTCGTCCGGCCGGGCGAGACGATGGCGTCGATCGCCCGGTCGTACGGCCTGCGGACCCCGGTCCTCGCCGCGTGGAACCAGGTGCTCGCCCCGTACCCGGTGTACGTCGACGAGGTGCTGCGGCTCAACCCGCCGCCCGGCCGGCTGCCCGCGTGGCGCACCCACGTCGAGGAGGTCACGCCGGCCGACGTCGGCTGGGATCCCGTACGGCGATGCCCGGTCCCGCCGTCGCTGCTGCGCCGGGTGTGGGTGTCCTATCTGGACTTCAACGGCGGCTACCACGACGGCAGCCTCATCGTGCGGCGCGACATCGTGACGCGAACCCAGCACGCGTTCCAGAGGTTGTACCGCATGCGGTTCCGCATCATGGCCATGGCGCCGATGTCGGTGAACATGCCCGGCGAGACCGACATGGGCATCGTGACGGGCGGCTTCAACTGCCGCCCGGTGGCGGGCACGAACGTCTGGTCCCAGCACGCGTACGGGACGGCGATCGATCTCAATCCGCTGCAGAACCCGATGTTCCGGGCCTCCTACGTCTCGCCCAGGGCGGGCTCGTTCTACCGCGATCGCAGCCGCTACCTGATCGGGATGGTCCATCCGGAGGGAGCCGCGCGAGCGTTCACGGCGAGCGGTTTCCACTGGGGCGGGGGTTGGACGAGCCTGAAGGACTACATGCATTTCAGCCCCAGCAACA
>NZ_CAKUCL010000184.1 GCF_934643405.1 uncultured Actinoplanes sp.
AAATCGGAAGGTCGGCGGTTCGACCCCGCCCCTGGCCACCAGGCTCTTCGCCGGGCACTGAGCATCGTCCACCAGCGCAACGCGCGGTGGACGTTTTGCTTTCCGGGGCTGTTTCGCCAGCTCGAAATTGACCTCTGGGGACCGCAGATTCCCATGATCACCATCGCGAGTTGCACGTTCGCTGCACGCTTGGATCATCCACCCCTGGTCGAATCTTGACGCCCAACGGGTGAGACTTCGACCACCGCGCTCATCCCGCTCCAGGTTTCGCCAGCAGTGACGAGTTGAGCCGATGGCAAGCCGCGAAGCGGTGCGGCAGCGATCGCCGGGAGCCAAAGCAAAGCTCAGCCACAAAAGCGATCGTCACGGCCTGGGGTCGGCCCCTACCTTGACTTCGAGTCAAAAGCGGGAGGGTTCGACGATGTCCATGCCACGAAAGGGCAGCCGTCGCATCACGGTCGACGGCAGGACCTATCGCTGGACGGTCCGGCCGAAGCCAACGTACTGCCAGGGACTGGACTGGGGACCGCTGACCTTCGCCGTCGAGCACGCCGACACGCCAGGACAAGTCCTCTCCGTGGCGACCCGATCGCCAATGGCTGGACAACTGGCTCAACTTGTCAGGTACGCCTGTAACGCCGCTGATCGTCGAGCAGAGCGTACGAACAGCCCTCGCTGCGGGGTGGGAGCCAGGTCGAAGTGACGGCGTCTTCAGACTGACGCTGAAGGGCTGAACATGTCCATCCTGCACTGGCCGGCGCGCCGGCCCATGCCGGAGGGAGGCCGCCAGCAGGCCGAGCGCGACCGGCCCGCGCCGCGCTTGCGTGGCGCCTTGACGACCGGGCAGCGTCAGAAGCGCTCGGCAACTACATGCGAGCCGTGCTGCGGGACAGCCCGAAGATCGGCGTTCGCTGGCGGGAGACACGCGAGCGGAACATGCGTCTGCACCTGACACCGGTACTCGACATGCCACTTCGCGCGGTAACCGCGACTCAGGTGCGCGAATGGCACGAAGCTGCGCTGCGCGGCAAGGGTGGCCGTCCCTCGATCTCGCAGTCTTACCGATTTCTCCGCATGGTCATGAACGTGGCAGTTCGTGAGCATGGAGCGCCTCGGTGGCCGCATGCGTGCCACTCGACGCGTTCAGTTACCTGAACCGCCATCGCGGCCTGATGGTGCAGGACGCTGTGGTGAAGGCCGGCGACAACTGCGCGCGGAGGCGTGCGATCGGCCCACAGGGCGCGGGCGGCAAGGCTGCGAGAGGCGCGCCGGCGGGGGTCCCGGGGCGGCCGAGCTACCGGTAGCGGCCCCGGAACTGCTGGCCGCTGATCGTGTCGGTGAAGGACAGGCCCACGGTCGAGGCGCCCTCGACGATCCAGCGCAACGTGTAGGACGCGCGGAAGTCCGGTGGCCAGAACGAGGAGAACTCGCCGTCCTTCACCACCGACCACTCGCCCGTGGTGGTCCCGCCGTGCTCGACGTAGGTCGTCCGCCCGTCGGCAGTGAAGATCTGGGTGGCGCCGTTCTCGAAAACCAGCGTCCCGGCGGTCAGCGCGGCGGCCATCTCGGCGGCCGGGACGAGATCGCCGTCGGTGTTGTCGGAGCGGGTCATCGAGTAATCGTTCGCCCCCGGGGTGACCAGCCGCAACCGAGACGGCCCGGAAAAACAAAAACCCGGCCCCACGAGGGGAACCGGGTGTGTAGTGCTGCCAGATTACCAGCCTTCGGGCTTGGTCAGCGTCCCCACTGCGTCGGGAAGCTGGGACGCGCGGAAATCCTCCGCGGTCAGCATGCGCCACCAATGCCCGCCCACGCCGTCGTCGGGTTTGCCCCTCAACGCGCCCGCCGTGTAGCTGTCCGTCGGGTTCAGGACGCCCACCGGCACCTTCGTACGGGCGTACCGGATCGGGAATTTGAGGTCGCTGTCGTTGGACACGACGATCGCCGCGTCGATCGACCCGGTCAGGACGTCCACCAAAAGGTGGGAGGCCACGTTCACGTCGGAACCCTTCTCCTCCCGATGGGCGTAGGACACCATGAACACCGCGTCCGGGATGGGTTTGCCCTCGGCGTCCTGCACCACGATCGGCCACTGCGGGTGCACCACCTCGGGCCGGCCGTTCTGCGGGGAGGCACGCACGGCCAGCGGCGACTGCTTCACGCGCGCCACGTACGTGCCGTACTCGATGTGGTCCACCGCGCCGGCCGCCTGCAACGCCCGCAGATAGATGTCCTGATCGTGATATCCGGACGGGTTCGTCGCCGCGTCGATCACCGCGGTGCAATACGTGACCTTCGTGAGCGACGCGTCCGGCCAGCCGGATTGTCGCGAGAGCAGGGCGCGCACGTCCAGCCAGCGCCAGCCGGGGGTGCCCCGGCCGCACAGGCTGCGACCCCCGTAGTAGAGGTTGAATCCGTCGACGTACGCACCGACCCGCACCGGCGCAACCTACAGCCGCGAGGCGCGTGTTTCCAGGTAGCGACGTTCCGGAAGGCTCAGCGTCAGGCGTGCGGCGCGCTGAAACTCGTCGCGGGCGCGAGCGAGATCACCCGTTCGCTCGAGCAGGTGGGCGCGGATCGCGGCGACCCGGTGATGTCCGGCCAGAGCCGGATCGGTGGCGGCCTCCTCCAGCGCTCTGAGGCCCACGAGGGGACCGTCCACCTCGGCGCGCGCCACGACCCGATTCAAGGTCACCATCGGGCCGGGGGCGATCGCGTCCAACAGGTCGTACAGCTTCAGGATCTGCGGCCAGTCGGTCTGCGACGGGCGTACGGCCTCGTCGTGAACCGCGGCGATCGCCGCCTGAATCTGTAGCGGGCCGACCGGCATGCGTTGCAGAGCGTCGGTGATGATCTCGACGCCTTCGGCGATCGCCCGGGCGTCCCAGAGCGAGCGGTCCTGTTCGGCGAGCGGGACGAGACCTCCGTCGGGTCGCGTACGGGCGGGCCTGCGCGCGTCCGTGAGCAGCATCAACGCCAGGAGGCCGGCCACCTCGCCGTCGTTCGGCAACATCGTGCGGAGCTGTCGCGTCAGCCGGATCGCCTCGGCCGTCAGCTCCACCCGGTGAAGACGACTGCCCTCACTGGCCGTGTGCCCCTCGGTGAAGATCAAATACAGCACGTGCCGTACGGCGTGGAGCCGCGCGCCGAGTTCGTCCGGGGCCGGCATCGCGAACCTGGCGCCGCTGTCCCGGATGCGGCGTTTGGCCCGGCTGATCCGCTGCCCGACGGTCGCCTCCGGCACGAGCAGGCCCCGGGCGATCTCCGCGGTGCTCAGACCGCCGACGGCGCGCAGGGTCAGCGCCACCTGGGACACCGGCGTCAGAACGGGGTGACAGCAGAGCAGCAGCAGGGTGAGCTCGTCGTCACCCCGTACGTCGGGAACCGGATCGGGAGGCACCGCCTCGCGCCGTCGCCGTGCGGTCTCGTTGCGCAGGAGCTCGATGCGGCGCCGCGCCGCCACCCGGATGAGCCACGCCCGTGGATCGTCCGGAACGCCCTCGGCCGGCCACTGCTGAGCGGCCGCGAGCAGCGCCTCCTGCACGGCGTCCTCGCAGGTGTCGAAGTCGCCGTAGCGCCGGACGACCGCGGCGAGGACCTGCGGCGCGTTGGTGCGGAGCAGGTCCTCCAGGCCGGTCAGAACTCCCATCCGCTCATGTCCAGCACCGGGCGCACCTCGACCTCGGTGTAGAGCGCGTCGGGGACCCGGGCCGCCCAGGCGATCGCGTCGGACTCGCTCGGACAGTCGATCAGGTAGAACCCGGCGAGATGCTCCTTCACCTCGGCGAAGGGGCCGTCCGAGGCGATGGTCTCCCCATCCCGTACGGAAACCCATTTGGCCAGTGACGGATCGGCGAGCCCTTCCGAGGCCACGTGGACGCCCGCGTCGATCATCTCGTCGGTCAGCTTGAGGTGGTCGCGGCCGAAGTCCATCCGCTCGGCGTCGGACATCCGGTCCCAGGCCGCCAGGCTGCGAGGGTTGGACTGGATGAGGATGAGGTACTTCATCGTCGGCTCCTGTCGGGGGTTCTCGTCCGCTTCCTTCTGCCTGGATGTCGAAACCGCGGGTGCTGCTTCGACGTCCCGGGTGAGAGTTTCTTCCGAGGAGGTTTTCGTCATGGGTGCTGTCGTGCAGGAGATCCGGGACGTGATCGAGAGCCGGGCGGCGGCGTTGCAGGCGGGTGACGTCAAGGCCATGCTCGCCCATTACGCGCCGGAGGTGGTGTGGTTCAGCCTGGCGCCGCCACTGGTGCAGCGCCTGGACAGCCGGGACACGGCGCCGCTGACCGCTTGGCTGGGCGGCTTCGAGGCGCCGCCCCGGCGCGAGGTGACAGGGCTGGAGATCACCGCGGACGGCGACGTGGCGTTCGCGACCAGTCTCGACTCGATGACCGCCGTCCCCAAAGGCAGCACCGAGGAGTTCACCCTCTGGTACCGCTCGACCGTGGGCCTGCGCCGCGTCGACGGCCGGTGGCAGGTGGTGCACGAACACCAGTCGGTCCCGTTCGCCATGGACGGCTCGTTCCGGGCGTCGATCGACCTGGAGCCCTGAGGTCGTGGTCCATGGCAGTGAAGTGGATTAAGCCGAACATCCGGTCGGATCGCTTCGACGCGAGCCGGACGTTCTATCGCGACGTCGTCGGCCTCGAGGAATCGGGTGGCCTCCAACGGGGCCGTCCGGAACATCACGCAGCATGAACAGGGATGAATGGGCGACCCTGAGCGGGCGAAGCGCTCGACGCCCGGTGACTCGTTGGCCTCAACATGGACCACGAGACACATGTCGTCGGCCGGGGATTGAGCGCCGCCTTGATCGGTGGCCTGGCCATCTTCTACGGGTTGTTGATCGCAGTCGCGCTGAGCGGCCGGTGACGCGTCGGCCGCTCGGCTCGTCCCTACCGTGCATGCGCACGGATCACCGCGCGCAGCGCGGCCGCGCCGGTGGTGGCGGTCAGCGTGGGCCGGTAGGGCAACTCCGGTGGCCATGGGGACGACGCCGAGACCCACGCCGTCCGTAAGCCGGCCGATATGCCGCCGCCTATGTCGTAGGCCGGGTTGTCGCCGATCATCCAGCCGACCGGCGGAAGGCCCACCGACGCCGCGGCCAGCTCGAAGATCCGGCGGTCCGGCTTGCGCACGCCCACCGCCTCCGAGATCGTCCACCCCGCCACCAGGCGGTCCAATCCGGTGCGCCGCAGCTTGGCCTCCTGCTGGGCCACCGAGCCGTTCGTCACCACCACCGGCACGAAGCCCGCTGCCGTTGCCTCGCGCAAGGCGTCGTTCACGGAGGCGTCCGCAGACAGCTGGTCGACCATGCCGGCCGCCAGCTCGGCCAGGATGTCGGCGACCGGCTCGCCGAAGCGTTCGGCCATGCGCGCGGCCAGCGCGGGGCGCGGCGCGTAGCCGTCCCGGTCGGCCTCGATCAGCCAGGGCGTGTGTGCCGGACCGTACCGGGAATCCGACCATCTCTTGAAGGCTGCCCGGCGGTCGATCAGAGTGTTGTCGAGGTCGATGAGCAGCAACATCGGTCGATCTTTTCACGCTCTTCGAGGAGGAACGGCGTGCTGACCTTCACCAGTGCGGCAGAGCAGGCGGCCTGGAACCTGGCCGAGGCGCTCAGCGAGAAGGCGTTCTCCGCCATGAAATTGGCGGAGGAGGCGGCCGAGACGTTCCGGTCGGGCCGGATCGCCATGCGGCAGCAGTTCAAGGCGCGAGGCCTGTCCGAGGTGGATGCGAGCATCCGCTGGAAAGGGACGGGTCAGGCGCAGAGCGCGCTCGCCGACAACGAGTGGTACATGGCGCAGGCGAAGATGTACAACGAGGCCGCTGCGGCCCAGTACGCGAAGGCGCTCTATCTGAAGGGCCGCTGACTCACGCCGCGCGGTGCCGCAGGGTCGCCACCGTCGAGCCGGCCAGGGTGAGCAGGCAGTCGGGCAGCTGACCGTCGGCGATCGCGGCGCCGAACAGAGCCTCACCGGTCGGCACGTCGCCGTTCATGTAGGCGCTGACGAACCGGGCGACCCAGCGCTTGTCGTACCGCGCGTCGTCGATGCCGGGGAAGTCGAGCGTCCACGGGCCGCCGGGCTGCACCTGGCCGACCATCGTGGCGGCCAGGCACCAGGCGACGTCCCAGGCGCCGACGACACCGGAGCGGTCCACCACGGCGTCGAAGGTGCCGACCACGGCATCGCTGTCGCCGCTGAGCGCGCTTTGGAGCACGAGCGCCGCGTCGTCGAAGGCGTGCTGTGGTACGTCGGTCACGTGAGAAAAGGTACGTGGATCGGTCAAGGTCCGCCCGTCGGCTAGCGAAATCTCAGGCCCCGCGGAGCAGGCAGGTGATCCGCGCGGTGCAGACCCGGTCGCCGCTGTCGTCGGTGATGACGATCTCGTAGGTCGCCATCGTGCGGCCCCGGTGCACCGGTGTGGCCACGCCGGTGACCACGCCGGAACGGGCCGACTTGTGGTGCGTGGCATTGATGTCGACGCCCACCGCGAACGGCCGGTCCACGGTCTCGCCGTGCATCACCGCGCCGACCGAGCCCAGCGTCTCGGCGAGCACGCACGACGCACCGCCGTGCAGCAGCCCGTACGGCTGGGTGTTGCCCTCGACCGGCATGGTGCCGACCACCCGCTCCGGAGACGCCTCGCTGAGCTGGATGCCCATCCGCTCGCCGAGGGTTCCGCCGCCTCCGGTGGTGAAGAGATCGCGCACGCTGTCGGCCGCTATGTCCATTCGAGGAACGTTACCGGCGGGACACCTCTCGCGAGGCTGTGACTTCGGCCCTACTCTGGCCCACCGGACAGCAAACGCCCATCAGGGCGCAAAACAGGGAGGCACCATGACCGAGCCGCAGGAGACCGTCGAGACCCGCGGCGACGACCGCGTCGACCTGATCGCCTCGGACACCACCGGTGACGGCAAGCCGGACGTCTGGGTCGCCGACACCGACGGCGACGGCAAGCCCGACCTGTTCCAGTTCGACACCGACGGCGACGGCAAGGTCGACGTCACCATGGTCGATCTGGACCAGGACGGCACCCCGGAGGCCGTGGTGGACGGCGACGGCGGAGTGCCGCCGCAGGCCTAGGCTCCCCCGAGCGCCGACAGGGCCACCCACAGCACGGCGATCGCCACGACCACGAAACCGACGGTCGAGGCGGTGTGCCGCCACGAGTGCGGACCGGCAACGGCGTCCGGATGCCCCAGGCCGATCAGCACGCTGCGCTGATGGCGCACGTCGTCACAGCGTGAGCCGCTCGATCCGCGGCTCAGCTCGACGGCCAGCCGGGCCTGGGCGCGCTGCAGACGGCGGACGGCAACTCTGGCCCGCCGCCCGGCCTGCGCTCCGGCATGCCGGCGGGCCGCCGCCCGTCGTGACCCCGAACCGAGCACCGCGAGCTCACCGGTGGTGATCAGTTCGGGGTCCCGCAGCCCGGCCAGCTGACCGACGTAGAAGTCGGCCTCACGGTCGTGCACGTGCCGCACCAGCAGCAGGATGAGCAGCAACGGCGGCAGGCCCTTGAGCAGCAGGACGCCGAGCAACGCCAGCGGGCCGTTGCCCAGGCCGTCGGCCAGCAGCGGCGAGTTCCAGAGCATGTGCGAGGCCCAGGCGCCGAGCACGGCGAGCACCGCCACCCCGGCGCGATGCGCCCACCCGCGATCGCGGCGCAGCACCAGGTACCCGATGCCCGCGCCGGCCAGCGCGGAGAACAGCGTGTGACTCCACACGCCGGAGAGGAAGCCGCGCAGCAGGAAGGTCGCGATGACCGGCTGGATCTGGTCGCCCTGCCCGGCCAGCGCGACCGCGCCCACGGCGAAGACGATGTTCTCGACGACCTGGAACCCGAGCCCGACCATCGCGCCGTAGACCACGCCGTCGAGCACGCTGTTCACCTGCGCGCGAGCGATCAGCACGATCGCGACCACGCCGAGCGTCTTCGCCGTCTCCTCGACCGTCGGCCCGGCGAGCGCCGCTCCCCAGTCGGCCGCGAGATGCGGTGAGCCGAGCTTCGCGATCAGATCCTCGAGGGCCGCATCGGCCGGGATGGACACCGAGGTCGCCACCAGGGCACCCCAGGCGAACGCCACCGCGAGCAGCTCGGCCGGTTCCCGCTCCAGGAAGTCCAGTTCCGAGACGACCAGCCAGAACGGCACCGCCAGCAGGGCGAACAGCACGACGGCGGTCACCGTCGCTGCCGGGTACGCCGCGGCGAAGCGGCCCGCGATCTGTGACATCCGGGCCGCGCCCAGGGCGAGCAGGGCCACCACCACCCAGAAGGCGGGCTCGCGCAGCAGGGCCGACGCCCGGGTGCCGCCGGGCCGCACGACGGAGGTGGTCACCCCTGCTCCCCGTCGTGCCGCAGCGTCCGGATGCTTCGTTCGATCAGCGGCAGGTTGCGGCCCAGGTCGAGGTCGCCGCCGCTGATCGTGACCTCGATGGTGAGCCCGTCGGTGACGAAGACGGCGTACCGGCCGCCGCGTCCGGGTGCGGTGTAGCCGCCCTGGAGCCCGGACAACCCGGCGACGGTGTCGACCCCGAACTGCGTGCCGGTCACCTGGTAACCGGCCGTGCTGGTGATCCGCTGACGCAATCGCGCGGCGGCCGTCTGGAGGTCACCGGTGAACGGGCGGACGGCGATCGCGTAGCGCACCAGACCGACGTGCAGGAGGACCGTGCCCTCGTCGTTGCCGGGCCGGGTGCCGGTCACGTCCAAGGTGGCACCGACCGGCGGGATCACGGTGACGCCGGCGCCCACCGGGTAGGGATCGACGGACGAGACGGCCCGGTCGGCGGGTAACGCGCGGTCGACCGCGGGCAGGCCGAGGGCCAGGGCGGCGAGGGTGACGACGACACCGGACGCACCGAGGAGGTTCATCAGCTGACGCCGAGTAATCCTCCCCATGCCCCCACGCTAATCGGTCACAGTGGAGCGAGTATTACTGATTTGTCCGTTTAAGCGAAAGGTACGAGGGCGGGACCGCGGCGGTCAGCCAGACGCCGTTGTCGCTGCGGTGGAAGACATGCCCGTCGCCGGCCATCGCGGCGGCGGCGACCTCGAAGACTGCTACGTCGGCGGACCGGCGACGGCCCACGGCCAGAGCGGTGGGACCGTCTTCGGACAGGTGCACGTGATGTCGCGTACGGGGACGAAGGCCGTTCCGCAGGACCGACGCGACGTTGGCGGCCGGGGTGCCGTGGAACAGCACGGGCGGCGGATCACGAGGTGGCAGGTCGAGGTCGATCGCGACCCGGCGGGAATGTCCCTGACTGGCCCGGATCCACTCGGTGCCGTCGTCGCGACGCGCCACCGCGAAGCGCGCCTTGTCGTTGTGCTCGACGATCAGATCCAGTTCGGCGCGGCTGAGCCGCAACGCGGCGAGCAGGTCGGCGACCGGCACCCAGCCGTTCGCGTCGAGCGTGAGCCCGGCCGCCTCCGGCCGGTGCCGCAGGACCATCGAGATCCGGCGGCTGACCCGCACCTGGGCGCGCGACAGTGCGGTCATGACATCAACTCCATGACCGCAAGGTAGTAGGGACGGTCCTCGTCGTCGATCGATCTGAGCCGCCATCGGGTGCCGCTGAGCAGCGCGGCCAGCTCCTCGATCGAGCAGTTCAGATAGTCGAACCACTCGGTGGCGAGCATCCGGTATCGCAGCCGCAGCCGCAGCTGACCGCCGAGCCGGCCGCGTTCGCGGTTGCGCCGGTGATAGGAGACGTGCACCGGGTCGGTGGTGCCGTACGGGTCGGTCCCCTGCGCGATGATCCGGGCGCCCGGGTTGGCGAGGCGGGCCAGCGCGTCCAGGAAGATCGGCGCGCGTTGCCGGCTCTCCAGCAGTCCGAGGTTGTTGCCGAGCAGCAGGAACGTGTCGTAGCGGGCGCGGGCCACGGCGTACGCGTCGATGGTGTTGAGGACCGTGTCCCGAAGCCCGCGACGCCGTGCCACCTCGATCGCCCCGCGGGACGTGTCGAGCCCGGTCACCGCCATGCCCCGTCGCTGGATCTCGACCGCGGTCCGGCCGGCGCCGACGCCGATGTCCAGCACGTGCCCACGGCACAATCGCAGCGCTCGGTGATCGTGTGGCTGCCACTCGGCGGGCTCGTCGAGATAGTGGTCCGCCGGGGCCCCGTTGATCAGCCCGTCGTCCCGCTCGATGACCTCGATGACCGGTCTCGGCACCCGGCCACCGGCCAGGGGCCGAGGACCAGTTCCGGTGCGTACGGCGTACGCGTCCCGGATCATCTCGCCGAACGCGTCGCCGATCAGTGGCTCATCCATGCCACCATTCAACGGGACGCCGGAAAACGAAGAAGGGGCGATCGCCTTCCCCAGCGCTCGCCCCTTGCAACGACGTTCGTTGCGACTGAGGTCCGTTCAGTCGCCCTGACGCTGCGTGGGAATCTGCCCCTGCAGCAGGGCGCGAACCTCCGACTCCCGGTAACGACGGTGCCCGCCCAGCGTCCTGATTGCGCTGAGCTTGCCGGCCTTCGCCCACCGGGTGACGGTTTTCGGGTCGACGCGGAACATCGACGCCACCTCGGCCGGCGTTAGTAGCGGCTCAGGATCGTGCGTACGCGATGCCATCGGTCACTCCTCCACAGGTGCCTAAAAACATCGGCCGGGGTCCCGCCGGCCGGTGCGTCTCTCATGGTCCGGCTAGTCCCCGATGTCCGACATGGGCCGAACGGACGAACGTCCCCAGATAGACGGATGAAGCATGCCCGATTTTTGCGTGTTTTCTACGCCAGATAGTGCCGCGTTTAGTCCGATTATCACGCTTCGCCTAGCGGCCATTACGAAGAGTGTTCACTTCGGGAGCGTTCCCACGCGCCTCGAAACTTCGCGTTTTGGCTGCTCAGTTGCACCGCTCAAGCAGCTGGACGGCGCGCCAGCGATCGACGAGCTTCTCGTACGCTTCGGACGCGCTGTCGGCATCACCACGAGACAGGGCAGACAGCCCGGCTGCTACCAAACCGGGTGAATCGTCCTCGGCCAGGTCGTCATCCGGGAGGAGGTTGACCAGACCGCCGTAGTCGAGCTCGACGATCGACCGCGGATGGAACTCCTCCAGCCACCGGGTGCCCTCCTCGACCGCCTCGGTGATCGGGGCGTCGCCCAGCGACTTGCGCAGCACCGACACGCCTCGATGCGCGCGCCGGCGGGCCTTGGAGATCTCGGTGCGGTACCGCAGCGTGCGCCGGCCCGGCGAGAGGGCGATCTCCCGCTCCTCGAGATCGACGAAGACGAACCAGCGCAGCGGCACGCCCCACGTCGCGATCTGCTCGTGCACCCGGGGCACGCCGTGCTCCAGCACCTTCGCCCCGCTGCGCCAGTCCTCCACCACGGCCTTCGCCTGGCCGGCCAGGATGGGCGGCACGAAGGCGTCGGCCAGCACGCTGGGCACGCCGTCGCGGGCGTTCAGCGCCGCCTCGGCGACCCGCAGGCGCAGGTTCCACGGGCAGACCAGCAGGGTGTCGCCCCACTCCAGCACGTAGGCCTCGTCGGGCAGATCGGGCAGCCGGGTCCAGCCGGCACCGAGCGCCTCCAGGACCGCGGTGCGCTGCTTGACCGGCCCGTCGACCAGGCCCAGCGCGCGACCCTCCCGCGCATAGCGGCGCCAGAACACCTGGCGGTCGCGGTCGAACGCGGTCAGCGGCTCGTAAACCCGTAGGTAGGACGCGAACAGTGACGGCACGGCGCGATCCTTTCACGAATTTGCCGGGTTGGAACTTCCCGCGCGGTCGCAATCACGACGCCGGAGCGCAGGCGGTCGAAAAACCCCAGACAAATCCGGACGTCCGCCCGACTAGGCTCGCAATGTCCGGCACACCCCGCCGGATCAGCGGCCCCACGAAGGCCGCCCCCCGCGAGATCAGGAGAACGGCAATGGGCGTGTTCGACTCCGACGGCACCGACGCCAGCGGGCACGAACAGGTGGTGTTCTGCCAGGACAGGCAGAGCGGTCTGAAAGCGATCATCGGGATCTACTCCACGGCCCTCGGGCCGGCACTCGGCGGCACCCGCTTCTATCCGTACGAGAGCGAGGAGGCAGCCCTCGCCGACGTGCTGAAGCTGTCGCGAGGCATGGCCTACAAGAACGCCGTGGCGGGCCTGGACCTCGGTGGCGGCAAGGCCGTCATCTGGGGCGATCCGGCGCGGGTGAAGTCCGAGGGGCTGCTGCGGGCGTACGGCCGTTTCGTCGAGTCTCTCAACGGCCGCTACTACACCGCCTGCGACGTCGGCACCTACGTGCCGGACATGGACGTCATCGCCCGGGAGACGAAGTACGTGACCGGCCGCAGCCTCGAGCACGGCGGCGCCGGCGACTCGTCGATCCTGACCGCCTGGGGCGTGTTCCAGGGCATGCGCGCGGCGGCCGAGCACGCCTGGGACCGGCCCACGCTGGCCGGGCGCACGGTCGGCATCGCCGGGCTGGGCAAGGTCGGCAAGTACCTCGCCGGTCACCTGGTCGAGGACGGCGCCACGGTGATCGCCACCGACGTGAACGAGGCCGCGCTCGACTGGGCCCGCCGGACGCATCCGGAGATCGAGCTGGTCGCCGACACCCAGGCCCTGATCACCTCGGACATCGACGTGTACGCCCCCTGCGCGCTCGGCGGCGCGCTGGACGACGACACCGTGGCGGTGCTGCGCGCCAAGGTCGTCGCCGGCGGCGCCAACAACCAGCTTGCCCACCCCGGCATCGAGAAGACGCTGGCCGAGCGCGGCATCCTGTACGCGCCGGACTACGTGGTCAACGCCGGCGGCGTGATCCAGGTGGCCGACGAGATCGAGGGCTTCAACTTCGAGCGGGCCAAGCTGCGGGCCACCGGGATCTTCGAGACCACCCGGCGCATCCTGCAGGTGGCCGACACCGAGGGCGTGGCTCCGGCGGTCGCCGCCGACCGGCTCGCCGAGCAGCGCATGGCCGAGGTCGGACGCCTCCGGTCGATCTATCTCAGCTGAGCCCTCACCTGTACGAACGGTCGGGTTCGAGAACCCGAACGGAGGGCTCCGAGGGTGAAAAAGAGAGCGGTTTAGTGCCTGCCGCGCGTTCCGGGACGGAAAACCGCGACGCGCGGCAGTGTCACACGCAACCCG
The DNA here is from genome assembly GCF_934643405.1 of uncultured Actinoplanes sp. Lineage (GTDB taxonomy): Bacteria > Actinomycetota > Actinomycetes > Mycobacteriales > Micromonosporaceae > Actinoplanes. The sequence continues at coordinate 13,102 of NZ_CAKUCL010000184.1, forward strand.
AGGTGCCGAAGGCGGCATCGTCCATGTACCGTAAGACCCACGAGAGATGCCTGACGTCATCGGGGCCCGCCTTCGGGCTGCCCCGAATTCTGTGCGAGGGGGTCGAGCCATGGGGCGCGGCCGTGCTAAGGCCAAGCAGACGAAGGTGGCCCGGGAGTTGAAATACCACTCCCCGAACACCGACCTCACCGCCTTGCAGCGCGAACTGGCGGGTGCCGGTAAGTCCGACCGTCACTTCGACGACGACAACGATGAGTTCGTCGACGATGACGAGGACGACGCTGACGACGATCAGGACTCCTGGTCGCCGACAAGGCGCTGACCCCGCATTGCACAGAGCACGCGGCAGACCGCGTGCTTCCGTGTGTCGTGGTCATTTGTCTTAGTCAACACTGCCTACGGTTCAACACCGAAGCCCACGCGGGCTGACCCCCGCGTGGGCTCCGAACCGTCTGCCCACCGCTCCCGCGGGCCACGGCAGCCTCACCACTCCCGCAGCGCCACGGCCCCGACACGCTAGGTCCCGGGCAGCGCCGCTGGCTCGCAGCGCCGTGGAGTTTGCGCCGTCGGAGATCGACTGCCTTCTCACCGACCTCCCAGGGGCGATCGCCCGCGGAGCGAAGCGAGCCAGCCCAACGTCAGCGAGGTCGGTTGTTCCAGTTGTAGAACGTCGGGATGTTCTCGAAGTGGTTCCAGGCGCAGACGGCCGAGCCGTCCGGTGACGTGCTCTCCGCTCTTGCTCGCCGGGCTGTTTCCGCTTCCTCGATGAGCTTGGCCAGCCCCGCCCGGGTGTCGCGCACCCGGGCCGTCACCGGATCGATCCCCCGCTCCTCGAACAGCTCAGCCTCGGACAGCCGCGGGCTCGTGGTCTCGGGCATGGTCCAGCACTCCCTCCAGTAGGCGAATCTTGCTGTTCCGGCAGTGGTCGGTCTCGGTGGTGTCGAA
>NZ_CAKUCL010000185.1 GCF_934643405.1 uncultured Actinoplanes sp.
GCGCGCCGGGCGAGGGAGCGCCCGCGGCGGCCGCCCGCCCGCCCGCTCCCCCGCGGCCTCCACCGCGCGGTGATCACCGCCGGCTGTGCGGCCCGCGCTGCCGTCCTCCCCGCCGGCCGTGGGCCCCGCGTCACCGTCCTCCACGCCGGCCGCATCTCCCGCGCTGCCGCCGGCCGGCGTTGCGGTCGTGTCGTCGGCGTCCGGCGCCGCCGCTCCCGGCGGGTTGGTGTCCCAGGCGTCGGGCTCCGGCGGGTCGGTGTCCCACGGGCCCGGATCGTCGGGATCGGGCGGCGACGGGTCCGGGCCGTCCGGGTCTTCGGGCTCGGGGCCGTCCGCGGTGCCGGTGTCGGGAATGGCCAGTTCGGTGAGGAAACGGCTGGGCTGTTCCTCGCCCTCGGAACCGCCGACCCCCGCCGAGGCCACCGCGGTCGCGATCAGCTTGCGCCGGGCCCGGGTGGCGGCGACATAGAACAGGCGGCGCTCCTCGTCCAGCAACGCCGACGTCTGGCCGACCACCGCGGCCTGGCCCGAGGCGCTGCGGCCGGCGAGGAAGTCGACCAGCCGTTCCGACCCGAGCAGGCTGCCGCGCAGGCGAAGGTCGGGCCAGATGCCCTCCTGCACGCCGGCCAGGACCACGACGTCCCATTCCAGACCCTTCGCGGCGTGCGCGGTGAGCAGCCGCACGGCCTCGCCCCGGTCGGCGCTGGGCGCGATCGAGTCGGCCGGGAGGTCCTGGCCGAGCACGTGGTCGAGGAAGACCTCGGTGCGCGCCCCGGGCAGCCGATCGACGAACCGGGCGGCCGCGTCGAACAGCACCACCATCGAGTCGAGATCCCGGTCGGCGGCCTCGGCGCGCCACTGCCGGGCGCGGCCCACCTCCGGGTCGTCGAGGGCCGGGCCGTGGCGGGTGCTCATCGCGTACCACCGGTCGGCCAGCCCGCTGGCCCGCCACACGGTCCACAGCACCTGCTCGGCGGTGGCCCCCGGCGCGGCGGCCGCTTCCCGGGCGGCGGCGAGCAGGCGAGCGACGTTCTGTGCCGGAGCCGCCCACCGGCGCTCCACCATGTCGAGCCCCGCCGGATCCCGCACGGCGTCCACGAGCAGCTCGCCCGAGGGCCGCCGATCCCCCGCGGCGAGGGCGAGGGCCCGCAGCCCTTGCCGCAGCCGCCGCTCGGCCAGCGGATCGGCGCCACCCAGCGGCGAGTGCAGCAGAGCGACGGCGGCCTCTTCGTTCAGCGCATCGGGATCGAGCGCGCAGCGAAGCAGCAGCAGGAAGGGCGCGACGGCGGGCTGAAGGTGCAGCGGCAGGTCTTCGGAATGGGTGACGGTCGGGACGCCGGCCGCGGTGAGCGCCCGCTGCAGCGAAGGCAGTTGCAACGAGGTCGACCGCAACAGCACCGCCATGCGCGACCAGGGCACGCCGTGCAGGAGATGTGCCTCGCGAAGGGCATGCGCCACATAGGCACCTTCGGCCACCGCTGACCGAAATATCCGAATGACGGCTTCCCTGAGCGGAGATCCGTCGCCGGCTTCGCCGCCCCGGGAGGGAGTCGAGGGCGGCGGCGAGCCCGGCGAAGACGGAAGCGCGGCAGACGACGACCCCGGTGAAGAAGCGGACGACGAGCCGGGCTCGCCGGCCCCACCCTCTGCTCTCGGCGCGGAGGAGCCGGCAGAGGCGCGGGAGGCCGGAGAGGTCGCCGCGGCTGTGGAGGACGAGGCCCCTGGTGCCGGCCGGATGGTGCCCGGATCGGTCGGGGGTGCACCCTCTGCCGGAGGGGAAGCCGGATCGGCTGGCCGGAAGCCCGGGGCGGCCGCCCCGGCGTCCGACGCCGGCTCCGGCCCGGTGGACGGGCCCGGCGGCGGGTGCATGGGGCGATGGGTGATCGGGCCCCGCATGCGGCGGGCCACGCGCGCGGTTGCGGCCAGCAAGCCCTCGGGAGCGCGGTAATTCGTGTGCAGCGTGATCGTCTCGGCCAGGGCGCCCGAGGCCGTGCGGAACTTGGCCGGGAAGTTCGCGACCGCGGCCGGGTCGGCGCCTCGGAAGCCGAAGACCGAGGAGTCCGGGTCGCCGAAGGCCACCAGGGGCTTGCCGCCGCCGGCCACCAGGGACAGCAGGTCGATCTGGGCCGGGTCGGTGTCGGCCAGTTCGTCGACGTAGACGTACCGCAGGCGGTTTCGCTCGGCGGCCAGCAGGCCGGGGTCGTCGGTCAGCAGACCGGCGGCGGCCCGGACCAGCTCGGCGGGGTCGTAGGCGGCCGAGCCTCGGGTGGTCACGTCGCGCAGGGCCAGGACCGCGACGTATTCCCGCAGGAAGCGGGCCGCGGCGGGCCAGTCGTCGCGGCCCAGGCGTTCGCCCAGCTGGGCGAGCTGCACGGCGCCGACCCCCCGCTCGGCGGCTCGCTGCATCAGGTCGCGCAGCTGCTGGGCGAAGGCGCGGGTGGGCAGCGCCGGACGCAGCGCCTCGGGCCAGCCGATCGGGTCGGCCTCCTCGGCCTCGCCGGTGACGGCCAGCAGCTCACGGATGATCAGGTCTTGCTCGGGGCCGGTGAGCAGCCGGGGGGACGGCTCGCCGCGTTCGGCCGCGGCACGGCGGAGCAGGCCGAAGGCGTACGCGTGGAAGGTCCTCACCAGCGGCTCGTGGACGATCCGGCGGGGGTCGCCGGCGATGCGGGCCTCGATGCGGTCACGCAGTGCGCCGGCGCCGCGGCGGCCGAACGTGAGCACCAGGATGTGCTCGGGGTCGACGCCCTCGGCGATGCGCGCGGCGACCGACTCGACCAGCACCGTGGTCTTGCCGGTGCCGGGGCCGCCCACCACCAGCAGCGGGCCGTCGATGTGCTGGGTCACATACCGCTGCAGCGGGTCGTCGAGAAGCGGGGGCGCGACAGGCGCCGGGCGCCGGACCAAGCGATATGCCGGCCGGCGCGCCGCGGAGGAGGGGGCCGGCGTGCTCACGGCAATAAGGAAACCACGAGGGTATGACGTTATTCGCGGGCGGCAGGGCCGACGGCTGCGGCGGGCCGGAGGGGGCCGGCTCAGACCTCGGCGATCGGCTTCGCGATGGAGTTGCGCATCCGCACCGGCATCGGCAACCGGTGGATCCGCGGCTCGGACGCCGGACCCAGCAGCTTCTCCACCGCCTGCCACCCCAGCTGGTAATGCGGCAGCGCGATGCTGGTCAACTGCGGCCGCAGCCACGCCGCCATCTCCGAGTCGTCGAAGGACAGCACCGACACGTCGTCCGGGATCGAGCGGCCGTGTTCGCGCAACGCCTGGTAGGCGCCCAGCGCGATCCGATCGTTCAGGCAGATGAACGCCCGGGGCGCCAGCCCCTCGCCCAGCGACCGGCTCACCGCCTCGTACGCCGAGTCCGGCCACCACTCGCAGTCGATCGTCCCGGCCAGTCTCGTCCCGCTGGCGGCCAGCCCTTCGCGGATTCCCGCCAGCCGTTCCCGCCCCGCGAAGACGTGCTGCTGAGGGTGCCCCACCAGGTAGATACCGGCGCGGTGACCCGCCTCCAGCACGGTCCGCGCAGCACTCCAGCCCGCCGTCAGCTCGTCCGGGATGATCGCGTGCTGCGCCGGAGTCGCGGCCCTGGTCAGGCAGTTGAGCAGCACCACCGGACGGCCCTTGAGCTGCTTCGGCACGCGGACATACCGGGTGAACATGCTCGCGTAGACGAACGCGTCGACCTGACGGTCGAGGAAATCCGAGATCAGCTGCTCCTCGACGACCGAGTCACCCTCCGTCTCGCCGATGAACAGCAGATGCCCGTACGCCACGGCGGCCGCCAGGCTGCCTTGGATGGCCCGGCCCGCGTAGGCGTCCGACGCCAGCGTGTCCGACACCAGCGCGATCGTCTTGGTGACCTTGGTGCGCAGGCTGCGCGCCATGAGGTTGGGCCGGTAGTCCAGCTCCTGGGCCGCCCGCAGGACGCGTTGCCGGGCGTCCTCGGAGATGCGCATGTCCTGGTGGCGTCCGGTCAGGACGAAGGAGGCCGTGCTGCGGGACACGCCGGCCCGTTGTGCGACCTGAAGGAGAGTCGCCCGTTGCGGCGGCATGGTTCGCAGTGTTACACGTGCTGTCGAGCACCGATACCCGCGTCAGACGCGAGCCTCGATCGCGTCCAGGGCCTCGTCGACCGACGTCACCTCGATGAGCAGGTCACGCGCGGCCTGCCGGACGAACGCGGTGCCCGCCAGCTGGTCCAGCCACCGCAGCAGTCCGTCGTAGAAGCCCTCCGGATCGAGGACCACGATCGGCTTGCGATGCAGTGAGAGCGTCGCCGTGGTCCACACCTCGAACAGCTCGTCGAGCGTGCCCAGCCCGCCCGGGAGGGCGATGAACGCGTCCGACCGCTCGATCATGAGGTTCTTCCGGCTGCCCATGTCGGCGGTGACGATCAGCTCGTCGGCCCTGGTGTCGGCCACCTCGCGATCCACCAGGGACTGCGGGATCACGCCGAGCGTGTGCCCGCCGGCGGACCGGGCGCCGTCGGCCACGGTGCCCATCATCCCGACCCGGCCGCCGCCGGAGACCAGCGTGTGACCGCGGGCCCCGATCGCCTTGCCGGTGTCGGTGGCCAGGTCGAGCCACTTCTGATCGATGGTGCTGGAGGAGGCGCAGAACACACAGATGGCGGCCACCGTCACCGCTTCCCGGCCTCGGCGAGCGCCGCGTCGGCGTCCACGATGATCTGTACCGCCTCGTCCACGTCGTCGGTCAGCCGGATCAGGTCCAGGTCCTCCTCATTGATCTTGCCGTCGTCGAGGAGCGTCTTGCGGAGCCAGTCGAACAAGCCCGACCAGTACGCCGTACCCATGAGAATGACCGGGAAGCGGGTGACCTTCTTGGTCTGCACGAGCGTGATCGCCTCGAACAGCTCGTCGAGCGTGCCGAACCCGCCGGGCAACACCACGAACGCCTGCGCGTATTTCACGAACATCGTCTTGCGGACGAAGAAGTACCGGAAGTCGATACCGATGTCGACCCAGTCGTTGAGGCCCTGCTCGAACGGCAGCTCGATGCCGAGCCCGACGGACATCCCACCCGCCTCGGTGGCCCCTCGGTTCGCCGCCTCCATCACCCCGGGACCGCCCCCGGTGATCACCGCGTACCCCGCCTCGGCGAGGGCGGCGCCCAGGTCGGCGGCCATCTCGCACTCGGGGCTGTCCGGCTTGCTGCGGGCCGAGCCGAAGACGCTGACCGCGGGCGGCAGGTCCGCCAGCGTGTCGAAGCCCTCCACGAACTCGGACAGGATCCGCAGCGCCCGCCAGGCGTCCTTCGTCTTCCACTCGCGCCGATGGTGGGAGTCGAGGAGCTTCTCGTCCGCGGTGCTCGGCGGGACCGATTCCCGCCGCAGGGTGACGGCTCCCCGGTGACGCTCAGGCCCCTGGGGTCGGCCGTTGGTGCTGTCCGTCATGCCTAAACGGTAGTGCGCACGGTCGGTGACCCGGTCAACAACAGGCTGGGTTTCCCCAACAGCATTGCGGCGGACCGACCTTTTTGCCAGATTGAAGCAACGGACGGTAGCTCTGGAGCGTCTGTAGAGTTACGAGATCCCGCGGCCCTGGGCTTGAGGAGCCACGTGACGACCCGATACGAACGTCTGAAAATGCAGCGTCGCATGCAACGGCGCATCCGGATGGTGGTCGAGGAGCGGCGGATGGCGTTCGCCGATCAGCAACCCGCGCCGGCCCAGCCGGCGGTCGATCCGGAGGCCACGATCGAGATACCCCGCATCACCGTGAGACCCGCCTAGAAGGTGGGGGCGGCCAGCCAGCGATGCAGCGTCGCGGCGCCGTCGCGGATCTTGCCGATCTCCACGTGCTCGTCGGGCGCGTGCGCCAGCAGCGGGTCCCCCGGGCCGTAGTTCAGCGCCGGGATGCCCAGCGCGGCGAACCGGGCCACATCGGTCCAGCCCAGCTTCGCGGCCGGCTCCTCGCCGACCGCCGCCACGAACTCGCGGGCCGGTTCCGCGGTCAGGCCGGGCATCGCACCCGGGGCCGAGTCGGTCAGCTCCACGTCGAACCCGTCGAAGACCTCGAGCACATGCTCCAGGGCCTGCTTTTCCGTACGGTCGGGAGCGAACCGCAGGTTGACCTCGACCTCGCACGCGTCCGGCACCACGTTGCCCGCCACGCCACCGGCGATGCGGACCGCGTTCAGGCCTTCCCGGTAGGTGCAGCCGTCGATCGTGACCGTCCGCGGCCGATAGTCGTCGAGGCGCCGCAGCACCTCGCCCGCCAGGTGGATCGCGTTGACCCCGCGCCAGGCCCGGGCCGTGTGCGCCCGCCGCCCGGTGGTCCGGATGATCGCCCGCAGCGTCCCCTGGCAGCCGGCCTCGACCACGCCATATGTCGGCTCGAGCAGGATCGCGAAGTCGGCGAGCAGCCAGTCCGGCCGCTCGTCCGCGACCCGGCCGAGGCCGTTGAACTCCGCCTCGATCTCCTCCTTGTCGTAGAAGAGATAGGTCACGTCGTATCCCGGGTCGGGCAGCGTGGCCGCCAGATGCAGCTGAAGCGCGACGCCGGACTTCATGTCCGAGGTGCCGCAGCCGTAGATCAGGTCATCGACGACGTTCGACGGGAAGTTGTCGTTGATCGGCACGGTGTCCAGGTGACCGGCGAGGATCACCCGTTGCTCCCGCCCGAGATCCGTCCGCGCCATCACGTTGTTCCCGACACGGTCCACACTGAGGTGCGGCAGGAGACGGAGGGCTTCCTCAACGCTGTCGGCGATCGCCTTCTCGTTGCGGGAGACGGACTCGATGTCGACCAGGGCGCGGGTGAGCATCACCGGGTCGACCAGCACGTCCGGGGTGAGCGGGTTGGCCATAGGCCGCACGATACCGGGCCAGGGTGAATGACCCTCAGACCTACGATCCTCGTCACTTACCGGGCTTGGGTAGGGTGCGTTTCGTGGACAACGTCACCTCGCCCGCCTGGGGCATCGGCCTCGCGACCGTCACCGCCGAGGGCCAGGTCCTCGACACCTGGTACCCGACCGGTTTCCTGGGTCTGGGCGACGTCCCGGCCGAGGCGCCGGTGCTGCCGGCCGGGCTGACCGGCCCCCGCACGCTGCCCGGTTTGTCCACCGTCGAGGTCCGCACGACCATCGGTTCGCTCGCCGACCCGATCAAGGACGGCTCCGACGCGTACCTCCGCCTGCACCTGCTGTCACACCGGCTCGTCGTGCCGAACTCGGTGAACCTGGACGGGATCTTCGGCCACCTCGCCAACGTCGCGTGGACCTCGGCCGGCCCCTGCCCGGCCGACCGGGTGGACGAGCTGCGCCTGATGGAGCGCGCGGCCGGCCGTCAGCTGACGGTGTACGGCGTGGACAAGTTCCCCCGCATGATCGACTACGTGGTCCCGTCCGGCGTCCGGATCGCCGACGCGGACCGGGTGCGGCTCGGCGCCCACCTCGCCCCCGGCACGACCGTGATGCACGAGGGATTCGTCAACTTCAACGCCGGCACGCTGGGCACCTCGATGGTGGAGGGCCGGATCGTGCAGGGTGTGGTGGTCGGCGACGGCTCGGACGTCGGCGGCGGGTCGTCCATCATGGGCACGCTCTCCGGCGGCGGCAAGGACCGGGTGCGCATCGGCGAGCGCAGCCTGATCGGCGCGAACGCCGGCATCGGCATCTCGCTGGGCGACGACTGCGTGGTGGAGGCCGGCGTCTACATCACGGCCGGCTCGAAGCTGACGCTGCCGGACGGCCGGGTGGTCAAGGCACGCGAGCTCTCCGGGGTGAACAACCTGCTGTTCTGGCGGAACTCGGTGACCGGCGCGCTCGAGGCGCGGCCGCGCACGGGGACCGGCATCGAGCTGAACGCGGCGCTGCACGCCAACGACTAGCGCAGAGCTCGGGCGGCCGCCGCTTTCACGGCGGCCGTCAGCGTCTCCAGCACGGAAGACTCGATCTTCCAGTACTGCCAGTAGAGCGGCACGTCGAGGTATTCGCCCGGGATCAAGGGGACGTACCGCCGCTCGGCGATGTCCTTGGTGGCGATCTGTTCCGGCACCATGCCCCACCCGAGCCCCAGCCTGATCGCCTCGACGAAGGCGGCGGCAGCGGGCACGTAATGGACCGGCGGATCGGGCTTGCGCACCGCGGCGAGGAACCGGTGCTGCAACTGATCCTTGCGGTCGTAGAGGATCGTCGGATCGGCCACGGTCATGCCCGGCCGCCCCACCGGGAGGTACCGCATCGCGCCCAGCCTCTCCAGCCGGCACCCCTGCACCACGACGTGCTGAGCGGTGACCGCGGCCATCGCGGTGCCGGACCGCAGCAGGTCGGCGGTGTAGTCCTGATCATCGGTGTGCAGCTCGAAGAGCGGACCGGGCACCTCGGCGAGCGCCGGCAGGAACCAGGTCTGCAGCGAGTCGGCGTTCACCACGATCGACACCCGGGTGCCGTCGCGGGCCTGATCGAGCGCCTCCCGCTCGAGCAGCGCCACCTGCCCGGCGAATCGGACGAGTGCCTCGCCGGCCGGTGTCGCGGTGCACGGCTTCGCCCGCCGCACCAGCACCTGGCCGACCGAGCGTTCCAGCGCCTTGATCCGCTGCGACACCGCCGACGGCGTGACGTGCAGCTGCCGGGCCGCCGCCTCGAAGCTGCCCGTGTCGATCACGGTCTGAAAGGTGGTGAGCTGCACCTGGTCCACCTGAAGAAATCTAATCCAAGCTCAAAATCTTTAGTTTGAGTACGGCGTGGGTCCTCCCTACCGTCGTAGCTGTGCTCACCTCCGCCCTAGCCGGCTTCTTCGCGTCCGCGGTCCTGATCGTGGCGATCGGCGCGCAGAACGCCTTCGTCCTGCGCCAGGGCCTGCGCCGCGAACACGTCCTGGCGGTGGTCCTGGTCTGCGCCCTCTCCGACCTGCTCCTGATCCTGGCCGGCATCGGCGGCCTGGGCGCCGTGGTCACCGCCAGCCCCGAGGCCGTCACGATCATTCGCTGGGTGGGTGCCGCTTTCCTGCTCGCGTACGCCGTCCTGGCGGCCCGCCGAGCCCTGCGTCCCATGGCCCTGAACCCCGCGGACCGGGCCCCCGCCACCCTGCGCGCCACGTTGCTGACCTGCCTGGCCCTGACATACCTGAACCCGCACGTCTATCTGGACACGGTGCTGTTGCTGGGTTCGGTGGCCCAGCAGCACCCGCACCGCTGGGTCTTCGGCCTCGGCGCCGCCCTGGCCAGCCTGGTGTGGTTCACCGCTCTGGGCGGGGGCGCGCACCGCCTGGCCCCGCTGCTGGCGCGCCCCGCAGCGTGGCGCTTCCTGGACGCGGCCATCGCCGTGATCATGCTCGCCGTAGCCGCCACCTTGATCACCACCTGACGCGTGGGGATTGCCGCCGCCCACACCGCCCGCACTCCCCACACAACAGCACCCCCCTGACGTGTGGGGACTACCGCCGCCCACACCGGCCGCACTCCCCACACAACAGCAGCCCCGCGACGTGTGGGGAATACCGCCGCCCACACCGGCCGCACTCCCCACGCAACAGCGGGCCCGCCACGTGTGGGGAACACCGCCCACCACACCGGCCGCACTCCCCACGCAACAGCGGGCCCGGGACAGGTTCGTGGTCACACTTGACCCTCCAGCAGGTTGAGGCGGCAAGGTCTGGCGGGTGCGAGGAGACATGTGGAGCATCGGCGAGGTCGCCAAGGCCAGTGGGCTCACGGTCAGCGCGCTGCGGTTCTACGACGGCGCGGGCGTGCTCGTGCCGGCCGAGGTGGATCCGGCTACCGGGTATCGGCGGTATGCCGATGAGCAGGTGCGGGCCGCCCGGCTGATCGCGGGGCTGCGGCGGGTCGGGATGCCGGTCGCCGAGATCGCTCGTGCGGTTGGCGAGCAGCCGGACGCCGTACGGGAACGCCTTGATCTTCATCGGCGGCGGCTCGAGGACGGGCTCGCCGACGCGAAGCGTGAACTCCTCCGCATCCATGCCCTGCTCGACCTGGAGGAACACCTGATGACCCGGATCACCCTGCCCGCCGCCGCGCTGGCCGCCACGCTCGACGCCGTCCGGTTCGCGGCCGGCCTCGACCCGGCGTTGCCCGCGCTCGGCGGGATCCTGTTCGACGTGGCCGCCCACCGGGCGACGCTCGTGGCGACAGATCGTTTCCGGCTGGCGGTGGCCGAGACCCCGGCCGCCGTCGAGGGATCGGCCGGCAGACATCTGGTGCCGGTCGCCTTCGTCGACGAGTTGCGGCCCGGGCTCGGCGGCGGGGCCGTCACGATCGACTTCTCGGCCGACCGAGTGGTCGCGGAAACGAAGCAGCACACGGTCGAGAGCAAGCCGATCGACTCCGACTTCCCCGACCATCGGCGGCTGCTGGACGGCGTCGGCGGCGACACCACGCGACGCGTCACGGTGGACACGGCGACCCTGCGCACCCAGCTCGCCTCGGCCCCGGTGGCGACCAGGGAGTTCGAGGGTACGGCGTACGAGGTCACCGTCCTGGAGCCGGACCCGGCGGGAAGCGTGCGGCTGATCGCCGAGAGCGAGTGGGCCGACGAGCACGTCGCGGTGAACCGTGAGTTCCTGCTTCAGGCGCTGGACGCGGGCGCCGCCGGACAGCTCGTGCTGGAGCTGGACGGACCGATCCGCCCGCTGGCCGTGCGGGTGCCGGGCGACGACTCGCGTTTGTCGATCCTGATGCCCGTGCGGCGCTGAACGGGTGCCAGACTGACCGGATGCTCGACGAGATCGCCGCCCGGCGCGCCGCATGCACCGACTCCTTCCACGCGAACGGCCTGGTCAAGCCCGCCGACCTGCTGACTTCGATCGGTACGGACGTGCAGGCCGATGTCTACGGTGAGGGCGGCGTGGTGGCCGATCTGGAACGCGAGGTGGCCGAACTGCTCGGCAAGCCGGCCGCGGTCTTCCTGCCGAGCGGCACGATGGCCCAGCCGGCCGTGCTGCGCGTTCATGCCGACGCGCGGCCGAGCCGGACGATCGTCTGGCATCCGCACTGTCACCTGGCCCGGCACGAGCTTCAGGCGTACGCGCACCTGCACGGCCTGGTGGGCCGGGCGGTGGGTGACCCTTCGCGGCTGATCCGGCTCGACGACCTGGAAGGGGTCGCCGAGCCGGTGGCGGCGCTGCTGCTGGAACTGCCGCAGCGCGACCTGGGTGGGCAGATGCCCTCGCTGGAGGACCTGTTCGCGCAGGTCAGCTGGGCTCGTGACCGGGGCGCCGCGGTGCACCTGGACGGGGCCCGGCTGTGGGAGGCGGCGGTCGGCTACGGGCAGTCGCCGGCCGAGATCGCGCAGTTCTTCGACACCCTGTACGTCTCCTTCTACAAGGGCGTCGGCGCGTTGCCGGGCTGCTGCGTGGCCGGCCCGGAGAAGGAGATCGCGCAGGTCAAGGAGTGGCGGCGGCGGCTCGGCGGCACCCTGTACGGGTTGTGGCCGAACGCCGCCTCGGCCCGGAACCTGCTGCCGGCGGCCCTCGCCGAGATGCCGGCCCGGATGGAGCACGCCCTGGCGATCGCCGAGGCCGTTCAGGCCGTGGCGAAGGTGCGCGCGGTCCCGGCCGTACCGCAGACGCCCATGATGCATTTCCTGCTGTCCGTGTCCGCCGAACGCTATGCCGAGAACGCGAAGCGGCTGGCCGAGGGGGACAGGTTCTGGGTGTGGCCGTCGGCCATGCCGACCGACGACCCGGACGTCGTGCGCGTCGAGTTGTCCGTCGGAAGCGCCACGCTGCGCTACGACCCCACCGTGATCGTCAACATCCTGGGCCGCCTCACCGCTTGACGTGTCGGAGATTTCCGACGCATTATGGCCGGGTGCCGGACGTGGATGTCTTCGGCGCGCTGGCCAATCCGGTGCGCCGCCAGGTGTTGGAAGCCCTGCGGGAGGGTCCGCTCGCCGCGGGTGAGCTGGCCGGTCGGTTCGCGCTGAGCCGGCCCGCGGTCTCCGAGCATCTCGCCGTGCTGCGGAACGCCGGCCTGATCACCGAGGAGCCGCGCGGCCGGCACCGCTATTACCACCTGGCCGCCGATCCGCTGGCCGAGGTGCACGACTGGCTGCATCCGTTCGAGCGGTATTGGCGCGGCCGGCTGAGCGCGTTGCGCGACTTCGTTGAGCAGGAGGACCCGTGAGCAGCATCGAGTGCGACCAGTTCATCGCCCGCCCGCCGTCGGTGGTGTGGCGCGCCCTGACCGAACCGGATCTTCTCGCGTCCTGGTGGGCGAGGGGCGACATCAAGCCGATCGTCGGACACCGCTTCACGCTCGACATGGGCGAGTGGGGCATGCAGCCGTGCGAGGTCCTCGAGGTCGAGCCGGAGAAGCTGCTCAAGTACACGTTCGCCGAGGGCGCCCTGGACACCACGATCACCTGGCGGCTGGAACCGGAGGGCCAGGGCACCCGGCTGTTCCTGGTCCACGACGGCTTCGCACCGGATTCGATGCCGCTGCGCCGGATGGGTGGTGGCTGGCCGAAACTGCTTGCTCACCTGGCGCGCACACTCTCCGCCGATCGCGGCTGATCTGTTGTTGAGTCGTGTCACACCGGTGCCGTCGCGCACAGGAACACTGGCTACCGTCGGTGCGTGCGCAGCGGGCGGCAGTACGAGGACTCGATCGGCGAGCGCGCCACCGGCTGGGAGTTCGCCTGGCTGGACGGGCGGCACGTCGGCTCCGAGCCCACCTGGTCGTACCCGCACCTCGCGCGCACGCTGATCCGCCGCGCGATCGGCCTGCTCGACCTCGACACCGGCAGCGGTGAACTCCTCGCCGAGCTGTGCCCGCTGCCGCCGCACACGGTGGCCGTGGAGAGCTGGAGCAGGAACGTGGCGGTCGCCCGCGAGCGCCTGACCCCGTACGGCGTACCGGTTCTCACCGAGCTGCCGGGCGGGGAGAACGAGTTCGACGTGGTGCTGAGCCGGCACGGCCGGTTGCCGGCCGCCGACATCGCCCGCCTGCTGCGGCGCGGCGGCCGGCTGCTCAGCCAGCAGGTCGGCAGCGACGACCTGGCCGCGATCAACCAGGCGCTCGGCGCGCCGCCGGCGCGGTCGCGGCGATGGAACGCCGATGTCGCGGTGGGTACGCTCGGCGATGCCGGCCTGCGCGTGACCGACGTCCGCGAGGAAAAACCCGTGATCACATTCCGTGACATCGGCGCGGTCGTCCGGCAGCTGCGTGACCTTCCGTGGCAGATTCGTGATTTCTCTCCGCAGCGGTACGCCGACGAGCTGAGCCGCCTCGATTCCTTCATCCGCCTGCACGGCGGCTTCACCGTGACCGCACACCGGTTCCTGGTGGAGGCCGTGCGCCCGTAATTCGCCCGGTTCGTTCGTCCGGAAAGCTGAAGGAAACACCATGAGCTCGCTCGTCATCGCTGTCGCCCAGCCCCGCGTCGTCCCGCTCGATGTGGCCCGCAACGCGGTCACCCACGCCGCCGCGGTCCGCGCCTCGGCCGCCCGGGTGGTGGTCTTCCCGGAGCTGTCGCTCACCGGGTACGAGCTGTCCGCTCCGCTGCTCGCCGAGGACGATCCGCGGCTGGCGCCGCTGATCGCGGCGTGTGCGGCGACCGACACGATCGCGCTGGTAGGGGCTCCGGTGGCCGGTCCGCACATCGCCACGCTGGCGATCGACGGCGACGGCGCCCGGGTCGTCTACCGCAAGCAGCACCCGCACCACTCGGAGGAGCGCTTCGCCGCCGGCCCGGGCCCGGCGGTCCTGACCGTGGACGGCTGGCGGCTCGGCCTGGCGATCTGCCGCGACACCGGCGTCGAGTCGCACGCCGCCGAACTGGCCGAGCTGGGCATGGACGCCTATGTCGCGGGCTCGGTGGACCAGCCGCCGGCTGCCGCGGTGGCGGCTTCCCGGGCCCGGCGCATCTCCACCACGTACGGCGTATGGGTGGCCTTCTCCTCCTTCGCCGGCCCGACCGGCGGCGAGTTCGCCGAGACCGCCGGCCAGTCCGGCATCTGGGCGCCGGACGGCAGCGTCGCGGCCCGGGCCGGCCGGGCACCCGGCGAGATCGCCCGCGCCTCCCTCATGCACCTGGCCTGCGTCTAGTCC
>NZ_CAKUCL010000186.1 GCF_934643405.1 uncultured Actinoplanes sp.
CGCTGCGGCAGCTCGGCGGCCGGCCCGCCGGTCAGCCGGCCGGGCCGCCGGCCGATCCCCGGTATGTCAACGAGCTCGCGGGCGCGGCGCTGGTCGCCGACCGTCTCGGCGAGCACCGCGCCGCGCTGCGCCGGTCGGCCGCCATCGCCATGGCGGGTGGCGCCGACGTCGCTGCGGCCGAGTCGCTGTACCTGCTGGCCGTCGACGACATCGACGCCGGCCGGTGGGACGTCGCCGCGGGACGTTCGGCGATCGGCCGCCGGCTCGTCGAGGCGCGCGGCGTGACACGCTGGCGGATCCGCTTCGACTGCCTCGACGCGCTGCTGGCCGCCCTGCGCGGGGACGTCTGCACGGCCCGCCCACGGATCACCGCGGCGGTCACCGCGGCCGCCCTCGGCGGAGTCCGCGCCGATCTGCACCGGGCCCGGCACGCGGCCGCGGTCTTCGCTCTCGGGCTGGCCGACTTCGACACGGCCTATCATCACGCCTGCGCGATCGCGACCCCCGGCGAGCTGCCGGCCGACGACCCGTCGGCGCTCTGGACGGCGTCGATCCTGGTGGAGGCCGCGATGCGGACCGGCCGGCGGGCCGTCGCGGAACGGCACGCCGCGGCCTTCCGGAAAGCCGTCGAGGGGTCCGCGTCGCCGCGGCTGACCCTGCACGCGCTGTGCTCGTCCGCGCTGGTCACCGGCCATCGGGGGGACTTCGCGGCGGCCCTGGCCACGCCCGGCGCCGAGCGCTGGCCGTTCGATCAGGCACGGGTGGCCCTGCTGTACGGCGAGGCGCTGCGCCGGGGACGGGCGCTCGCCCGGGCACGCCGTTACCTCGAACTGGCCGCGACGTCGTTCGAGCGGCTGGGCGCGAGGTCCTGGGCCGATCGGGCGCGCACCGAGCTCGCCGCGACAGCCCCGCAACGCCCGGCCGGGGTGGCGCTGACCGCGCAGGAACGAACGATCGCGGGGTACGCGGCGAGCGGGCTGACCAACGGGCAGATCGCCGAGCGGCTGGTCATCTCCCCGCGCACCGTGGCCGGCCACCTGCGCAGCGCCTACGCCAAGCTGCACGTCTCGTCGCGGGCGGCCCTGCGCGACGCGCTGGGGCCGATGGTCGCCTGACCGGCAAGGCCGTTGCCAGGGCAAACCGCTGTCTCTAGGCTCAGGCGGAACAGACGGGGTTGGGGCCATGTCGAGTCATGATCGCCAGGCGCGGCTGCACGGCCGGCACGACGAGTGCGATCGGCTCGATCACCTGCTGGCCGGCGTGCGGGCGCGGGAGAGCCAGGTCCTGGTCGTCCGCGGCGAGGCCGGGATCGGCAAGACGGCGTTGCTGGACTACCTGGCCGGCCGGGCCGGCGGCTGCCGGGTGGTGCGCGCCAGCGGCGCCGAGTCGGAGATGGAGCTGGCCTTCGCCGGCCTGCACCAGCTGTGCGCGCCCATGCTCGACCACCTGGACCGGCTGCCCGAGCCGCAGCGCGACGCGCTGGCCACGGCGTTCGGGCTGAGTTCCGGCCGGCCGCCGGACCGGTTCCTGGTCGGGCTGGCGGCGCTGAGCCTGCTCTCCCACGTGGCCGCGGACCGGCCGCTGGTGTGCCTGGTCGACGACGCCCAGTGGCTGGACCGGGTGTCGGCGCAGACGCTGGCCTTCGTCGCCCGGCGGCTGGTGGCCGAGCCGGTCGCGATGGTGTTCGCGGTGCGCGGCCTGGACGGCGACGCGGCCCTGACCGGGCTGCCCGAGCTGCGCGTCGAGGGTCTGCGCAACGCCGACGCCCGGGTGCTGCTCGACTCGGTGGTCACCGGGCGGCTCGACGAACGGGTGCGCGACCGGATCATCGCGGAGACCCGCGGCAATCCGCTGGCGCTGCTGGAACTGCCGCGCGGTCTGTCCGGGGCGCAGCTGGCCGGCGGCTTCGCGCTGCCCGACGCGCAGCCGCTGGAGAGCCGGATCGAGCGCAGTTTCCTGACCCGCCTGCGGTCGCTGCCGGCGCCGGCGCAGCGACTGCTGCTCACCGCGGCGGCCGAGCCGATCGGCGATGTGCCGCTGCTGCTGCGCGCGACCGCGCTGCTGGGCATCGAGCCGCAGGCAGCGACGGCGGCCGAGGCGGCCGGGCTGATCGAGTTCGGCAGCCGGGTGCGGTTCCGGCATCCCCTCGTACGGTCGGCGGCGTACCGGTCCGCGGACGTGACCGAGCGCCGGGACGTTCACCGCGCCCTCGCCGAGGCCACCGATCCGCAGGTCGACCCGGACCGCCGTGCCTGGCACCGCGCGCACGCGGCGGACGGGCCCGACGAGACGGTGGCCGCCGAGCTGGAACGCTCGGCCGACCGGGCCCAGCGCCGGGGTGGCGTCGCCGCGGCAGCCACGTTCCTGGAGCGGGCGGCCGCGCTGACGCCCGACCCGGCCCGGCGGGTGGCCCGGGTGCTGGCCGCCGCGCAGGCGATGTTCCAGGCGGGCGCTCCGGACCGGGCCGCCGACCTGCTGGCCGACGTGCAGCTGGGACCGCCGGACGAGCTGGGGCGCGCACGGGCGGCCTGGCTGCGCGCGCAGATCGTCTTCGCCCGCAGCCGGGGCAGCGAGGCCGCGCCGCTGCTGCTGGAGGCCGCGCGGCAGCTCGAGCCGCTGGACCGCGAGTCGGCCCGGGAGGCGTATCTGGAGACGCTCGGCGCGGTCATCTTCGCCGGCCGGCTCGGCGACCAGCCGGACCTGCGGGAGGCGGCCGAGGCCGGCCGGGCGGCGCCGGCCGCGCCGCGGCCACCCCGGCTGAACGACCTGCTGCTGGACGGCGTGGCCACCCGGTTCACCGACGGGTACGGCGCGGGTGTGCCGCCGCTGCGCCGGGCGCTGCGGGCGTTCCAGCAGGACGCGGCGGGCGGCGAGAACATCATGCGCTGGCTCTGGCTGGCCTGCCCGGTGGCGCCCGAGCCGGTCGCGCCCGAGCTGTGGGACTACGACGCGTGGCGGGAGCTGGCCGACCGCGCGGTCCGGCTCGCCCGCGACGCGGGGGCGCTCACCGTCCTGCCGGTCGCGCTGTCCTACCGGGCCGGCGTGCACGTGCACGCCGGCGAGTTCGGCCGGGCGGCGGCGCTGATCGGCGAGGCCGACGCGATCGCGCGGGCGACCGGCAACGCGCCGCTGCGGTACACCTCGCTCATGCTCGTCGCGTGGCAGGGCGACGAGCGGGACGCGGTCGCCACGATCGAGGCGAGCATCCGGGACGCGACGGCGCGGGGTGAGGGACGGGCCCTCGGCCTGGCCGGTTACGCGCTGGCGGTGCTGTACAACGGGCACGGCCGGTACCAGGAGGGTCTCGCGCAGGCGCGGCAGGCATGTGCGTACGAGGACCCCGGTTTTCTGGGTTGGTCACTGGTCGAGCTGGTCGAGGCGGCCGCTCGCAGCGGTGCCGGCGAGGCGGCCGAGGAGGCGTTGCGGCGGCTGGACAGCAGGTCGAGCGCGGCGGGCTCGGATTGGGCGCTCGGTGTGCTGGCCCGCTCGAGCGCGCTGCTCAGCGAGGGTGACGCCGCCGAATCGCTGTACCGCGAGGCGATCGACCGGCTGGGGCGCAGCCCGATCGCGCCGCAACTCGCCAGAGCCCATCTCCTGTACGGCGAATGGCTGCGGCGTTCGCAGCGGAGGCTGGACGCGCGCGAACAGTTGCGCACCGCCCACGAGATGCTCGACCGCCTCGGCGCCCGGGCGTTCGCCGAGCGGGCCCGCCGCGAACTGCTCGCCACCGGGGAGACGGCCCGCCCCCGCAGCGTGCCCCGGCCGGTCGAGCTCACCGCCCAGGAGGAGCAGATCGCGCGGCTCGCCGGGTCCGGCCTGACCAATCCGGAGATCGGCGCGCAGCTGTTCCTGAGCCCGCACACCGTCGAGTGGCACCTGCGCAAGGTGTTCACGAAGCTCGGCATCCGCTCGCGCAAACAGCTGTCGGCCTAGGTTCCGGGCGAGCCGGTGCGCCCGCTCCGGATGATCCGGCCGCACCCGGCCGGCTGGTCATCCGCCGCGCCGCCAGGCTCCCGGTGGCACGCCGAAGGCACGCCGGAACCGGGCGGCGAAGGCCACCTCCGAGGTGTAGCCGACGCGCGTGGCCACCGCGGCGACGGTGAGCCGCTCGTCGCGCAGCAGCCGCCGGGCGTGATGCAGGCGCAGCGACTGGAGGTAGCGCATCGGCGGCTCGCCGACCGCGGCGGAGAACCGGGCGGCGAACGCGGTGCGCGACAGCCCGGCCGTCGTGGCCAGCGACGCGAGCGTCCACGGCCGTCCCGGGTCGGCGTGCACCGCGCCGAGCGCGGCGGCCAGGTGCGGGTCGCGCAGGCCGGCCAGCCAGCCCGGGTCGCCGGTGACCTCGCCGTGCCGGCCCAGCGCCCGGGCGATCATCGCGTCGGACAGCCGGGCCATGACCACGTCACTGCCCGGCCCCGGATCGAACGCCTCCTGGCGCAGCGCCTCCACGTAGGGCGTCAGCCACGGCGGTGGCGAGCCGGAGACACCGGGGACGTGCAGCACCCGGGGCAGGCCGCGCAGGGCCGGATGTTCCGGATCGCCGGCCACGAAGGCGCCGCACACGATCGTCGCGCCCGGCCCCGGCCCCGGCCCGCCGCCCCGCAGCCGCGCGCCCGGGGTGCGGGCGGCCAGTTCGAACCCCGAGGTGGCGACGGCCCGGCCGGACCGCAGCTCGTGGTCGTCCCCGCGCGGCAGGATCACCGTGTCCCCGGCGCTCAGCGCGACGACCCGGCCGTCCGCCAGCACCAGATCGCACCCGCCGCCGGCGATCAGATGCACACCGCGCAACCCGGGCCGGTCGAAGACCAGCCGGAACGGCGCGGTCATCTCGATCCACCGGTACGCCGCGGACGTGAAACGCAGTTCGCGCAGGACCGCGCCCAGGACGTCCGATGGGGTTTGCGGGACGGACACGCCTGGATTGTCCCGCGGGCCGCTCCTAGCGTCGAGGCATGGAGAATGTGCTGGTGACCGGCTCGACCGGGATCGGCGGCGCGGTTGCCGCCGCCCTGCGGGGACGAGCCGTGACGGTCGGCCGCGACGGCGATGTCCGGGCCGACCTGAGTCTGCTGGGTGAGACCGCCCGCGCGGCCGCCGAGGCGCCCGCCCGGCTGGACGCGGTCGTGTGCTGCGCCGGGAACTTCTCGTTGCGGGCGGAGACGACCGCGGAGGGGCTGGAACGCTCGTTCGTGCTGAATTACCTGAGCCGCTTCCTGCTGGTGCGCCTGCTGCTGCCGCGGCTGGTCCCGGGCGGCCGGGTGGTGCTGGTCGCCGCGGCCGGACGGTACCGGGACACCCTCGGCGACGTCCGGGCGCTGCGCGGCGGGCGCGGCCTGCGGATCTCCGGGCGTACCCAGTTCACGAACGACCTGTTCGCGGCGGAACTCGCCACGCGGCATCCGGGGCCGGCGGTCGGCTGCGTCTATCCCGGCCTGGTGGCCACCCGGGTCTTCCGGGACGCGTACGGCGTACCCGCGCCGCTTCGGCGAGTCCTGGACAGGGTGCAGCAGCGGTTCGGCGCCGACCCGGCCGCCGCGGCCGCCACGCCGGTGGCCCTGGCGACCGGGCCGCGCCTGCCGTCCGGTTTCTACGGGCCCGGCTGCCGTCGGCTGCCGATCCCCGCCCGGGTCAGCGCCGGCCGCCGCGCCGAGGTGTGGGCGGCGAGCGAGGACCTGGTCCGGCCGTGGCTGAACGCGCCGGTCCGGTGAGTGACCGCCGGTGGCCGTGTTCGGGATGGTCGCGCTGCCGCCGGTCAGAGTGACCGCCGGTGGCCGCGTTCGGGATGGTCGCGCTGCCGCCGGTCAGGCGGCGGTGAGCAGCGCGACCAGGAAGTCCGAGCCGGGCCGGTAGGGCCGCAGGTCCCAGGTGCTCAGCAGCAGGTCCGCGGCGAGACCGGTGGCGTGCGCGTCGGCGAGGAACTCGTCGTGGTCGTAGCCCCGGCCGGCGCCGAAGCCGACCGCCACCCGGCCGTCGCCGGCCAGGTGGGCGCGGAACCGGCGGAGGATCTCCCGGCGGGTGGACGGAGCCACGAACGTCATCACGTTGCCGGCGCACACGATCACGTCGAACGCGGACCCCAGGTCCAGCTCGCTGAGGTCGCCGACCAGCCAGGTGGCGTCCGGGTGGTCGGCGCGGGCGACGGCGATCAGCTCCGGGTCGAGGTCGACGCCGGTCACCCGGTGCCCGGCCGCGGCGAGACGGCCGCCCACCCGGCCGGTGCCGCACCCGGCGTCGAGAACGCGGGCGCCACGCGCCGCCATCGCGTCGATCAGCCGGGCCTCACCGGCGAGGTCGGCGCCGCGGGCGGCCATGTCCCGGAACCGCTGGATGTACCAGTGCGAGTGCCCGGGGTCCTCCGCGATCTTGCGAAGCCAGAGATTCTCCTCGGCGGTCATGTCCGCATACGTTAGCCGCACCGGCAGGTCCGCCGCCGATCGTGGGTCGGCGCCGGCGCGGACGCGCATCGGCCCCTGCCGCTGTGGTCCACGTTACGACAATGCGTGCTCGTCGTGAGGGCTTGAGCAGCCCAGACGCGCGTAGAACGGAAGGGGTCTGCCGTATCGCGGAAAGGACCTCTCCGATGTCCCACCACCTCGACACGCCGCTCGCGGCGCAGAACGGCCAGCTGTTCCTCGACGACCTGTTCGTGTTTCCCGGCGAAAACAGCACAGTCCTCATCATGGATGTCAACTCGGACATCACCGGTGTGCAGGCCGAACCGGGTTTCCACCCCGAGGCGCGGTACGAGTTCAAGGTTCACTTCGACGGCGCGGACACCGAGGAGATCACTTTCCGGGTGTCGTTCGGCGAACCCGACCGCGACGGACCCCAGGCCCTGAAACTGCACACGCTGGACGGACCTCAGGCCCGGCAGGACTCCGCCGAGGGCGAGCTGGTGCTGGAGGGCGCGACCGGCCAGGCGGTCGAGGCCGAGGGCTTCCGGCTGTGGGCCGGGCGGATCGCGGACCCCTTCTTCATCGACCTGTCCCTGCTCGCGATCATCAACGGCGCGGTGGCCAAGGGAACCGCCCCGGACCTGTCGCCGTGGCGGCCGGAGCAGGCGCGCAACACCTTCGCCGGCACCAAGGTCGACTCCATCGTGCTGGAGGTCTCGCACCGGCATCCGCGGCTGCGGCCCGGCGCCCGGACCGGCATCTGGGCGGCCACCAAGCTCGCCACCGACGCCGGCGGCTGGCGGCAGATCAACCGCGCCGGCTACCCGATGATGTGGCCGATCTTCTGGCCGGACGACACCGACTTCGCCAACCCGGCCAACACCCGGCATCCGTCGGAGGACTTCGCCGCGGACGGCTCCAGCATGGCCGGGCAGGTCGCCGCCGTGGTCGCGGCCGCCGGGACGTCCGCCGACCCGCGGAGCTACGGCGAGGCGGTGGCCCGCGAGCTGCTGCCCGACGTCCTACCGTACGTGATCGGCACACCGGCCGTGTTCGGCTTCGTCAGCCGCAACGGCCGCACCACGGCCGACAACGCACCGGAGGCGATGCTGTCCCTGGTCACCGGCATGGCCGTGCCGTCCGGCCTGCGCCCGTCCGGCACCGCGGCTCAGCGGGCGGCTGCCTTCCCGTTCGTGGTCCCGGCCTGACCACCCCGTACGGAAGCTTGGGGCGCCGTCGTTCTTTCAAGCCCCTGGGTCGGTCACCCACGCCAGCACGGTCCCGGGCGAGCCGAGCACCCCCCGCCGAGCTGATCGTGGCGACTCCACAGTGGGGCAGCGTGAGCAAAGCCAGGCGCCGGATCCTCCGGCGGCATCGACGGCTCGCCGCGGGTCGCGGACGCGGGCCGGCGGCTCGGATGCGTGGTGCGTCCGGCGACTACCGGAACGGGTTGATCCGCCGATCAGCGGTTCTGCCGGCGTCGCCGGTGCTCCCGGTGCAGACCCCACGAGGTGAACGGTAGCGCTACCGCGCCGGCGATCGTCACGCCGAGGAGCAGGTATGCGACCTTGTGGTTCTGCGGGGCCCGCGCATCCCGGACGTCGTCGGTCGGATTCTCCGTGTCGTACACGACCGGAATCTCGTCCCCGACCCGCACCCGGGCACCTGGCGCTTCGTCTCCCTGCCCGACGAGCGCCTCGACCCGGCGCCCCTGCTCGGTCGTGAACTCCACATGCACCCGGTTTTTCTTGCCGGTGCCGATCTCGACCACGCGCGCCGACGTCCGCCGTCCGCGGTCGCGCAGCGCGTTGTCGTTGGTCCACACCTGGAAGGTAGCGACGGCGAAGCCCAGGACCACGATCACGCCGAGCGTGACGTAGAGCCACACCGGAGGCAGCGTCCGCGTTGTTCCCCGTATATCCATGTCCATCCCTGTGCCCGCGCCGGCCGTCGACCGAACATGGTCCGGTGAATCTTCGACCGCTCGGCCCACCGCTCTCCGACGTGCAGCAACCGTGGCAATCGGCACGCTCCGGGATCCGCTCGGCGGCGAACGTGGCCGACGGAACCTCGATCAGCAGTCATCCCCCGACAGCGGCACCCGTACCTCCTGCCGGCTGCCACACCTTGGCCGAACCAATGAGGACTACACGCTGCGATGAGATGACTGGCAACTGTGGACCTCGCATCCGCCACCCGTGGCCCCGGGCGGTGACGCGCACCCACAACCTGGGGCTTCGGCAGAGGACCGAAGTGGTCATCTACCCGGTGCGACTTGCAGAACCTGTGCTCGGCCGGCATGCTCGCCCGCCGCACGCATCCGCCTCAGCCCGCACCCCCGGGCCGGCATACTCGCCCGCCGCACGCATCCGCCTCAGCCCGCACCCCCGGGCCAGCAAGCTCGCCGGCGGCGCGCATCGCCTCGTGACGCTGTGGCTTGATCGATCGCAGCTGCGCCCTGGCCGAGGCTTCGCCGCGCGCCTGGCCTGCGACCAACGCCGCAGCGTTGTGCTGCCGGCTGCGTTCCTGCTCAATCACCGGAACTGCTCGGATGGCCTGGCGAGAAAGAAAATCTTCATACGCGAAATCGTTATAAGGCTCATCCGAAGATCGATGAATCTTTCCTCACCGGCCGGCGGCTCAGGAAGTCGGCCCGTCAATGCCGGACGGTCGCGCCTGCGGAACACCACGCGCAGCCCGATCGGCGGGCACGGACTCTGTATCGAGATCGGTCAATGATCATCCGTCCGGCCGGGCCACGTGCTTGGGAAGGCGCCAGAATGAGGCCAAAATTGGTCGCCGCGCGGGTCGGTCGTGGAGCCGGCCCGAGGGTGGCATCCTGTCGCCTTCAAGTTCTGTTTGCCACAATAGAATATATTGCCTAGCGAAAAACTAGGAGCTTTTGGCTCTTGATTGATGTCGCGGGCGGACGCCGTATCCAGCCCTGCTGCCAGACCCGGTCCAAGTTCGACTGTCCAATTGATAGACTTCCCTCTCACCCTCGGTTAGTCTTCCTCTGCATTCCAGCGGAGTTAACCATCGACCATGATGAGGGGATCATGATTGTTCGACGGAATCTGTCTGTTGTTTAGGTGGGAACGCTCCTGAGCGGTCCGGCCGCCGCAGTGCCGGCACATCGGCCGGCGTAGGCCACTCTCAACCGCGCCTGGTTGATCACGGCGCGATTTGCGGTGCCTTTGTCGCAGTACGGCGAGGCACAGTTTCGCAATTGCGTCGGCGGCCCCAGTCGCATTGTCGGCCACGCCCGGCATCACTGTCGCGATTACGGCGTACCTCAAGCCGGTGCCGTCCTCCAGAATTCCCGCGCGCCTCGATGTCCTCGCCGGCACGGCGAGACCTTGACCGCCCGCACAGCCCGGCGCCTGACGGCTGGGACGCCTACGCCCGACGCCAGACGGCTAGGACGCCCGACGCTTGACGGCTGGGAGGCCTACGCCCGGCGTCTGACGGCTGGGAGGCCCGACGCCTGACGGTGGGCAACGCCCGACGCCTGACGGTGGGCAACGCCCGACGCCAGACGGTGGGCAACGCCCGACGCCTGACGGTGGGCAACGCCCGACGCCAGACGGTGGGCAACGCCCAACGCCTGACGGCGGGAACGCCCGACGCCCGATGGCACCCGCATCGTCGGTCACGCTGCGGGTCGACGTCGGCTGTGCCTGGTACGGGCTGCTGATCTGCATATCGGTCAATCGCATCAACATGTGCGCGTCTTTGATCCTCGACGACTTCGCCAACCGCGAACTGGCATCAATACCACCTCCGCGATCTGCAGTAATTCGTCCGGAATTCGACGTGAGCTGCTCACGGGTCGCGGAGGGCCATCGAACTGCAGCATTCACTGTCAAGAAGGGAGGCCGATGTGAAGATCGTCACCACCGAGACATCGCGGAAGCAGTGGCTCGTTGCCCGGTTCGTCCGTGCGGGGAATCCCACCAATAGCGTGATGGCGAAAGGTAAACCCCGGACCGCCGATACCCACAGCTCGGGAGTCGCACTCACGAGGGCGGCCGGCCGGCCGATCGGGCGTCAGTGACCGAGTTCTGGATTCCTCATCGTTCGTCTCAGGGCGTCCGGAACGGGAATACTGACCGCCTTTCTGATCGGCTGATATCTCGCCCCCGCGACTCGTTCGTTCGCGAGACCTTCTAGGTGCCGGAGCATGCTCGAAAGCTGCTCTACGCCGTGTCGGCGCATGAGCCGATGACGAGAAGCCTCGGCCGTGAACACCATGCAAGGGGAGGCTTTGGTGCACAGCCGACTTGGAAAGACCACGTTAGCGACCGCGATGATGATGTTCGCGGGTGTCGTACCGGTGATCAGCAACGCGACGCCCGCTCTGGCAGTCAGTGGCGACTGCGTCACGTCGTTCTCGAACGGCAGCGGAGGCACCCACCGTGCGGGTGCCATGTGTTCCCGGCTCGGGAGTGACACGAAGTTCCGGGCGAAGCTCGTGCGGAACCTGGGGCCGGACTACACCAGCTCCTACAGCACGCAGACCTACGTGTGGGTGTACACCGGGTGGTACACCTGCTATTCCGGATGCCATGCATCTGTCGAACTGACGAGCCGATAGTTGATCCCTGCCACGTGGCGGGTGCCGTACGCACCTGCCACGTGGTTCGGTACAGGCGGAGACTCATGATCACGCTGGATCACGTAACCGTGCAGTACCCCGACGTCACGCCCCTCGACGAGGTGGACCTCACGTTCGGGCCCGGCACCACCGCGGTCATGGGGCCGAGCGGTAGTGGCAAGAGCACGTTGCTGCGCGTCATCGGCGGCATGCAGCGGCCCGCGGCCGGCGCGGTGGCGATCGACGGCGTCGAGGTGGCGGCGGCGTCCTGGCGGTCGGCCGGTGATCCGCGGGTCTCGCTCATCCACCAGGACTACCGCCTGGTGCCGTTTCTGACGGTCGAACAGAACATGCTGCTCGCCGCCGAGTTGCGCGGTTTCCGCCGCGCCGACGCTGATGTCGCCACGATGCTGGAGCGTGTCGGACTGCCGTCGTCGATGGGCCGCCGGCTGCCGACGAAGTTGTCCGGGGGCCAGCAGCAACGGGTGGCGATCGCCCGCGCTCTGCTTGCCGGTACCCCCGTCCTCCTCGCGGACGAGCCGACCGGTGCCCTGGACGTCGACAACACCGAGCGGATCGCCGACATCCTGGTCGAGCTCGGCCGACGTGACGGGCTGGTGGTCGTGGTCGCCACCCACGATCCACGAGTGGCCGAGCGGCTGGACCACCGGGTTCAGCTCGCCAGGGGCAAGCTGGTGACCGCGCCGTGAGGTCCGGTGTCGACGGGCTACGCCTCTGCCTGGCATTCCTGCGTCACCGGGTCTCGCAGATGGGCGTCCTGCTGCTCCTGGGCTTTCTGCTGGGGGGATCGCTGATCGGCTTGTCCACGGTGCTGAGCAGCGCCGAGAAGGCCATCGTGGACTCGGCCCGCGCGGACGTCGGTGATGCCTCGTACGCGTTGCAGACCGGCAATCCGGACGCGACGAAAGCCCTGCGGTCGGCCGGGGGTGCCAAGCCGCTCCAGGACGAGAGCGGCGACGTCGTCGCCGGCGGTCTGTCGGTGCCCGTCCTGGTGCGCACCATCGCCGACCCGTCGCTGCGGTTGGGTGTCGTCACGAAGGGCGCACGGCCCTCCCGTCCGGGTGACGTCGTCCTCTCGCAAACGACCGCCGAGGCCTTGGGCATCGCGATCGGCGACACGGTGCAGGTGCGCGCCGGTGACCGCCAACGACCGGGCCGGGTGGTCGGGTTCTCGGTGGATCCCGCTGATCGGACGGCCAGTACGCTGGTGCAGCTGACCGACGACTGGGCGACCTTCCGGCCCACCATGTGGCTCAGCGCCGAGAGCTTCTTCGCCCTCACCCCGGTCCGGCCGTTCCTCGACGACCGGACGGCGACCTACAACTCCGTCGACGCCCTGCTGGAGGTGGCAGCGAAGAACAGGCCGCACTTCCTGAGCGCGATGCGCTTCGTGCCGACCGGCTGCGCTCTGCTGGTGGCTGTGCTGGTCGTCGCCGTCGGTGCGGTCCTGTCCCGCGGATGGCGCAGGGACGCCGACACGCTGGTCGCCGCGGGCATGCCCCCGGCCCGCGCGTGGCGCCGGATCATGTCGGTGGTTCTCGGGACGGTCCTGGTGGGAGAGGTTCTCGGCAGCGCCGTCGCGGCCCTGGCCGTGCAGCTCGCCCGCGGACCGGTCTCCGCCCGGCTGGGACAACAATGGGTGCACATCGCGGTGCCGTGGCCGCCGGTCGCCGCGATGCTCGCCCTGACCGTACTGACCGGGCTGCTGGCCGTGCCGTCCGTGCGGGCCGGCGCCCGGCATCTGCAGCGCCGCACGCTCCACACCCCGCAGCGTCGATGGGCACCCGTGGTGAGTGTGGCGGCGACGGCCGGCGGGCTCGCGTGCTGGCTCTTGCTCATCTATGCGTCCCATGCCCTCGACCGCGACCGTCTCGCGTCGTTCGCCCAGCTGCCGGCTGCCGTGGTCGCGGCGACACTGCCGTACGCGATCGCGCCTCTGCTCACCCGGGGCCTTCCCCCCGGCACCCGGGCGTTGACGGGTCATCTTCTCGCCGGCCTTCGCTCCGTCACGGCCGCCGGCGCACTCGTAGCTCTGGCGAGCAGCATGTGGGCGGCGCAGAACGTGTACGACGCCAATCTCGGCGAAGCGTTGTCCAGCCCGCTCCAGCCGGCCAGTTCCTTCGTCATCAGTGACATGCCGGACACCGCGGTTCCCGCGCTGACCGAGCTCTATCGCGCGCACGGCGGAAACGCGATGGTCAGCTACCGGGTGCCGGACGAGGCGAGGACGACGCTGCGGGTGACGGCGGCCGACGTGGTTGCCTGCATGGCCGAACGGAACACTCGAGATCCTGGCGACGTCACGGACTGCTTCTCCCAGGACTCGGCGGCGCCGATCAACCGGGTTCTCCTCGGAGCGCAGGGGTCGGTCCCGCGCGCCGACCCACACCTGGTGGGCGACGGGAAGGTCGGGCTGCTCGACTTCCGCAACGGTGACCGGACCGCGTCCCGGATCACCGACACCCCGGCCGAGGCCGACCCGATCCTCGGGGGCAATCTGCCCGGCCTGGTCGTTCCGCTGGGGGGTCCGGTCGCCGAGGAGTTCGGACTCGAACCGGTCGGTATGAGCGAGGTGATCCTCATGGACTTCACCAGCCTGGAGCCGCGCGATCAGTTCTTCATCCGGGCGGCGGCGATCCGCCTGGCGCCGAGCGCGAACATGCAGAACGGGTCGGATCCCAGCGCATATGACCGGCTGCGGTCCGTGGCGAACACCGCCGCCTTCCTCGGCGCCTTCGGCACGATGGTGATCGTGGTGCTGGGC
Organism: uncultured Actinoplanes sp.; assembly: GCF_934643405.1. GTDB lineage: Bacteria > Actinomycetota > Actinomycetes > Mycobacteriales > Micromonosporaceae > Actinoplanes. The sequence goes on from NZ_CAKUCL010000186.1 coordinate 13,778, forward strand.
GGCGCCGGCATGATCGTCGGGCATACGCTCGCCCGGCGCACGCTGGTCGACATCGGCGCCGCTCCGGGCCGGCGATGGAGCATCGTGGCGAGGTGGACGGCGCTTCCGCTGATCACGATGCTGCTCACCATCCCGCTTGCCGTCCTCACGGTGTCATCGGGCCTGCAACGCACCGCCGTCTCCTACGGAGTCCTCTGGATCCTGCCCGGCGTCGCCGGCGTGGCCGCGTCCGT
>NZ_CAKUCL010000187.1 GCF_934643405.1 uncultured Actinoplanes sp.
CAGCGAGCGCTAGAGGGGCGGATGCCCACATAAGGGGCGGCGGAGCGGAGCGGGCGCCGGGCCGCGGCGATGCCGCGTGAGAGAGGTGACCGCGCCCCGCTCCGCCGCGGGTCAGGGGCGGCGCCTGCGCCGGTCCCCTGATGCTCGCGGGGCTTGCCGAGGGCCCTCGCGAAACGTTCCTGATACGGACAAGTGTGCTGCCCGCGCTGCTCAGCGGGCAACGCAATTACCGCTGCTCATTGACTCGCGTAACAATCCGGGGCGATCATCACGGCACGCGGTGGCCCAGGTCACAGCAACCCTCGGTCAAGGGAGTCGCAGATGAGCGCCAGCCCCACCTCCACCACCGACGAAGAACGCCTCGCGCAGCTCGGCTACCAGCAGGAACTCCACCGCCGGCTCTCCGGGTTCTCGAACTTCGCGGTCTCTTTCTCGATCATTTCCATCCTGGCCGGCGCGATCACCTCGTACGGCATCGCCATGACCGCCGGTGGGCCCCTCGCCATCGTGATGGGCTGGCTCTTCGTGGGCATCATGGTCACCTTCGTGGCCCTGGCCATGGCCGAGGTCTGCTCGGCCTACCCGACGGCCGGCGCCCTCTACTGGTGGGCCGCCGCGCTGGCCAAGCGCAACAAGGCCGCCTGGGCCTGGTTCGTCGGGTGGTTCAACTTCCTGGGCGAGGTCGCGGTCACCGCGGCCATCGACTTCGGCGCCGCCATCACCACGGCCGCGTTCCTCAGCCTGACCTTCGACATGGAGGTCACCACCGGCCGGACGTTCCTGATCTTCCTGGTGATCATCATCGTGCACGGGTTGCTGAACACGTTCGGCGTCAACCTCGTCCGGCTGCTCTCCGACGTCAGCGCCTGGTGGCACCTGGTCGGGGTGGCGGTGATCGTGGTGCTGCTCGCCGTGCTGCCCGACCAGCACAAACCGATCTCCGAGGTCTTCACCGAGGTGCGGAACGAAACCGGGTTCACCTTCGCCGGGGCCGGTGTGTACGCCGTCCTCATCGGGCTTCTCATGGCCCAGTACACGTACACGGGGTACGACGCGTCCGCCCACGTCGCGGAGGAGACGCACGACGCCTCCCGGGCGGCGCCGCGCGGCATCGTGATGTCGGTCGTCGTCTCGGTGATCGCCGGCTTCGTGCTGCTCTTCGCGATCACCTGGTCGATCCAGGACTACGAGGCCGAGCGCACCACCGACCTGGGCCTGCCGCCGGCGCAGATCTTCATCGACGCCGTCGGGCACAACGTCGGCACGTTCCTGGTGTTCATCTGCATGGTCGCGCAGTGGTTCTGCGGCATGGCGAGCGTGACCGCCAATTCCCGGATGTCGTACGCCTTCGCCCGTGACGGCGCGCTGCCCGGTTCGCGGATCTGGAAGAAGGTCAACCCGCGCACCGGCACGCCGACCAACTCCATCTGGCTGTGCGTGACGATCTCGACGATCCTGGTGCTCCCGTCGCTCTGGAACACGACGGCCTACCTTGCGGCCACGTCCATCGCGGTGATCGGCCTCTATATCGCGTATGTGGGCCCGGTTCTGCTGCGCCGGATGAACCCGGACTTCGAGCGGGGGCCGTGGCATCTCGGCCGGTGGAGCGCGGCGGTGGGCTGGATCGCGATCGTCTGGGTCGGCATCATCTGCATCCTGTTCATCCTGCCGACGGCCAGCCCGATCACCGCGTCGACGTTCAACTACACGATCGTCGCCGTGGCGATCGTGGTCGGCGCGGCCACCATCTGGTGGTTCGCGAGCGCCCGGAAATGGTTCACCGGCCCGCGGCAGAACCTCCTCGAAAAGGCCTCGCACGGCGAGCCCACCATGCCGACCGAATGAATCGCCAGTAAACAGAAGGGGCCGGGTGATCCCGCCCGGCCCCGGCCCCCGCCGCGTTAGGACAGCACATGGATCTCGAGGATCTGGACGTCTCCGTCGACAATGGCAGCATCGACACGGTGGTACTGGCGCTGACCGACATGCAGGGCCGCCTCCAGGGCAAACGCCTGCACGCCCGCTATTTCGTCGACGAGGTGGCGGCCCACGGCAGCGAGGGCTGCAACTATCTGCTCGCGGTGGACGTCGACATGAACACCGTCGGCGGATACAAGATGTCCAGCTGGTCGAGCGGGTACGGCGACTTCGTCATGAAACCGGATTTCGGCACGCTGCGCCGGGTGCCCTGGCAGCCGGGTACGGCGTTGGTCCTCGCCGATCTGGAGACGACCGACGGCCATCCCGTCTACGCCTCGCCACGGCAGATACTCCAGCGCCAACTGGCCCGGCTTGCCGAACACGGCCTCACGGCGTACGCGGGAACCGAACTTGAATTCGTCCTTTACCGGGACAGCTACGAGCAGGCGTTCGAGAAGCACTATCGCGGCCTGATCCCGGCGAACCAGTACAACGTGGATTACTCCTTGCTCGGTACGGCGCGGGTCGAGCCGCTGCTGCGCCGCATCCGCAACGACATGTACGGCGCCGGTCTCACCCCGGAGAGCGCGAAGGGCGAGTGCAATTTCGGGCAGCACGAGATCGCGTTCCGGTACGCCGACGCCTTGACGTGCGCGGATCACCACGTGATCTACAAGAACGGGGCGAAGGAGATCGCGGCGCAGGAGGGCATGTCGCTCACCTTCATGGCCAAGCCCAACGATCGCGAGGGCAACTCCTGCCACATCCACTTCTCGTTGCGCGGCCAGGACGGGAAGTCGGCCATGCTCGGCGACGGGCCCGGGCATCTGAGCGTGACCGGGCAGCGGGTGGTCGCCGGCCTGCTGGCCACCATGCGCGAGTTCAGCCTGCTGTTCGCGCCGAACATCAACTCCTACAAGCGCTACCAGCCGGGATCGTTCGCGCCGACCGCGCTGCGCTGGGGCGTGGACAACCGCACGTGCGCGCTGCGGATGGCCGGGCACGGCGAGGGCATGCGGGTGGAGAACCGGGTGCCGGGCGGCGACGTGAACCCGTACCTGGCGATCGCCGCGCTGGTCGCCGGCGCGCTGCACGGCATCGAGAGCGAGCTGAAGCTAGAGCCCGAGTTCACCGGCAACGCCTACGACGACGCGACCGCCGGCCGGGTGCCCGGCACGCTGCGGGAGGCCCAGCAGCTGTGGCTGGACAGCGAGGTCGCGCGGGGTGCGTTCGGCGCCGACGTGGTGGGCCACTACGCCAACATGGCGCAGGTGGAGCTGGCCGCTTTCGACGCGGCGGTGACCGACTGGGAGCTGCGCCGCGGCTTCGAAAGAATGTGACGATGACTGACGTGGTGGATCCGTCGACCGGGGCGCTGCTCACGCGCGTACCGTCGCTGGATCTTGAAGAGACCGACGCGGCGATCGAGCGGGCGCACCAGGCGTTCGCCGGCTGGCGGACGGTGGCGCCGGGGGACCGGGCGCGCCTGCTCCGCCGGTTCGCCGCGGTCGTCGACGACCATCGGGACGAGCTGGCGGACCTGGAGGTCCGCAACGCCGGGCACACGATCGGGAACGCCCGCTGGGAGGCCGGCAACGTCCGGGACGTGCTCGACTACTACGCCGGCGCGCCGGAACGGCTCACCGGGCGGCAGATCCCGGTGGCCGGCGGCGTCGACATCACGTTCCACGAACCGCTCGGCGTCGTCGGGATCATCGTGCCGTGGAACTTCCCGATGCCGATCGCGGGCTGGGGGTTCGCCCCTGCGCTCGCGGCCGGCAACACCGTCGTGCTCAAGCCGGCCGAGCTGACCCCGCTCACCGCGATCCGGCTCGGCGAGCTGGCGCTCGAGGCCGGCATCCCGCCCGGCGTCTTCCAGATCCTGCCGGGCAAGGGCTCAGTCGTCGGTCAGCGGTTCGTCACGCATCCGGCGGTCCGCAAGATCTGCTTCACCGGCTCGACCGAGGTGGGGAAGCAGATCATGGCGGGCGCCGCCGACCAGGTGAAGCGGGTGACGCTGGAACTGGGCGGCAAGAGCGCCAACATCGTCTTCGCGGACGCCGACCTGGAGAAGGCGGCCGCCTCCGCGCCGGCCTCGGTCTTCGACAACGCCGGCCAGGACTGCTGCGCCCGCTCCCGGCTGCTGGTGCAGGAGTCGGTGTACGACCGGTTCCTCTCCCTGCTGGAACCGGCCGTGAAGACGTGGCGGGTGGAGGACCCGGCGAAGGACACCGCCGAGATGGGTCCGTTGATCTCGGCCGGCCACCGGGCCACCGTTGCCTCCTATGTGGAGGGTGCGGACGTCGCGTTCACCGGCAACGCGCCGGACGGGGACGGCTGGTGGTTCCCGCCGACCGTGCTGCTGGCCCACTCGACCGGCGATCGGCACTGGCGCGAGGAGGTCTTCGGGCCGGTCCTGTCGGTGCTGCCGTTCCGGGACGAACAGGACGCGGTCCGGCTGGCCAACGACACCGAGTACGGGCTGTCCGGCTCGCTCTGGACCCGCGACCTGGGCCGGGCTCTGCGCATGTCCCGGGCCGTGGAGACCGGCGCGCTCAGCGTCAACAGCCACTCCTCGGTGCGGTACTGGACGCCGTTCGGTGGCATGAAGCAGTCCGGTCTGGGTCGCGAGCTGGGCCCGGACGCGTTGCTGTCGTTCACCGACGTCAAGAACGTGTTCCTAGCTACGGGAGATTAAGTGGAGCGTTTGCAGGACCGGGTCGCCGTGATCACCGGCGCCGGCAGTGGCATCGGCCTGGCGACCGCCCGGCGGTTCGCCGCCGAGGGGGCGCGGGTGGTCGCCGTGGACATCTCCGCCGACGCCGGCAAGGCCTGCGCCGACGAGGTCGGTGGCGAGTTCGTGGCCTGTGACGTCGCCGACGAACAGCAGGTGAGGGCGCTCTTCGACGGGGTCGCGGAACGGTACGGAAGGGTCGACATCGCCTTCAACAACGCCGGCATCTCGCCGCCGGACGACGACTCGATCCTGGTGACCGGGCTGGACGCGTGGGAGCGGGTGCTGCGGGTGAACACCACGTCGGTCTACCTGTGCTGCAAGTACGCGATCCCGCACATGCAGCGGCAGGGCAAGGGCTCGATCATCAACACCGCGTCGTTCGTCGCGCTGCTCGGCGCGGCGACCTCGCAGATCGCGTACACCGCGAGCAAGGGCGGGGTGCTGGCGATGACCCGCGAGCTCGGCGTCCAATTCGCTCGCGAGGGCATCCGGATCAACGCGCTGTGCCCGGGACCGGTCGCGACGCCGCTGCTGATGGATCTGTTCGCGAAGGACCCGGAACGGGCCGCCCGCCGGCTGGTGCACGTGCCGATGGGCCGGTTCGCCGAGCCCGGGGAGATCGCCGCCGCGGTCGCCTTCCTCGCCAGCGACGACGCCTCGTTCATGACCGCTTCGCAGTTCGTCGTCGACGGCGGGATCACCGGAGCTTATGTAACTCCATTGTGAGCCGTTGTTTAAGGCCACCGGAAGGAGGGCATCGACACCTATACGTCCTGATGAAGCGGGACGCAGGGGTCGAATCCCCGCCGGCTCGGGTCCAGTCCCCGCGCCGGTGGGACAGAAGGGCCCGGCCGCGGCGCCATCCCCTCGCGGGTGACGCCGCGCACCCATGTCGGGGGCCGGTTAGGTTGGTGCGATGCGTCCGATCATCGGAATCACCTCGTACGTCGTCCGGGCGACCTGGGGCGTCTGGCACGACCTGCCGAGCACCCTGGTCCCGCACGACTACACCGCGGCGGTGACCGAGGCGGGCGGCCGCGCGATCCTGCTGCCGCCCGACGACCTGGACACCGACGTCCTGCGCGTGCTGGACGGCCTGGTGCTCGCCGGCGGCCCCGACGTCGACCCCGCCCGGTACGGCGCGGACCGCGAACCGCTCACCGATGTGGCACACGACCGGGACGCCGCGGAATTGTCACTGGTCCGCGCGGCGTTGAACCACGACGTACCCGTCCTGGGCGTCTGCCGGGGGATGCAGCTGCTGACCGTCGCGGCCGGCGGCCGGCTGCACCAGCATCTGCCGGACGTGCTCGGCCACGAGAAACACCGGCCGGCCCCGGGCGTGTACGGCGAGCACGAGGCCCGGTTCACCCCGGGCAGCCGGATCGCCGCGCTGATGGGCGACGAGCTGGGCGTGCACTGCTACCACCATCAGGGTGTCGCGGACGCGGGCACCCTGGAGGTGACCGGCCGCACCGAGGACGGCCTCGCCGAAGCGGTCGAGGACCCGGCCCGCCGGTTCGTCCTGGGCGTCCAGTGGCACCCGGAGGTGATCCGGGACAGGCGACTGTTCGGCGCGTTGGTCCAGGCCGCGGCCGGATAGCCGGAGGGACACACAAGGAGGTATCCACCGCAATGCGCAGGCCACTCATCGGCATGACCGCCTACGCCCAGCAGGTCCAGTACGGCACGAACAACCTCATGGCGGGGATGCTTCCGATGACGTACGTGAAAGCCGTGCACGCGGTGGGCGGACGAGCCGTCCTGATCACTCCGGACGACCCGGGCATCGACGTGATCGAGTCCCTGGACGGCATCGTGTTCTCCGGCGGCGGCGACGTCGACCCCTCCCGCTGGCGGGCCCGGAGACATCCGGAGACCAACCCCGACCGCGGCCGGGACGCCTCCGAGTTCCTGCTCATGCGCGCCGCCCTCGACGCCCGTCTGCCGCTGCTGGGCGTCTGCCGGGGCATGCAGGTGATGGCGGTCGCGGCCGGTGGCTCGCTGCACCAGCACCTGCCCGACGTGGTCGGCCACGACCGGCACCGCGGGGCGTCCGGCACCGACCCGCTCGCGGCCGGCGCGGACGCGTACGGGCGGCACGACGTCGTCACCCGGCCCGGTTCCACGGCCCGCGCCCTGCTCGGGCCGCGCCTGACCGTGAACTCGTTCCACCACCAGGCCGTCGACAACCCCGGCCGGCTCACCGTCACCGGCTGGTCGCCGGAGGACCGGGTGCCGGAGATCATCGAGGACCCGGCCAGCTCCTTCGCCGTCGGCGTGCAGTGGCATCCGGAGCGCACCGCCGACCTACGGTTGTTCGGCGCGCTGGTGGAGGCCGCCGCCGAACGCGCCGGTCTGCAGACGCGCCTCGCGGCCTGACCCGGGCACCGCGCGGCTGTCGTGGAGCGGTGTTACCGTGCACAACCGGACCGGCCGAACGGAGGACGCATGGGCGGAAGCTCGGACGACGTCCTTCCCGAGCAGCTGAGCACGGCCTTCGAGCGCGGCGGCGAGATGGGCCGCCGGATGCGCGAGCTGGACTGGGACGCCACCCCGCTGGGGCCCCCGGCCGGCTGGCCGCCCGAGTTGCGTCACGCCGTTGCCACCATGCTGGCGTCGCGCGCCCAGATCATTCTCTTCTGGGGCCCGGAGTACTGCGCGCTCTACAACGACGCGTACATCACCAGCATGGGCAGCAAGCACCCGGGCCACCTGGGCCGGCCCGGCCACGAGATGTGGGCCGAGGCGTGGACCGTGCTGAAGGTGCTGTTCGACGGCGTGCGCGCCGACGACGAGGCGTTCTGGGCCGTCGACCACCCCTTCATGCTGGAACGGCACGGTTTCCTCGAGGAGACCTACTTCGACGTCTCGTACGACCCGATCCGCACCGGGCCCGGCGAGGTGGGCGGCATCTTCTGCATCGTCAGTGACACCACCGGCCGGGTGCTCGGCGAACGCCGGGTGCGGACGCTGAGCGCGCTCGGCTCGCGGCTGGCCGACTCGCCCGACCAGGAGGCGCTGGTCGCCGAGACGCTGGCCGTGCTCGCCGAGAACGCGGCCGACGTGCCGTACGCGACGCTGATCCTGGACGGCGAGAACGCGGTGCCCCCCGCGGTCCGCGAGGTCGTCCGCACCGGGCGGCCGGGCCGGCTCACCCTGCGCGAGATCACCGATCCGCCGCCGGACGCCGCGGACGAGGCTCTCGTCCTGCCGATCGGCAGCGGCACCGCGACGGTGGGTGCACTGATCGTCGGGGTGAGCCGGTACCTGGCGCTCGGCGGCGGGTACCGCGACTTCCTCGAGCTCGCCGCGGCGCAGATCTCGCGCGCGGTGGCGAACATGCGGGCCTACGAGCAGGAGCGGGCCCGGGCCGCCGAGCTCGCGGCCCTGGACCAGGCCAAGACCAACTTCTTCTCCAACGTCAGCCACGAGTTCCGTACGCCGTTGACCCTGATCCTGGGTCCGGTGGAGGACCTCCTCGACGACCCCGTGACGCCCCCGGCCGTGCTGGAACGCCTGCTTCCGGTGCACCACAACGGGTTGCGCCTGCTCAAGCTGGTCAACACGGTGCTCGACTTCTCCCGGCTGGAGTCCGGCCGGCTCCGCGCGGCGTACCGCCCGACCGACCTCTCCGACTACACGTCCCGCCTGGCCAGCACGTTCCGGTCCGCCGCCGACCGGGCCGGGCTGCACCTCGTGGTGGACACCCAGCCGCTGCCCGCGCCGGTGTACGTCGACCGGGAGATGTGGGAGAAGATCGTCCTCAACCTGCTCTCCAACGCGATCAAGTTCACCCGTGCCGGACAGATCACCGTGCGGGTCTACGCCGAGGGTGGCGTCGCGGTCCTCGCCGTACGGGACACCGGGGTCGGCGTTCCCGCCGACGAGCAGCATCTGCTCTTCGACCGCTTCCACCGGGTCACCGGCGCCTGGTCACGCAGCCACGAGGGCACCGGGATCGGCCTCGCGCTGGTCCGCGAGCTGGCGGAACTGCACGGCGGGTCGGTGAGCCTGCAGAGCGAGGTCGGTCGCGGCAGCGTTTTCACGGTCCGGGTTCCGTTCGGTACGGGACATCTGCCGCCGGAGCGGATCGCGGCGGCCTCCACGCTCGAGGCCGAGGTCGATACCCGCCTCTATGTCGCGGAGGCGGAGCACTGGTGGTCCGGGGACATGCCCTCGGAGATCGACATGCCGGCTCCGCCGTCGGACGACCGGCGCGGCCGGATCCTGCTCGTCGACGACAACGCCGACCTGCGCGACCACGTGGCCCGGCTGCTGCGCCCGCTCTGGGACGTGACCACCGCGGTCGACGGCGAGGCCGCCCTGGAACTGGCCCGCACGCGGCCGTTCGACCTGGTCCTGACCGACGTGATGATGCCCCGGCTGGACGGCTTCGGCCTGATCACCGCGCTGCGCGCCGACGAGCGCACCCGGGACGTGCCGATCGTGGTGCTGTCCGCCCGGGCCGGCGAGGAGGCCTCGATCGAGGGCCTCACCGCGGGCGCCGACGACTACCTGGTCAAGCCCTTCTCCGCGCGCGACCTGGTCGCCCGCGTCCGCACCAACCTCGACCTCGGCCAGGCCCGGCGGCAGACCATCTCCCGGCTGCGCGGGCTGGTCGACGTCGCCGCCGCGGTCAGCACCGTGCGCACCACCGCCGAGGTGCTCGACGTCGCGGCCCGTCACGTGCTCGCGATGACGTCGGCGGGCCGGGTCGTGGTGACCGCGCCCGGCGCCCGGGCCGAGGTCGACGACGGGGCCGCCCTGCCCACCGCGCCCGAGGTGGTCATGCCGCTGCCGGACACGTCCGGCGCCACGGTGGGCCAGCTGCGCGTCTGGCCCGGCCACGACGGGCCGCCGGAGCCGGCCGTGCTGGTCCAGCTGGCCCGGCTGATCGGTCTGCGCCTGGAGAACGCGCGGATCTACGAGGCTGAGCACCGGATCGCCAGCACGCTGCAGCACAGCCTGCTGCCGCAGTCGTTGCCCCGGGTGCCCGGCGCCATCGTGGCCGCGCGTTACCTGGCCGGCAGCTCCGAGGCGGAGGTGGGCGGCGACTGGTACGACGTGATCGTCGCCGGCGACCAGCTGTTCCTGGTGATCGGCGACGTGGTCGGCAAGGGCGTGCAGGCCGCGGCCGGCATGGGGCAGCTGCGCAACGCGCTGCGGGCGTACATCCTGGAGGGCTTCGACTGCGGAGACGCGCTCACCCGGCTGAACCGGCTGGTGGACAACCTGGGCCGGCAGCAGTTCGCGACCGTGGTGTGCGTGCGCTTCGACCCGCACACCCGGCGGCTGCACTACTCCTCGGCCGGGCACCCGCCGCCGATCATGGTCGCGCCCGGCGAGCTCGGCACGTTCCTCTACACCACCGCTCTCGGGCCTCCGGTCGGCGCGCTGAGCGCTGTCGAATATCCGACCCTGGAGCTGGAGATGCCGGCCGGCGGCCGCCTGCTGCTCTACACCGACGGCCTGGTCGAGGACCGCCGGTCGGGCATCGACCTCGGACTGGCGGAGCTGACCGGGGACGTGGCCAAGCCGGTCGACCACGTCGAGGACCTGCTGGACATGCTGCTCGCCAAGGCTGCCGTCCGGCCGCGCCGCGACGACATCGCGCTGCTGGCCTTGCAGGCCACCGAGCCGCGCGAGTTCGTGCTGCGGCTGCCCGCCGAACCGACCCGGCTCACCGTGCTGCGCCGCCGGCTGGAGGACTTCCTGGTCGGCAACGGGGTGCCGGAGAACGACGTGTTCGACCTGACCGTCGCGGTCTCCGAGGCGGCGGCGAACGCGATCGAGCACCCGGTCGACCCGGGCGAGGCGGTGATCACCGTGGAGGCGTCGATCGACGACGACGCGGTGCTGGTGACCGTGCGCGACACCGGGCGGTGGCGGCCCGCCGGGGCCGCCGGTTTCCGCGGCCGGGGCCTGGCCCTGATCGGGGCGCTGACCGAGCTGTCCGTGGCGCGCAGCGAGCAGGGGACCTCGGTGACCCTGCGCCGGGAGCTGACCCGCGACTAGTTCTCCAGCCAGGGCTGCGACGACAGCCCGGAGATCTCCAGCACGCGTCGGACCTGGGCGGACGCCAGCACGGACAGCGACGGGCCGTACTGTTCGGCGAGCCGGAGCAGCGTGTGGATCGCCGCGGAGTCGAAGAAGGTGACGTCCCGCAGGTCGAGGGTGGCGGCGCCGGCGCCGTCCTTGGTCGCCGCCTGGTACATCGCGTCGGCCGTGGACATGTCGACTTCGCCGGTCACGGTGACGACGACCCGATCGCCGGTCACCACGCCGCTGGCGGCGAAGTTCGGGTCCACCCCCTCTTGATCCACGCCAACACGATTACACAGGCGTGCGGGGGCGGCAACAACCGGGCATCGAGGGCGACAGAGCCGTTATCGCGGGGCGGCCGCCGCGGACGGCGGCGGGCGCTCCGGCGATAGGCTGGGGCTATGACCGTTCGCGCCCCACTGGTGCCGGGAAAACAGTCGCCCTGGCGGGCGGTCCCGGCGCAGATCGTCCGCCCCGAGTACGTCGGCAAGAAGCGCCCGAAAGAGTGGCGCGGGTCGCACGTGCAGACCGCCGAGACGATCGAGAAGATGCGGATCGCCGGCCGGATCGCGGCGCAGGCGACCCAGTTGGCGGGCGAGCACTGCAAGCCGGGCGTGAGCACCGACGAGATCGACCGGGTGGTCCACGAGTTCCTGCTCGACCACGGGGCGTACCCGTCGACCCTGGGCTACAAGGGCTTTCCGAAGTCCTGCTGCACCTCGCTCAACGAGGTGATCTGCCACGGCATCCCAGACTCGACCGTGCTGGAGGACGGGGACATCGTCAACGTCGACGTCACCGCCTACCTCAACGGCGTGCACGGCGACACCGACGCGACGTTCCTGGTCGGCGACGTCAGCGAGGAGGCCCGGCTGCTGGTCGAGCGCACCCACGAGGCGATGATGCGGGGCATCCGGGCGGTCGCGCCGGGCCGGCCGATCAACGCGATCGGGCGGGTCATCGAGGCGTACGCCCGCCGGTTCGGGTACGGCGTGGTCCGCGACTTCACCGGCCACGGCATCGGCGAGACGTTCCACTCCGGGCTCTACATCCCGCACTACGACAACCCCCGGCTGGACACGGTGATGGAGGTCGGCATGACCTTCACCATCGAGCCGATGATCACTCTGGGCACGTACGAGTACGAGATCTGGCCGGACGGCTGGACCGTGGTCACCAAGGACCGCAAGTGGACGGCCCAGTTCGAGCACACGCTGGTGGTGACCGAGGACGGCAGCGAGATCCTGACCCTGCCGTGACCGCGGTCCGTGAGCACCACCACGCCGACGTCTCGGGGGGCTGGCTGCGTGCCGCCACGTTCGGCGCGATGGACGGTCTGGTCACCAACATCGCGCTGATCGCCGGGGTGGGCGGCGGCGGGGTCGGCCGGCACGCCCTGATCCTCAGCGGCGTGGCCGGGCTGGTGGCCGGCGCCATCTCGATGGGCCTCGGTGAATACACCAGCGTCCGTACCCAGAACGAGCAGGTCGCCGCGGAGCTGGCCAAGGAACGGTACGAGCTGGAGGTCAACCCGGACGGCGAGGCCGAGGAGCTGGTCGCCGCCTGGACCGCCCGCGGCCTGCCGATCGAGCTGGCCCGGCAGGTCGCCGACGTGCTCAAGGCGAATCCGGAGCAGGCGCTGCGGGTGCACGCCCAGGAGGAGCTGGGCGTCGTCCCGGACGAGCTGCCGAGCCCGTGGACGGCCGCCTGGTCGTCGTTCTGCTGCTTCGCGGTCGGCGCGCTGGTGCCGCTGATCAGCTACCTGTTCGGCTCGGACGAGCTGTGGCTGGCGCTGGGCATCGGCGGGGCCGGACTGTTCGCGGCCGGTGCGGTGGTCGCCCGGTTCACTCAGCGGCCCTGGTGGCGGGGCGGGGTGCGGCAGCTGGCGCTCGGGGCGGCCGCGGCCGCGGCGACGTACGGAATCGGGGTCCTGATCTCGTCCTAGGCCTCGAACAGCGCGCCGAGCGGGCCGTCGACCGGGCGGCCGCGGGCGGTGAGCTCGTCGGCCTGGCCCTTGAGGATCGTGCCCAGCTCACGCATGTCGGCGGCGGCCATCCCGGTGCGCTGGACGGCGTCGGCGGCGTTACGGAAGTACGTGCGCGTCAACAGGCCGGCGACCAGGGCGGTGTGCAGGCGCGCCTCGGCGATCAGGACCAGGGCGGCGTCCGTCTCGTACCACTCGGCGAGGCGTACGGCCCGGGTGTGCGCCGCCGCGGCGACCTCCCAGTTGTGCCGGGCCAGGCCGGTGAACTCGGCCGGCCGGGCCTCGGCGAGCCGGCCCAGGTGGGCGTCGCGGCGGGCGGCGAACCAGCCGCGCGGATCGTGCAGCGGCCGGGTGGTGACGAACCGGTCGGCGGTCAGCGGCCAGCGCGGCGTCAGCTCACGCGCCCGGCGCAGGCCCTCGTCGCCGGTGACCACGTCGAGCTCGACCAGGGTGCCGTCCACCCGGCGCAGCGCCGGACGCGGACCGGCGCCCGGACGGTAGGTCACCACGACCAGGTTGACGTCGCTGCCGTCGTGGTCGTCGCCGTGGGCCAGCGAGCCCTGCACGCCGATCGCCTGCACCTCGGCCGGCCAGCGGTGTTCGATGACGTCGCGCAGGCGCACGGCCAGCCGCCCGCGCGGGGTGGTGACGTCGATCTCGTCCTGCACCAGGTCATTCTCGGCTTTTCCCGGTCCGGCGGAAGGCCGCTGGTACAACGGACAAATCGGTCTTACGGGGTGGTCACCCGGCCGGGGAAGGCCAAGGTCACCGGCGTGACGCCGGCCCGCCGCCGCCATCGGGTCGCCCGCACGGCGGCGTCGACCATCGCGGACAGGGCGGTGTTCCGCTGGGCGTCGCGCGTCACCGGCAGCACCGGGCGCCAGGCCTGCGCCACCCCGTCCTCCACCTGGATGGCGAGCCTGAGCGCGGAGGCCCGGTCGGTCACCGGGAACGGCAGCTCGTATCCGGCGGGCGACGCGGGCAGCTGCTTCAGCGCGCCGACCAGGTAGTCGCGGCGCTCCCGGTGAACCTGTTCGGCGGCGCGGGCCTCGGTCCGGTCACCGTCGCCGCCCAGCCGCACACCGATCACGCCGTACGCGTAGATGGCCGCCTCCTCCGCGGCCAGGGCAGCCGCCAGCGGCTCGTCCGCCGGGGTGGGGCCGCGCCGCGGCGCGGCGGCCCAGCGCTTCATCGCAGCACCTCGGCGTGTGCGGCCCGGCAGGCGGCGATCGAGCCGGCCAGGGC
>NZ_CAKUCL010000188.1 GCF_934643405.1 uncultured Actinoplanes sp.
TTCACAAAACCACGCCATGATCGTCAGATCGAGTGGTCACACTTCCTCGACCAACGTTCCCGGACAGCACACCTAGGCCGCGGCCAGCGCCTGCGCGGCGGCGCGCGACGCTGCTTGCCGGTCGGCCGGGACCAGGCCGATGCGGGTCCTGCGGTCGAGCAGGTCGTCTTCGTCGAGGGCGCCCTCGTGCCGTACGGCGAAAAGGAACTCGGCGAGCGTGACCGGGACGCCCGGGGCGACCGGGGTCAGCAGCGTGGCGTCCCGGGCGATCGCCGGCGCCTCGGCGCCGTAGCGCGCCACCAGCCTGGCCGGCGCCGGGATCCGGGCCAGGCACGCCGGAGGCGCCGCTCCCACCAGCGGCAACCGCGTGGTGCGGCATCGGCCCGCGGGCAGGCCCGCCGACGACAACGCGGCGTCCACCGCGTCCGCGGCCATCCGCCGATACGTGGTCAGCTTGCCGCCCACCACCGTCGTCACCCCGGACGGCGACGTGCGCACCGCATGACGCCGGGACAGATCCGCGGTGCTGGACGCCGGCCCGGCCAGCAGCGGACGCAGCCCCGCGAAGGCGCCGACCACGTCGGACGGTCCCGGAGCGGTGTCCAGGGCCGTGCCGAGCACGTCCAGCAGGAAGCCGATCTCGGCCGGGTGCGGCGCGGGCACGTCCGCGATCGGGCCGGACACCGGCTCGTCGGTCAGGCCCGCGTAGACCAGGCCGTCGGGCTGCGGCAGCGCGAACACGAAACGGCTCGGCTCGCCCGGCACCGGAACGGTCATCGCCGCCGCGGGGTGGCCCAGCGCGGACGCCCGCAGCACCACGTGCGTGCCGCGCGACGGGCGCAGGCGCACCCGTGGATCGAGCGAGCCCGCCCACACCCCGGTCGCGTTGACCACCGCCCGCGCCCGCAGCGTGTGCCGCTCACCGGTGAGGGTGTCCACCACCGCGGCGCCGCGGCCGTGCAGCTGCGAGACCGCGCAACGGGTGAGGATGCGCGCGCCGAACCCGGCCGCCGTGCGGGCCAGCGCCACCACCAGCCGCGCGTCGTCGATCAACTGGCCGTCCCACTGGACGAGGCCGCCGCGCAGGCCCTGACGGCGTACGGCGGGGGTCAGCCGGCGGACCTCGACGGCCTCGACGCGGCGGGACCGGGGGAGTGCCGCCCGCGGCGTACCGGCCGCCACCCGCAGGGCGTCGCCCGCGGCGAATCCGGCGCGGGTCAGCCACGCCCGGCCCGGCGGCACGAACGGGGTCAGCGGCAGCACGAACGGCAACGCGCTGACCAGGTGCGGCGCGGTGCGGCGGAGCAGGACATCGCGTTCCGCGGCGCTTTCGTACGCCAGGGCCACGTGCCCGCCGGCGAGATAGCGCAGGCCGCCGTGCACCAGCTTCGAGCTCCACCGCGACGTGCCGAACGCCAGGTCGTGCGCGTCGACCGCCGCCACGCTCAGCCCGCGCGCCGCCGCGTCCAGCGCCACCCCGGCGCCGGTCACCCCGAGACCGACCACGAGCAGGTCGACCGTCTCCCCGCCGGCTAGGGCGGCGAGCTCACGGGCGCGGCGGGCCGCGTTCAGCGAGGTGCCGTTCATGGCCGCAGATATCGGTCGAGGAGCAGGCGTAGTTCGTCGTCCAGGGCGGCGAGGGTCACCGCGTCGGTCATCGTGGCGGCCGACACGACGAAACCGTGGACCGTGAGCAACGCCGTACGGGAAAGGAGGTGGGGGTCGGCGGCGCGCAGCGAGCCGTCGGCCGCGCCGTCGGCCAGCATGGTGAGCGTGTGCGCGAGGATCGCGTCCTGCACGCTGCCGCGCCGGTCGACCAGGTACGGGATGAGCACCTCGGGGTCGAGCTCGACGACGCGGCGGAACATCGCGTTCTCCCGCAGCGCGCGCACGCCGCGGACGATCGAGTCGACGACGCGCTCGCGGGCGGTGCCGCCGGTCGCCTGCGAGCTCGCGGTGATCGCCAGGGAGCTCCACTCGCGGGTCATCAGGTCGGCCATCAGCGTCGCCATGTCGGGCCATCGCCGGTACATCGTCATGCGGGAGACGCCGGCCCGGCGGGCCACGTCGGTGAGCGTGGTGCGCCGCAGGCCGACGGCCAGGACGCAGTCGCGGGCGGCGTCCAGCAGGGCATCCTCGTCCTTCGACGAACCGTTACGTCTTGACGACATGTGTCACAGTGTAACCATGACCACCTTCCGTTGGGGAGAACCCGGCGAGTCCGTTCCGTTGCCGCCGGCGCTGGCCGGGATGACGTCCACCCGCGAGTCCACGCCGGTCGTGGTGCCGCCGCCCGCGACGCTGCCGGCGGCCCTGAACGCCGATGTGTCGGACGGCGCCCGTCTGCGGCATGCCACCGGCATGTCCACCGTGGACCTGCTGCTCGCCCGCAACGGCCAGGTCCCCGGCGTGCCGGACGGTGTGGTCCGGCCGGAGACGCACGACGACGTGCTCGACATCCTGCGCGTCGCCTCGGCGAACCGGGTCGCCGTCGTCCCGTACGGCGGGGGCACCTCGGTGGTCGGGGGCCTGCACGCCGTACGGGAAGGGTTTGCCGGTGTGGTGGCCCTGGATCTCGGCCGGCTGGACCGTCTCGTCGAGGTCGACCCCCTGTCGCGCACCGCGACCTTCGAGGCCGGCATCCGGGCCCCGCGCGCCGAGGAACTGCTGGCCGGGCACGGTCTCACGCTCGGGCACTTCCCGCAGTCGTTCCGCTATGCGACGCTCGGCGGCTTCGCGGCCACCCGGTCCAGCGGTCAGGCATCGACCGGTTACGGCCGCTTCGATCAGATGGTGGTCGCGCTGCGAGCCGCCACCCCGACCGGCAGCATGGACCTCGGTCGCGCGCCTCAGTCCGCCGCCGGTCCCGATCTGCGCCAGCTTCTCCTCGGCTCCGAGGGAGCCTTCGGCGTCATCACCCGGCTCACCCTGCGGGTGCGTCCGGCTTCCCGCTTGCGGTACGGCGGATGGCAGTTCCCGTCCTTCGAGGCCGGCCTGTCCGCCGTGCGGGAGCTGGCGCAGAGCGGGGCGCCGCCGGCCGTGGTCCGCCTGTCCGACGAGGCGGAGTCCGCACTGTCCGGCGTGGACGGATGCCTTGCGATCCTGTCCGGCGACACCGTCCCGGCCGGCGGGGTGTCCCTCGGGCCGGCACCGGGAAAGGCCTGGGAGGAGAGCCGATTCCACGCGCCGTACCTGCGAGATGCCCTGCTCGACGCCGGCGCCCTGGCCGAGACCGTGGAGACCGCGACGTTCTGGGATCGGCTGCCGCAGACGTACGCCGCGGTCCGCGAGGCCCTGGCGTCGTCGTTCGAGGCCGCGTTGGTGATGTGCCATGTCTCCCACCTGTACGAGACCGGCGCTTCCCTCTACTTCACGGTGGTGGCGCCGCAGGACGACGACCCGGTCGCGCAGTGGCAGGCCGCGAAGCGGGCGGCGAGCGACGCGATCGTCCGCACCGGCGCCACGATCAGCCACCACCACGGCGTGGGCCGTGACCACCGCCCGTGGTACGCGTCCGAGATCGGCCCGGTCGGCGTCTCGATGCTGCGCGCGGTGAAACAGGCCGTCGACCCGGCCGGCATCCTCAATCCCGGGATCCTGCTGCCATGACCCGGGACCGGTTCGTCGCGGTGGTCAATCCCGCGGCCGGCCCGGGCGCCGCCGCGACGGTGGCGATCCGGCTCGCCCGCTCGTTGCGCGAGCGCGGCGCCGCAGTCCGGCTCGCGTACAGCCGAAGCCTGTCGCACGCGGCGCTGCTGGCCGCCGAGGTGGTCGCCGACGGCTCGGCGGTCCTCGCCGTCGGCGGCGACGGCCTGGTCGGCGCGGTCGCCGGCGCCCTGGCCGGCACCGGCACCGAGCTGGCCGTGATCCCCGCCGGCCGCGGCAACGACCTGGCCCGCGCGCTGCCGCCACTCACCGCGCCGGCGCTGCTGTCGTTGCCGAGCCGCCCGGTGGACGTCGCCTCGGCGAACGGCCGGGTCGTGGTCGGCAGCGTGTGCGCGGGCCTCGACGCCGCCGCGAACCACGCCGCGAACCGCTGGCGGCTGCCGCGCCGCCCGTACGCGTACCAGCTGGCCGCCGCCGCGGTCCTGGCGTCGTGGCGCCCTCTCGAATATCGGCTGGTGGTCGACGGCACCCCGCAGACCTTCCGCGGCCACACGGTCGTGGTGGCCAATTGCCCCTGGTACGGCGGCGCGCTCAAGGTGGCCCCGGCCGCCCGCCTGGACGACGGCTTCCTCGACCTGGTGACGGTGGCCGCGATCGGCCGCCACCGCCTGCTGCCGGTCCTGTCCGCGATGCGCCGCGGCACCCACACCGCGATGCCCGGCATCGATTGCCGCCCGGTCCGCGAGGTAGTGATCGACACCGACCGTCCCACCCCTGTCTACGCCGACGGCGAGCACCTGTCCGGACCTTCGCTGGCCATCAAGATCCGCCCAGCGTCTCTCCGTCTGATCGGCGCCTGACCTCTCTCACGGTTACTGCTTCCACCGACGGCAACGGCTTTCCGACGCGTCCACAGTGGTCAGGCCGCTGACACGATTCGTGGGCGACTCACCGCCGATCGAGCGCTGCCGGTCGATGGCCCGCGCGACCTGGTCCGGAACCGTGCTGAGCAGGCGCGCACCGAGCGCCACCTCGGCCTCGCCCGGTGGGCCTGCCGCAGCAGACCGATCCGAGCGACCACCTCACCGACGGCCGCGCTGGCCGGCGGCGACATCCGGGCGGGCCCGTCCGGGAAAGCTCGGCGAAACCTGGTGTGCGGGCCCGGGCGGCGGCGAGGATGGGGCCATGGGTGATCTGCGCGTGGTGGTGTGCGGCGGCGGGGCTGCTGCCGGGGTCGGGAAGCTCATCTCGGCGGCGGTCGGGCGGGGGTGGTCGGTGGACGTGACCGCGACCCGGACGGCCATCGAGTTCATCGACGCGGCCGAGGTGGCCCGCATCAGCGGGAAACCGGTGCGCACGACGTACAAGTTCACCGCCGACGGGACCCGGATCTCGCCGCCGGCCGATGCGGTCATCGTCGCGCCGGCCACGTTCAACACGATCAACAAGCTGGCGCAGGGCATCGCGGACACGTATGCGCTCAGCTCCATCGCCGACGTGATCGGGCGCGGCGTGCCGACCGTCGTGGTGCCGGCCGTCAACGAGGCCCTCGCGAACCGGCGGCCGTTCCGTCAGTCGATCGACGATCTGCGGTCGGAGGGGGTGCGGGTGCTGTTCGGCGGGTCCGACGGGTGGGGGCCGGGCGTCCCGGAGTTCCCCTGGATCAAGGCCCTGGACCTCGCCGAGGAGGCCTTCGGTTTGACAATGATCGATAGCCGCGTTGCGATGAGGTCATGATTCGGAAGGTGCTCGCAGGCCTGGCGGTGTTGGCGCTGACGACGGGAGCCGCACAGCCGGCCAAGGCAGACGGACTCACGCTCGAGGAGAAGATCGGGCAGATGATCGTCGGTTACGTCTACGGCGAAAACGCCACCCAGGTCAGCGCCGCGGACGCCGCGGCCAACCAGGCGGCCTACAAAGTGGACACGCCGGCCGAGGCGGTCGCCCGGTATCACCTGGGCGGCGTCATCTACTTCACCTGGAGCCACAACCTCACCAACCCGCCGCAGATCGCCGCGCTGTCCAACGGCCTGCAACGCGCCGCGATGGCCGACACCGGGATCCCGTTGCAGATCAGCACCGATCAGGAAGGCGGCGTGGTCAACCGGATCGGGGCGCCGCTGGCCGTCTCGCCGGGCAACATGGCGATCGGCGCGACCTTCGACCCGCGCACCGCGTACGACGCCGCGAAGGTCAGCGGCACCGAGCTCAAGGCCCTCGGCATCAACGTGGTCGACGCCCCGGTGGTCGACGTCAACACCAACCCCCGCAACGCCGCGGACGGTGTCCGAGCCTTCGGCGACCGTACCGGACAGGTGTCGCTCTTCGGGGTCGCCGCCGAGCGCGGGTACCGGGCCGCCGGCATCGGCACCCAGGCCAAGCACTTCCCGGGCCTCGGTGACACCACGGTGAACACCGACAACGGCGTGGCCGTCACGGACGAGAGCCGGCAGCAGATCCTCACCACGCACGTGCCGCCGTTCGCCGCCGCGATCGCCGCCGGCGCGCAGAGCATCATGGCCGCGCACATCGTGGCGCCCTCGCTCGACCCGACCGGCACCCCGGCCAGCATCTCCAAGCCGATCGTGACCGGCCTGCTGCGTGGCACCCTGCACTACGACGGCGTGGTCATCACCGACTCGCTCGAGGCGGCCGCGCTCAACGACTACACCAACGAGCAGATCGTCGTCGACGCGGTGAACGCCGGCGTCGACCAGCTCCTCATGCCCCGCGACGTTCCCGGCGCCATCCAGGCGCTCACCGACGCGGTCCACGACGGCAGGATCAGCGAGCGCCGCATCGACCAGTCGGTCCGGCGCATCCTCAAGACCAAGACCTATTCCCCGTACGTGACGGAGCCGCCGGTCGTCGGCACCGAGGCCCACCTGTCGACGATGTCGGGCATCGCCGCTCGCTCGATCACCGCGCTGCGCACCGCCGCCCTTCCCCTGCGGGCCGGCCAGAAGATCCTGGTCACCGGCTGGGGCGTCAGCACCACCACGAACCTGGCCAACGCCCTGGCCGCAACCCGCCTCTACACCGGCTCCCCGAGCGACGCGGTGATCGCCCAGGCCGTCGCCGCCGCGAACCAGTCCGACGTCACGGTCGTCACCACCTACAACGCCTGGAGCGACCCGGCCCAGCAGAAACTGGTGAAGGCGCTGCTGGCCACCGGCAAGCCGATCGTGGTCGCGTCGGTCGGCGGCCCGTACGACATCGCGTACTTCCCGGAGGCCACCACGTACCTGTGCGCCTACGACTACCAGCCGGTCTCGGTCACCGCGCTGGCCGACGTGCTGCTCGGCCGGCGGACGGCCCCGGGCCACCTGCCGGTGACCATCGAGGGGCTGTTTCCCTTCGGCGCGGGGGCGAACCTGACCGAAGGTCGGTAGGAAACACCCAGGTCCACCGCTTAGCGTGACGGGGTGGACCTGCTCGAACGCACGGGGGAGCTCGCCACGCTCGACCGCCTGCTGGCCGAGAGCGCGGCGGGCGGTCGGGTCGCGGTGCTCAGCGGTGAGGCCGGCGCCGGCAAGTCGACGCTGGCCGCCGCGTTCACCCGGGCGGCCGGCGCCCGGGCACAGACCCTGTGGGGTGCGTGCGATCCGCTGCTCACGCCGCGAGCGCTCGGCCCGTTGCACGACATCGCCCGCGGCCTCGGCGGCGCGCTGCGCGACCGGATCGGCGCCGCGCCGCGCACCGAGGTGTTCGGCCTGCTCCTGGACGCGCTCGACCGGCCCCGGCAGGTGGCGCGGCCGGTCGTGGTGCTGGAGGACCTGCACTGGGCCGACGAGGCCACGCTGGACATGGTGGCCTTCCTGGGCCGCCGGCTCGCGCTGTGCCGTGCGCTGCTCGTGCTCACCTACCGCGACGACGAGCTCGGCCCCGATCACCCGCTGCGCACGGTCCTCGCCGGGCTTCCGCGGGGCCTGATCCACCGGGTTCCGCTGCCGGCCCTCTCCCGGGAGGCGGTTGCCCAGCTCGCGGCGCGGGCCGGCCGTACCGTGCCGGACGTCTTCGCGATGACCGGCGGTAACCCGCTGCTGGTCACCGAGGTGCTGTCCGGTCCGGCCGAGGACGTGCCGCCCACGGTCCGTGACCTGGTCCTCTCCCGGCTGACCACGATCTCTGAACCGGCCCGCGAGGTCGCCCGTCTCGTCTCGGTGATCCCCTCCGGCGCCGAGCCCGACCTGCTGCGCGACCACCTGGACGCGGTCGAGGAATGCCTCGCCCGGGGCGTGCTGACGACCACCGGCGGGAGCGTCTCCTTCCGCCATGAGCTGCTGCGCCGGGCCGTCGAGGAATCGCTTTCCCCGGTACGCCGTCAGGCCCTGCACGCCGAGGTGCTCAAGGCGCTGTCGGACCGTCCCAGCGTGGACCCGGCCCGGCTCGTGCACCACGCCCACCACTCCGGCGACGCGGCCGCCGTGCTGCGCTGGGCACCGGTGGCCGCCCGCCGGGCCGCGCAGCTCAGCGCGTACCGGCAGGCCGTCGCCCACTACGAGACCGCTCTCCCGCTCGCCGGCGACCGGCCGCCCGCGGAACGGGCCACGCTGCTCGAGGAGTACTCGGTGGTCGCCTACCACTGCGGGCGATCGGCCGAGGCGATCGACGCCCGGCGCGCGGCGCTGGACCTGCGCAGATCGCTGGGCGACGAGGTCGCGATCGGCGAGGGCCTGCGCTGGATGTCCCGGCTGAGCTGGTGGAACGGCCGGCCTCTGGAGGCTCGCGACGCGGCGTACCGGGCGGTGGAGGTGCTGGAAGCGCAGCCGCCGGGGCGCGAGCTGGCCGCGGCGTACAGCAATCTCTCGCAGTTGTTCATGCTGGCGCAGGATCTGGCCCCGGCGATCGCGTGGGGGGCCCGCGCCACCGAGCTGGCCCGGCGGCTGGGCGATCTCGACACCGAGGCGCACGCGATGATCAACGTGGGCACCGCGCGCCTGCAGAACGAAGACCTGGCGGGTGTCACCGATCTGAACCGGGCGTACGACCTCGCGGTCGCGGCCGGTCTGGACGACCACGCCGGGCGGGCCCTGACCAACCTCGCCAGCACGGCACTCGACCTCGGTCACCTGGCCGTCGCGGAGCCCGCCCTGGAGCGGGTCATGCCGTTCCTGACCGCGCGGCACATGGACGGCTACCACCGGCACATGCTCGGCCACCGCGCCCGGCTGCGGCTGGCCCGCGGCGACTGGACCGGCGCGCTCGAGGACGCGGACGAGGCGCTCGGCGGACCGCCCATGCCCGGCCCCGGGCTGAATCCGGCGCTGGTGGCGCGCGGCACGCTGCGGGTGCGCCGGGGCGAGCCGCAGACGGATCTCGCGGTCGCCGCGGACCTGGCCTATCCCACCGACGAACCCCAGTTCGTCTGTCCGGTGGCCGCCGCGCTGGCCGAGGCGTACTGGTGGTCGGGAGACGTCGAGCGGGCCACGGCCGAGGCGAAGCGAGGCCTCGAGGTGGCGATCCGCGCCGGTCAGCCGTGGTTCATCGGGGAGCTGGCGTTCTGGCTGCGGCGCTTCGGCGCCCTCGGCACCACGCCGTCGCGCGTGGCCACCCCCTTCCGCCTGCTCCTCGAGGGCGACTGGCAGGGCGCGGCGGCCGAGTGGGAGAGACGCGATTTCCCGTACGCCCGTGCGGAAGCCCTGGCCTTCGCCGACCCACCCGAGGCGCTTCGTCTGTTCGACCGGCTCGGCGCCGTGGTCCCGGCCCGCCGCCTGCGCGAGGAGCTTCGCGAACGCGGCCTCCCGGTGCCTCGCGGCCCGCGCGCGGCGACCGCGGCCGACCCGATCGGCCTGACCGCCCGGCAGCGCGAGGTGCTGAAGCTGATCGCCGAGGGCCTGTCGAACACCGACATCGCGGCCCGGCTCACCCTGTCGGCGAAGACGGTCGATCACCACGTGTCCGCGGTGCTGTCCAAGCTTGGGGTCTCGTCCCGCGGACGGGCCGCCGCCTGGTACCGCGTCAACTTGGGGAACAATCCCCATGTGCGGCCCGGCGACGATTCCTAACGTCAAGGACATGAGCGAACTGGTACTCGAAGGCCTGAAGGCCAAGCAGCAGAAGACCTGGGCGAGCGGCGACTACGGCGCCGTCGCCACCCTCATCCATCCGATGGCCGAAGACCTCGTGCAGGCGGCCGATCTGTCCGCCGGCACCCGGGTGCTCGACGTCGCGGCCGGCACCGGCAACGCCTCCATCGCGGCGGCCCGCTGCGGGTGCGACGTGACCGCCACCGACTACGTATCCGCCCTGCTCAGCCGTGCCGGCGAGCGCGCCGCCGCGGAGCATCTCACCCTCACCGTCGAAGAGGCGGACGCGGAGAATCTCCCGTACGGCGACGGGTCGTTCGACGCCGTGGTGTCGGTCGTCGGTGCGATGTTCGCGCCCGACCAGGAGAAGGTCGCCGCGGAACTGGTCCGCGTGGTCCGCCCCGGCGGCACCATCGCGATGGCGAACTGGACCCCGGACGGCTTCATCGGCCAGATGTTCCGCACGGTCGGCCGCCGCGTGCCGCCGCCGCCCGGCATCCGCGGCCCGGTCGAGTGGGGCAGCGAGCCGCGGCTGCGCGAGCTGTTCGGCGACCAGGTGACCGACCTGCGGATCGTGCCGCAGAAGTTCGTCTTCCGGTTCACCTCGCCGGAGGCGTTCGCCGACTACTTCCGGGAGAACTACGGGCCGACGCTCAAGGCGTTCGAGGCCCTGGGCCCGGACGGCGGCAAGCCCCTGTACGACGACCTGGTGTCGCTGATCTCGGAGCACAACGTCGCCACCGACGGCACCGCGAAGGTGCCCTCGGCGTACGTGCAGGTGATCGGCACCCGCCGGTAGCCGTCTACATCACGTCGGGGACCTCGATGCCCAGCAGGTCCAGACCCAGCGCCAGCGTGCGGGCGGTCCGGTCGGCCAGCGCCAGCCGGCTCGCCCGCACCGGCGCGTCCGCCCGCAGCACCGGGCACCTCTCGTAGAACGCGGAGAACGCCACCGCCAGGCCATGCAGGTAGCCGGCCAGGCGGTGCGGTTCCCGGTGATCCATCGCGGCGGTCATCGCCGGCTCGAAGCCGAGTATCTCCAGCGCGAGGCGGCGTTCCGACGGGTCGGTCAGGACGACGGCACCCGGCCGTTCGTCCGTTCTAGTGAAGATCGACCGGATCCGGGTGTACGCGTACTGCAGGTACGGGCCGGTGTCGCCGGTGGTGGCCAGCATGCGGTCCCAGTCGAAGACGTAGTCCGAGCGCCGGTCGCCGGCCAGGTCGGCGTACTTGATCGCGCCGATCCCGACCGCGGGGGAGGACGCCCGGGCCACCGCCTCGTCGAGCAGGCCGGCCAGCTTGATCGTGCCGCCGGCCCGCGTCTTGAGCATCTTGCCGTCGGCGCCGAGCACCGAGCCGAACCCGACGTGCTCGGCCACGACGCCGTCGGGGAGCCAGCCGGCCGCGCGGGCCACGGCGTACACCATCCGGAAGTGGGTCTGCTGCGGTGTGCCGACCACGTAGAGCAGCAGGCCGGCACCGAGATCCCGCACCCGGTGCCGTAGTGCGGCGAGGTCGGTTGCGGCGTACCCGAAACCGCCGTCGCTCTTGCGCACGATGAGCGGGAGCGGATCACCGTCCCGGCCGGTGAAGCCGGGCGGGAACGCGCACAGGGCGCCGTTGCTCTCGGTGAGCAGACCCTTCTCCGTCAGCTCGTCCACCACCGACGCGAGCCGGTCCTGGTAGAAGCTCTCGCCCACGAAGTCGCCGGGCGCGAGCGTGACGCCGAGCCGGGCGTAGACGTCCATGAAGGCCGTCTCGGACTGCCCGACCAGCCGGCGCCAGAGTTCCCGGCTCCGCGGGTCGCCGCCCTGGAGAGCGACCACCCGCAGCCGCGAGCGGGTGCGGAACTCCTCGTCGTTGTCGAACCGCACCCGGGCCCGCCGATAGAAATCGGTCAGGTCGCCGAGCGAGTGGTCGCCGGTCGTCTCCCCGGCCAGATGTTCGATGAGCATGCCGAACTGAGTGCCCCAGTCGCCGAGGTGGTTCACCCGGATCACGTCGTGGCCGGCCCGTTCGAAGATCCGGGCCAGCGCGTCGCCGATGATCGTCGAGCGCAGGTGGCCGACGTGCATCTCCTTGGCGGCGTTCGGCCCCGAGTAGTCGATGACGACGCGCTTCGGCTGCCGCACGACGGGGACATGTGGTGCCTCCCGCGTGGCCGCCACGATGACGTCGTCGTCGATCGTGAGGTTGAGGAAGCCGGGGCCGGAGACCGCGATCGACGCGAGGCCGTCGAGGGCGGCCTTCGCGGCCACCTCGGCGGCGATGTCCCCGGGCGGCCGGCCGAGCCGCCGGGCCAGCGCCAGAGCGGCACCGGACTGCAGGTCGGCGTGCTGCGACACCCGCACGACGGGATCCACCGGCACTCCGGCGACGGCCTCGAAAGCCGGCGCCAGCCGATCGGCGAGCAGAGTTTCCAGATTCATCAGACACCGTCCTGTGCGCGCGAAGGCGGGTCGGCCGGTGTCGGGACTCAGGACCGGCGGGCTCGACCCGCCGGGGAGAAAGCAGACGTCAGCGGCGGTCGTCGGAACGCCGGCGTCGCTCGCTGAAGCTGAACATGCGGCAACTGTAGCAAGATGAAGGGGTGGAACAACCCAGATCCACTTCGGACGAGCTCTGGCGGGCCGGCGAGCCCGGCGTGCTGTCGCTGCCGTCGGGGCGGCTGGTGCGCGGGCGGGGGCTGCGGCGGCCGATGCCGTCCGGGCACGTGCCGGCGTTCGGGGTCTACCTGCTCGGCTCGCCGCCGCCGGAGTTCGGCTGGGAGAGCCGCTGGGTGCGCTGGCCGGACTTCCGGTTGCCGGCCGACCCCGCCGCCGCCCGGCTGATCCTGACCGAGTTGTGGGAGCGGTCGGCGGGGGAGCGCACCGAGGTCGCCTGCATGGGCGGCCGGGGACGGACCGGGACGGCGCTGGCGTGCGTCGCGGTGCTCGACGGGGTACCGGCGGACGAGGCGGTGGCTTACGTACGGGCGCATTACCACCCGAAAGCGGTGGAGACACCGTGGCAGCGCAATTTCGTGCGCCGTTTCGCCCCCGGACGGGGCTGAGTTTCCGGGCGCTGATCAGAAGCGGCCACTACGCTGGAGCCGCACGCCGGACACCCTGGGGGGCTCGATGATCGTCGTGGAGCGCACCTTCACCGTGAGTGCCGCCCCCGACCAGGTCCTGCAATACCTGACCGACTTCTCGCACACGCCGCAGTGGGACCCCGCGGCCCAGCACACCACCCGTATCGACGCCGGCCCGCCCGTCCCCGGCTCGACCTGGCACCACGTCTGCAAGATCTTCGGAGTGACGGCCGAGCTCACCTGCACGCTGATCACCGCGGAGCCCGGCCGCCTCGTCTTCCACGGCCGCAACGAGGGCGCCACCTGCATCGACTCGGTGTGGCTGCGCCCGCGCCCCGCCGGAGCCGGCACCGAGGTGACCTACCGGGTCGAGCTGGAGATGCACGGCCTGGCGAAGCTGGCCACCCCGGTGCTGAAGATCGAGTTCGAGAAGCTCGGCACCGAGAGCGTCGCCCGCCTGACCTCGGTGCTGGACGCGTTGGCGGCCCCGCGCACCGCCGAGGTGCATTTCGAACTCCCCGCCGCGAACCCCGCGGTGCGCGAGGCCGAGGCCTGACCTCAGTTGGAGCCGGCGGCCACGATGATCAGCGCGACGACGGCGAACGGGATCAGCAGGCCGATCCACGTCATCGGGCGCTGGAGCAGGCGCGGGCCCGGGTCCATCGGGGGGCGGCTCGGGCCGTACGGGTTGGGCTGCGGCGGGGCCAGCTTGGCGACCTTGTTGCGGCGGACCAGGTTGATCAGCACGGTGATCGGCGTGATGATCGCCGAGCCGTAGCCGTACCAGCCCTGGACCAGGGTGCGTGACGTCATGTGGCGGAAGGTGCCGAGACCGCAGTTGCGGCAGAACGGTCCCTCGGTGCTGAGGAACTGCATCAGGACGATCATGCCGCGGTGGCCGCGGAAGGTGGTGTCGACGGCGGGGACGTTGCCGCACATGCGGCAGGCGGTGACCGCGAGCTGGGCACCGGGCTGGCCGGGGAACTGCTGGATCGGGGCGCCGGGCGGGTACGGCTGGCCGGGGGGCGCGTAGGGGGCGCCGGGGACCGGGTACGCCGCGCCGGGGGCCGGGTAGCCAGCGCCGGGGGCCGGGTATGCGGTGCCGGGCGCGCTGGGTGCCGGGTACGCCGCGCTGGGTGCCGGG
>NZ_CAKUCL010000189.1 GCF_934643405.1 uncultured Actinoplanes sp.
GCAGCGGGCGCGGATGGCGCAGCCGGCGACGCGGCAGTGGGCGCGGACGGCGTCGGCGGCGACGCGGCGGGCTGCTGGGTGGGCGAAGGGGTGGGTGGTGAGGGTGTGCGGGAGGTGGTGGCGGCGGTGACGGGGAGCCTCTTGAACGCGGGCGGGGCGGTCGCGGCGGGCGGCGACGTGGTGCGGGCGTAGGGCGGCGGCGCGGTGGCGGGCTGTGCAGGGGTGGGGGCCGGGCGGGGGGCGCCGATCACCGCCAAGCCGTCGTCGTCCAGGTCTGGGTCGTAGTACGTCTCGATGTGGTCGAACTCTGCCTCGGGGGCCTGCTGCCCGGTTGGCGCCGGGTCGGTCGGGGGCTGTTTTAACTGCTCTTCCTCGGGCGGGTCTTGCTCGTCGTCGGGCTGCTCCGGCCGTACGGGAGCCAGGGGTTTCCAATTGACCACCAGGCCTCGCTCGGCCAGCTCGGCGACCAGCACGTGGACCCGCCAGGCGGCGTCCACCGGGACCGTCACGCGAGCGGTGCCGCCCATGCGATCCAGGCGCGCCGGACCGGCCAGCAGACCGGCCAGGTCGGCGGGGGACGGCTCGGTGGTCTCCGCTCCGAAGAACGGCAGCTGGCGGGACGGGTCCGGGGGTGGCGTCGGGCGTGGCGGCGGCTGACGCCTGGCAGCCGGGACCGGCGCGGGGAGCACCTCGCGCGGGATCAGCGGCCACCCCGTCTCGGTCATCTCACCGGCACTCGGGCACTTCGTCGAAGGCGTCCTTCAGCTCGGTCGAGTTCAGCCTGCTCGTGTCCAGGCTGCTCGCCGAGTAGTCCGCCTGCAGCTGCTCGACCACCTTGGTGACCTGCTGATAGAAGGCCTCGGAGGGAGCCGTCTTCAGGCCTTCGATGCCGGTGCGGGCCCGGCCGTACGCGTCGCGCATCGCGGCCAGGGAGGTGGTGAAGCCGTCCGCGATCTGCTTGCCGTTGTCCACGTCGGGCACTCCGGCCTTGACGACGCCGGCGCGTGCCTTCTCGCTCGCGTCCTCGGCGCCGGCGAACAGGCGGCTCAGGTTTTCCTTCGCCTGGCCGGGCGTGGTGAGCGCGCTCATCTGCTGCTGGGCACGGCTGGTCAGCGAGCCGATCTCGGTCCGCCAGGGCTCCAGTGTGGTGCAGACGGACGCTGCCCAGGCGCGGGCGCCATGGGCGCCGGAGCACCCGGCGGCGACCGTGGCGAACGCTAGGAGGAGCACCAACACGAGGGGGCGGGCCGGACGCATGGGAAGCAGCGTACGGGCAAGGTCCGACAAGGTTCTATCCGTGCCGAGGGGCACCCGGCCACGACCGGGTGCCCCTCGGGCTCAGGCGGTTCTCGCTCAGGCGGTGACCTTCGCGGTCGGCGTGGTGTCGCCGGCCGCCGGGGTGGGCGTGTCGTCGCCCATGGAGATCGGCTTGCGCTTGCTCCACACCACCGCGGCCACGACGATCGCGACCGCCACCAGCGAGATGGTGACCCGCAGGCCGGTGTTGGCGTCGTTGCCGATGCTCCAGGCCACGACGGCCGGGGCGATCAGCAGCGAGACCAGGTTCATCACCTTGAGCAGGGGGTTGATGGCCGGGCCGGCGGTGTCCTTGAACGGGTCACCGACGGTGTCACCGATGACCGTCGCGGAGTGCGCCTCGGAGCCCTTGCCGCCGTACGCGCCGTCCTCGACCAGCTTCTTGGCGTTGTCCCAGGCGCCACCGGAGTTGGCCAGGAAGACCGCCATCAGCGTGCCGGCGCCGATCGCACCGGCCAGGTAGGACGCGAGGGCGCCGGCGCCGAGGCCGAAGCCGACCGCGATCGGCGCGAGGATCGCCAGCAGACCGGGCGTGAGCAGCTCACGCTGCGCGTCCCGGGTGCAGATGTCCACGACGCGGCCGTACTCGGGCCGCTGGGTGCGGTCCATGATGCCGGGGAACTCGCGGAACTGGCGGCGCACCTCCATGACCACCGCGCCCGCCGAACGGGAGACCGCGTTGATCGCCAGACCGGAGAACAGGAACACGACGGCCGCGCCGACCAGCAGGCCGACCAGGCTGCGCGGGTTCGCGATGTTGAGCAGGCCGAGGATCTCGTTGCCGATCCGGTCCTGCGCGATGCCCGCGTCGTCGAGGGAGGTCGCCAGGCTGTTGGTGTACGAGCCGAACAGCGCGGTCGCGGCCAGCACGGCGGTCGCGATCGCGATGCCCTTGGTGATCGCCTTGGTGGTGTTGCCGACCGCGTCGAGCTCGGTCAGGATCTGCGCGCCCTTCTCGTCGATGTCGCCGGACATCTCGGCGATGCCCTGCGCGTTGTCCGAGATCGGGCCGAAGGTGTCCATCGCGACGATGACGCCGACCGTGGTGAGCAGGCCGGTGCCGGCGAGCGCGACGGCGAACAGCGACAGGGTCAGCGACGAGCCACCGAGCAGGAATGCGCCGTACACGCCGGCGCCGATCAGCAGCGCCGAGTAGACCGCGGACTCCAGGCCGACGCTGATGCCGGCGAGCACGACGGTGGCCGGGCCGGTCTGCGACGACTTGCCGATGTCCTGCACCGGGCGCCGGTTGGTCTCGGTGAAGTAGCCGGTCAGCGCCTGGATGGCGGCGGCCAGCACGATGCCGATCACGACCGCGCCGACCGCCACCCAGCGCGGGTCGCGGTTGCTGGCCAGGATGTCCGGCGAGATGCCGCTGTCGTCGAACCCGGCGAAGGTGGACGGCAGGTAGATGAAGCTGACCACGGCCACGGCGATCGCCGAGATCACGGCCGAGATGTAGAAGGCCCGGTTGATCGCGGTGAGGCCGTTGCGGTCGCTCGGGCGCAGCCGGGTGATGAAGACACCGATGATCGCGATCAGCACACCGATCGTGGAGACGATCAGCGGGAAGATCAGACCGTCCTGACCGAAGGCCGCCTGGCCCAGGATCAGTGCGGCGACCAGGGTCACGGCGTACGACTCGAAGAGGTCGGCCGCCATGCCGGCGCAGTCACCCACGTTGTCGCCCACGTTGTCGGCGATGGTCGCGGCGTTGCGCGGGTCGTCCTCCGGGATGCCCTGCTCGACCTTGCCGACCAGGTCGGCGCCGACGTCCGCGGCCTTGGTGAAGATACCGCCGCCGACCCGCATGAACATCGCCAGCAGGGCGGCGCCGAAGCCGAAGCCCTCCAGGACGGTGGGGGCGTCGCCACGGAAGATCAGCACGACCAGCGCGCCACCGAACAGGCCCAGGCCGACGGTGAGGAAGCCGACCACACCACCGGTGCGGAAGGCGATGCCCATCGCCGTCTCGCGGCCGCCGTTCTCGCCGGCCGCCGCGGCCACCCGAAGGTTCGCGCGGGTCGCGAGCGCCATGCCCGCGCCACCGATGAAGGAGCTGAAGACCGCGCCGACGATGAAGAACAGCGAACGGCCGATCTTGACCCACACCTCGTTGTCGGTGTCGTGCACCGGCAGGAGGAAGAGCAGGACGACCGCGATCACCACGAAGATCGCGAGCGTTTTGAACTGGCGGAACAGGTACGCCGACGCGCCTTCCTGCACGGCGCCGGCGATCTCCTGCATGTTCTTGGTGCCCCGGCCGGTCTTCAGAACCGACTGGACGAACATCGCCGCGAAGGCCAGCGCGATCAGCGCGAAGACGATCGCAACGATAATGAATGTGACGTTCGACCCACTTAGGGACACTCCGCCCGCGGCAAGAGTTCTCGAGGTCCCGGACATCAATGTCCTCCTGTATCACCGACCGCGTCCGGAGGGCGGACGAGACCACCCGGACGCTTCCCCGTCAACCGGGGCGACGACAACCGGGTCCCACGGTCGCGGGACCAGGAGCAGTAGCTGATAACTCGCGTACTGTATAGGCCTCAGGTGGTGACGGTCACACCCGTGCCCGGCCGTGTCGCGGTGATGTTCGCCGCTGTGTTAGCGCGGCGCTTTTGGGGTAAAGACGCTGGTCTATTACCTGCGCTGGACAGGCCAGACCATGCGGACCTCGGTGCCCGGCCCGTCGTCGACCGGACGAACCTGCAGGTCATCGACCAATCCGGCGATCAGCGCGAATCCGACGCCGGTCGTCAGCGCCTCGTCGGTGAGCGACTCGTCGGCCAGCTCATCCGGGGGCAGCTTCGCCAGCCCGACGCTCGCCTCGATCGGAGCGTGATCAATCACACGCACCGAGTAGGAGTCCGAATCAGACATTTCGACGGTCACCAGATCGGGGAGACCGTATTGGTTGTGCAGCGCGACCGCGCGGGTGCATGCCTCGCCGATCGCCAGGCGGACCTCGTCCAGCAGGTCCTCGGCGACCCCGGCACGCCGGGCGACCGCGACACCGACCAACCGGGCCGTGCGAACGTGCACGGGCGCCGGCGAGAAGGACAGCCGAACCGTTGCCATCACGAATTCGGACCGCTGCCGTCGCTGTCCTGGGTTGCCGCCTCGATCGTCGGGTAGATCGGGAACACCTGGTCCAGGGCCGTGATGCGGAAGATTTTCAGCAGCGCTTCCTTGGAGCAGACCAGGCCGAAGCTGCCGTTGGCCTGCCGCAGCCGCTTCATCGCTCCGACCAGCACACCCAGACCGGTGGAGTCGAGGAACTCGACGCCCGCGAGATCGACCACCACGTCGCGCGCGCCGGAGTCGACCAGCTCGACGAGGCGTTCCCGCAGCCTCGGAGCGGTGTAAACGTCGACCTCGCCACCCACCTCGAGCACGGTGTGCTCGGCGACGGTCCGAGTCGCAAGGGACAGCTCCATCGCTCCTCCTCCCTGCGGGGCACGCTGACACTCCCAGCCGATCTCCCCAGCGAATCTAACCATCGCCGCCCATGCGGCGACGCGGCCACCCTCGGTCGTACCCGTTTGAGGTTCCGGCCATTCCGGTGTCACAGTGCATCGCGTGACGTCCACGGCCTTCGGCTCAGCCGCGCTTCTTCATCGGCTCCGGGCCCGCACCTCCGCGGCGGCGGACTCGCCGATCACCCACGTCGAGCGCGTGCCCGCGCGCACCGGCAGCACGGCTCCCTGGCCGTCGTGGGTGGCGCCGGCCCTGCGGGAGTCACTGGCCGCACACGGGATCGAGGCGCCCTGGGAGCACCAGGCGGCCGCGGCGTCACTCGCGTTCGAGGGCTCGCACGTCGTGGTGGCGACCGGGACCGCCTCGGGGAAGTCGCTGGCATATCAACTGCCCGTGTTCACCCGGTTGCTGGACGATCCCCGGGCGACGGCGTTGTATCTCTCGCCGACCAAGGCGCTGGCCGCGGACCAGTTGCGGGCCGTCGCGCGCCTCGGGCTCGACGGTGTGCGTCCGGCCACGTACGACGGTGACACGTCCCGTGAGGAGCGCGACTGGATCCGGCAGCACTCGCGCTTCGTGCTGACCAACCCGGACATGCTCCACCACGGGATCCTTCCTGGTCATGACCGGTGGGCGCCGTTTCTCCGGCGGCTCAGGTACGTGGTGATCGACGAATGCCACACCTATCGCGGGGTGTTCGGCTCGCACGTGGCGCACGTCATCCGCCGGCTGCGACGGTTGGCGGCCCGTTACGGAGGATCGCCGACATTCGTGCTCGCTTCCGCCACGTCCGGCGATCCGGCCGGGGCCGCCTCCCGGTTGACCGGGTTGCCGGTGTCCGCGGTGACCTCGGACGCTTCGCCGCGCGGCGGGGTGACCTTCGCCCTCTGGGAGCCCCCACTCCTTCCGCCGGACGTGTCGGACCTGTCCAAGATCTCCGAGGCGGAACTCCCCCAGGTCCGCCGCTCGGCCCTGCGGGAGACCGCCGACCTGCTCACCGATGCGGTCGTCGCCGGCACCCGCACGCTGGCGTTCGTCCGGTCGCGGCGGGGCGCGGAGGTCGTCGCGACCGTGGCTCGGCGCTCGTTGGACGAGGCGGTGCCCGGGCTCGGCTCGCGGGTGGCCGCCTACCGCGCCGGATACCTCAAGGAGGACCGCCGCGAGATCGAACGGGCCCTGCTCTCCGGCGACCTGCTCGGCCTGGCCTCGACCAACGCGCTCGAGCTCGGCGTCGACCTGGTCGGGCTGGACGCCGTGCTGATCTGCGGCTACCCCGGCACCCGGGCGTCGCTGTGGCAGCAGGCGGGACGGGCCGGGCGGTCCGGTGGTGAGGCGCTGGCCGTGCTGATCGCCCGGGACGATCCGCTCGACACCTACCTGGTGCACCATCCGGAGGCGTTGTTCGGCCGCCCGGTCGAGGTGACCGTGCTCGACCCGGCCAACCCGTACGTGCTCGGACCGCAGCTCTGCTGCGCCGCCTCCGAGGCCCCGATCACCGAGGCCGACCTGTCGCTGTTCGGCGGGGACGCGGCGCGCGAGGCGGTGCAGGGTCTCACCGAGTCCGGCGCGCTGCGCCGCCGGCCGTCCGGTTGGTACTGGACGCACCCCGGCCGCCCCGACGTCGACCTGCGCGGGGCCGGTGGCGCTCCGGTCTCGGTCGTCGAGTCGTCCACCGGGCGGCTGCTCGGCACGGTGGACCACGGCTCGTCGCACATGATGTTGCACACCGGCGCGGTCTACCTGCATCAGGGCGTCTCCTTCGTGGTCGACGAGCTCGATCTGGACGACGCCATCGCCCTGGTGCGCCAGCACGAGCCCGAGTGGTCCACGCACGCCCGCGAGGTGGTCGACCTCACGGTCCTGGGCGTACGGGACTACGTCGACGCCGGTCCGGTCGGGCTCTTCCTCGGCGATGTCGAGGTGACCAGTCAGGTGGTGTCGTACCAGCGCCGCCGCATCGGCTCCGGCGAGATCATCGACACGCGTCCGCTCGACCTTCCGGTGCGTGACCTGCGCACGGTGGCGGTCTGGTTCACGGTTTCGCCGGCCGCGCTGGCCGCCGCCGGAGTGGAACCGCCGGACTTCCCGGGCGCCCTGCACGCCGCCGAACATGCCGGGATCGGCCTCCTTCCGTTGATCGCCACCTGCGATCGCTGGGACATCGGCGGCCTGTCCACCGCCAACCACGCCGACACCGAGGCGCCGACCGTTTTCGTCTACGACGGCCATCCGGGCGGGGCCGGCTTCGCCGAGCGCGCGTACGCCACCGCCGCCGAGTGGTTGCGGGCCACCCGGGAGGCGATCGACGCCTGCGGCTGCGAGGCCGGCTGCCCCTCGTGCGTCCAGTCCCCCAAGTGCGGCAACGGCAACAACCCGCTGCACAAGCCGGGCGCGGTCAAGGTGCTGGACGTCGTCCTGACCGAGCTCAGCCGGCCACGGCGTACACCGGCCCGGCCCGCGCCGCCGCCGTCACCCGCCTGAGCAGCCCCGGCAGCGGCTCCACCCGCACCTCCACCCGCACCACGACCTCCAGGCCGGTCACCTCGCACCCGGCCACCTCCCCGCCGTTGGCCGCCACGAGCCGGCCGGCCCGCGCGCACGCGACGTCCTCGCCGTAGACCGCCAGCCCCGCTCCCGCCAACGCCCCCAGGTCGGCGGCGGTACGGGCTTGATGCCGGCCGACCAGCGCCGCGGCGAGCGCGGCGCCGCCCACGCCCGCGGCAACGACGACCAGGCCGATCGCCAGCAGCAGGATCGAGGCCGCGCCCCGATCGCCCTCCCTCATCGCGGCGCCTGCGGTTCGCGGGCGGCCACCGCGGTGGCCTGGACGGTCAGCTTCGGCACGAGCGGCACCGGCGTGGTCACCCGGGCCGTCACCGTCTCGGCACCGATCTCCACGGCTGCCCCCGGCGGCGTGGGCTCCCCGCGCGCCACCGCCAGCGCCGCGTCGCGGGCCCGGTCGACGCATTCCGCCTTGGCGGTGACCGCCGCGACCGCGCCGAGCGCCGTGGTCAGCAACACCATGAGCACCGGCAGCCCGACCGCGAACTCGACGGTGAACGAACCCCGGTCGCGGCCGGGCCACCGGTGCCCGGTCACTTCAGCGCCCGGTCGATCACGCCGCCCAGGGCCGTCGACACGTGGGGACTGGTGACGACCTTGTAGAGGATCCCGGCGAACGCGGCGGCCGCCAGCAGGCCCATCGCGTACTCCAGGGTCGTCATCCCCGCGTCGGCCGCCTCGGTCCGCAGCCGGGCGTAGTTCGCGAACAGTTTGCGCACGTGATTCTCCTTCTGTTGTGGTCCGGCAGCGCCGCCCCTGCGGCCGCCGTAGATCAAAGGACGCCGGCCAGCACCGACATCACCACTGGGACGAGCCCGGCCAGCACGAATGCCGGCAGGAAGCACAGACCC
Source organism: uncultured Actinoplanes sp. (assembly GCF_934643405.1). Taxonomy (GTDB): domain Bacteria; phylum Actinomycetota; class Actinomycetes; order Mycobacteriales; family Micromonosporaceae; genus Actinoplanes. The sequence continues at coordinate 8,211 of NZ_CAKUCL010000189.1, forward strand.
AGCGGCAGCACGATCAGCACGTTCACCCGCTGGGCCGCCGCCTCGGCCGCGACCCTCCGGTCGGCGCGCAGGTCGTCCGAGACACGCCCGAGCGCCCGCGCCAGCGCCGAGCCGCTGGAACTGGATCGGACGGCAGCCGTCACCAGCCGGTCCGCTCCGGCCACGTCGGTGAGGTGGCCCCACGCCTCAGCCGGTTCCGCGCCGAGCCGCAGCAGCCGCCCGGTCCGGTCCAGGCGCTCGCCGAGCGGGCCGCCCAGCGCCTCGGCCACCTCGACCGCCGCCCGGTCCACCGGGGCGCCGGCCCGCAGCGCCGCCGCCAACAGGTCCGCGCCCAGCGGCAGATCGGCGGCCGCGGCCAGCCGTTCCCGCCGCTGCGGTTCGGGCTCGCGGCGCTTGAGCAGCCGGAAGGCACCCAGCCCGGCCGCCGCCCCGAGCACCGCACCCCACCAGCTCCCGAGCACGACGGTGATTGCCAGCCCGACGGCGACCGTGAGCAGCAGCCGCGTCCGGGCCTCGCCGTCGGCCGGATGAAGCTTCGCGAGCCGGCGCCGGGCCCCACGCCGCCCGGGCAACGCGAGCACCAGTGCCGCCGCGACCAGCAGGGCGACGGTCACCGCACCGGCTCCAGTTCGCGCAGCGCCACGCAGGCCGGCAGCCGGTCGTCGGCCGGCGCCGGCAGCCGCCGGATCAGGGCGGCCACGCAGCAGGGCAGCAGCGGCAGCCGCTCCGGCTCGCGGGAGTTGAGGAACGCGATCAGCACGCACCGGTCCATCAGTCCATCACCGCCCCTGTCAGCCGCTCGGTCATGGCCAGCCCACCCCACTGCAGGAGCACCGCGGCGACCGCACATGCCGACCCGATGGGCGTGTGCAGCAGCTTGTCCAGCGGATGCAGGCCCATCGCCATGCCGAGCCCGATGCCGGCCGCGGGCAGCAGCGCCAGCAGCATCCCGGTGGCGTGGACCCCGGCCGCCTGGGACATGGCCGCGGCTCGGGCGCGGTCGGCATCGCGGGCGTCCGCCTCGATCCGCTCGACCAGGTCGGCGGCCGGCGCTCCGGTCCGCTCGGCCAGCCGCCACACCGACGAGGTCAGGCGGGTCACCCGGTCGGCCGGCGCCAGGACCGCTTCGGCCCTCGGCGGCAGTCCGGCCCGCAGGTCGGCCGCCAGCCCGGACAGGTCGTCGAGCGTGCGAGTTCGCGCTGCCGCGTCCCGGCGGCGCTGCGCTCGCCGGAGCAACGCCCGGGCACCCAGGGCCGCGTAGACGGCCACGACGAAGGCGCCGACCGGTCCCCCGCTCAGCAGGCCGAGAGCCGTCAGCAGCACGACGGCGATGATCAGCGCTCGATGAAGGGTCATGACGCATCCCCCGCGGGCGGCTCCAGCACGGCGGGCGGCGCCACCCCGCGCATCGTGAGCAGCCGCGCCAGCGCCGCCGCGCCCGGCCCCGCACCGCGCAGCCGCTGCCATGCCGGGACGACCGTGGCCAGGCGCTGCTCGCCGGCCGGCAACAGCACGCTGATCGACTCCAGGACGCGGCCCCGGTCCGTACGTCGCATCTGAAGCACGACCTGCAACGCCGCCACCACCTGGGCGTGCAGCGCCGCCCGCGGAAGTCCGCCCAGCAGGCCGAGCGCCTCCAGGCGGGCCGGCACGTCGGTCGGCGCGTTGGCGTGCAGCGTCCCGGCACCGCCGTCGTGCCCGGTGTTCAGGGCGCCCAGAAGATCGACCACCTCGGCGCCGCGGCACTCGCCCACGACCAGCCGGTCGGGACGCATCCGCAACGCCTGCCGGACCAGGTCGGTCAAACCGATCGCGCCGGCACCCTCCACATTGGCCGTCCGCGCCTGCAGGCCCACCACGTGCGGGTGTACCGGGCGCAGCTCGCCGGCATCCTCGACCAGCACGATCCGCTCGGTCGGCGGGACCATCCCGAGCAGCGTGGCGAGCAGGGTCGTCTTGCCACTGCCGGTGCCGCCGGTGACCAGGTACGCCAGGCGGGCCCGCACGATCGCGGCCAGCACCGGCGCCACGGTCGAGGCGACCGTTCCGCATTCGATCAGGTCGCCGAGGCTGAACGGCCGCTGCCGGAACGTCCGCAGCGACAGATACGGCCCGCCGATCGCCACCGGGGGAAGCACCGCGTGCAGGCGGGTGCCGTCCGGGAGCCGCGCGTCGGCGTACGGCTGCCCGTCGTCGAGCCGCCGGCCGCACGCGGCCGCGAGGCGCTGGGCCAGCCGGCGTACCTCGTCGGCGTCCCGCAGCGTGATCGGCACCCGGCGCAGCCCGGCACCCCGGTCCACCCACACGTCGACGCCGTTGACCAGGACGTCGGTGACCTCCTGGTCGGCCAGCAGCGGCGCGAGCGGACCGGCGCCGACCAGCTGATCGTGCACGCGGTCGGCGAGCCGCAGAACGGTCCGGTCCGGCAGCGCCGCCGTGTTCGTCTCGCGGCGCACCGCCCGTACGACCGCGGCCGGTGTTGCCTCGACCCGATCGGCCGCGAACTGCTGCCGGACCCGGCCCACCACCGCCTCGTACCCGGTCATGCCGCCACCGCCGGTCGCTCACCGCTGAACAGGTCGTTGAGCAGCCGCCGGCACAGGACCGCGAGCGAACCCCGGCCGTCCAGAATCGGTGCGTCGCCTCGTTCGATCGCCTGACACAGCGCCGGTTCGGGGCGCAGCGTGCCGGCCAGCGGCAGGCGCAGCGCCTTGGCGACCTCGCGCGCCCTCAGCTTGCCGGGGGCCGGCCCGCGCACGACCAGGGAGAGATCGGAGCGATGGGTCCGGATCATCCGGACGACCTTGGACGCCGCCGCGGCCGCTCTCAGCTCGGCCGGAACGATCAGAACCGCCCGGTCGGCCTCCTGCAACGCCAGCACCGAGGCGTCGTCCAGGTGCCGGGGCAGGTCGACGATGATCACGTCGCGCCCTCGGCGGCCGGCGTCGAGAGTCGCGGCCATCGCGTCGGACGGCACGAAGGCGCCCTGGTCGCGGGAGAACGACAGCAGCACCAGATCACCGCGGTGCGGCAGGGAATCGAGCAGCGGACCGGGTTTCGCCTGGCTTCCGGCCCGGGCCAGGGAGGACCAGCGCAGACCGTCGACGTTCTCCCAGCCGAGGACGAGGTCGAGCCCGCCGCCGAGCGGGTCGGCGTCGATCAGCAGCGTGCGATGCCGGGCCATGACCGCGGTGATCGCCAGCCCGCTGGCCAGGATGCTTGCGCCCGCACCCCCGCGGCCGCCGATCACGGCGAGGACCCGCCCCGCCTTGGTGGCGGGGGGCCGTTCCGCGAACCGGTCGACCACCCACGCCTCCGCGGTGGGCAGGGTGACGACGTGTTCCATGCCGAGTCGTCTGGCCGCGTCCCACACCGGCCGGGGCAGGTCACCGCGACCCGCGAGAACGACGCGGGACCGACGGGGCAGTCGTGCCCGCAGGCACGCGGCGATCTGGTCGACGCCGACCATGACGAGCGGCGCCTGCGGATATCGCGGCCGGGCCGCCGCGAGATCGGGCGCGACGTCGACCTCGGTGCCGCCGGCGGCGGCCAGCCGGAGCAGATCGTCCAGCAGATCGGGATCGGCGGTCACGACGAGCGGAAGGGCCATTGTGGATCTCCAACGCGGGCAGGGCGGGTGAGGCGCCCACCTTGGCGAGGCCCGCACCCGGGCCGCGACCTGGAGATTCCGAAGCTGTGGATAACCGTGAGGCTGTGGATAACCCGCACACGACGGGCTGATGTGCTATGTGCGACCTACCCGAAGCGGGCGGAACGGACGTAAGCTCGCCCGCACGTCACACGCTCGGAAGGTGGAGGCGACCGGTGTTGGGTATGTTGGTGCCGACACGGAGCTATGGGGTTGGCATGCACAGTTCGATTCGACGCACACTCGCCGATGACGGCACAGCCACGGTGACCGTGCAGGGCGAGATCGACTTCGCGAATGCCGACGAACTCGCCGACTGCGTACGGGATGCGGTTCTGGAAGGATCGCCGTCGACCGTCCAAGTTGATCTTCGAGGGGCGAGCTTCATTGATTCGACCGGGCTCGGCGCCTTGATCGAGGGGTATCGTGCCGCCTCCGACGCGGGTGTCCGGTTTGTGGTGACCAACCCGACGTGGAACTTCCGTCGCGTCCTCATGGTGACCGGCTTGACCGACTTGTTCGGCTTGGGCGAGGCGGCCGAGGAAGACTCCGAGCGCGCGGAAGCAACGGGCGCATAGGGAACGACCCCCGTCGGGGGAGACGGGGGTCGTCCGAGGATTCGGCTCCGGGGGGGTCGAGCCGAATCGGCTCGGTGATCGCGGGGGGCGCAACCACCGAGGGTCGTAGTAGCAGAACGCGACCGTCACAACGTGAATCCCGATCGCAACAACCACAAGCATGCACCACGGGAGGACTGCCGTCGAGTACCGATTGTGGCACGCTGGGATGGACCTGCCCGTCTGCCCGATTTCACAGCGCGTCACCGCATGCCCGAACCGCCGCGCCGCGGACACCGTCGCCGAGCCCCTTACGGCTACACTTCCGGTCCGTGGGCCCGAGCGCCGCGTTTTTCGACCTCGACAAGACCGTCATCGCCAAGTCCAGTGCGCTGGCCTTCGGACGGCCCTTCTATCGTGACGGCCTGATAAGCCGCCGGGATGTGGTCAAGTCCGCTTACGCACAACTGATGTTCCGGCTCGGCGGCGGCACCGACGAACAAGCGATGGCCCGCACCCGCGACTATCTGGCCGCTCTTTGCCAAGGGTGGCGGGTCGATCAGGTGCAGCAGATTGTTACCGAAACGCTCGAGGAACTCATCAATCCATACGTGTATGCCGAGGCAGCGGCCTTGATCGCCGAACATCAGGCGGCCGGCCGGGACGTCGTGCTGGTCTCCGCGTCGGGCGACGAAATGGTGCGGCCCATCGGCGCCCTCCTCGGCATCACCGACGTAATCGCAACGCGAATGGGCATCGTCGACGGCCGATACAGCGGCGAGGTCGAGTTTTATGCCGCAGGCCCCAGCAAAGCGGCCGGCGTGCGGGAAATGGCCGCCGTTCGCGGTTATGACCTGGCTGAATGCTATGCGTATTCCGACTCCAGCAGCGACTTGCCGTTGCTGGAGGCAGTCGGCCATCCCAGCGCGGTCAACCCGGATCGCACGTTGCGCCGTTTCGCCACCGAACGCGGCTGGCCCATCCTCGCGTTCCGCCACCCGATCCCGTTGAGCCGCCGCTTGCGCGACCGCCCGGCCGTACCGGTAGCAGCAGCTTTAGGCGTCGGCGTGACCGCGGCCATTGGTTTGGCTCTATATGCTCGCCACCGGCGAACCAAAGAAATCGCCTAATTCAACGGCATTCTCGGTACGGCGTACGAAGGGCGCCCGTGGCGCTCGCCCGGCTCCCTGCAACGCCATCTCCTCACGCCACACCGGGCTGTCCCACGCCAAGACCGCCAGGTCGTGCATCGCCATTTGCAAAGTTACGTCCGAAGCGTCGCCCGTCGACGGCAGCAGCCGCCCCCGCCTGCACCGCGCGGGTCCACCCGAGCCGGGCCGGCTGTGACGTCTTCGCCTCGCAATGCGGATAGGGATTCGCGCTAACCGGCCAGGGCGTCGACGCTCGTGGGCCGGAGTCCCGCCCACG
>NZ_CAKUCL010000190.1 GCF_934643405.1 uncultured Actinoplanes sp.
ACCTGGATGTCGCGCTCCTCGAGCACGTTGAGCAGCGACACCTGGATGCGCTCGGCCAGGTCGGGCAGCTCGTTGACCGCGAAGATGCCGCGGTTGGTGCGCGGCACCAGGCCGAAGTGGATGGTCTCCGGGTCGCCCAGGGCGCGGCCCTCGGCCACCTTGATCGGGTCGACGTCGCCGATCAGGTCGCCGACGCTGGTGTCCGGTGTGGCCAGCTTCTCGCCGTACCGCTCGCCGCGGTGCAGCCAGGCGATCGGCAGCAGGTCGCCGGTCTCGCCGGCCAGCCGGCGCGAGGCCGGGGTGAGCGGGTGGTACGGGTGTTCGCGCAGCTCGGAGCCGGCGATGTACGGCGTCCACTCGTCGAGCAGGTCGACCAGGCCCCGGATGAGCCGGGTCTTGCCCTGGCCGCGCTCGCCGAGCAGGACCATGTCGTGGCCGGCGAGCAGGGCCCGCTCGACCTCGGGCAGCACCGTGTCGTCGTAGCCCACGATGCCGGGGAAGCGCGGCGCGCCGGTGCGCAGCCGGTCGAGCAGGTTGTCGCGCAGCTCCTGCTTGACGGTGCGGAACCGGTGGCCGGAGGCCCGCAGCTCGCCCAGGGTGCGGGGCAGGTGGTCGGGTGGGGTGGGTGTGATCGCTGTTGGTGCGTCTGTCACCGCTCGAACGCTACTCCGGCGTCGTGACCCGGACATGCACCGGCGACGTTGTGAGCCACGACGCAGTTCCCCCGCGCCCGGCTCCGGGGCAGGCTGACGGGATGACGGAAATCCTGCGGTACGCCGCGTTCAGCGAGGACCCGCGCGGCGGCAACCCGGCCGGGGTGGTGCTGGACGCGGCCGGCCTGAGCGACGAGCGGATGCTGGCCATCGCGGCGGAGGTCGGCTATTCCGAGACGGCGTTCGTCACCGAGCGGGCGCAGTCGCTGCGCGTGCGGTATTTCAGCCCGCTCGCCGAGGTGCCCTTCTGCGGTCACGCCACGGTCGCCACGGCGGTCGCGCTCGGCGACGGCGATCACCTGTTCCTGACCAACGCCGGCGAGGTGCCGGTCACCGTGCACCACGGGCAGGCCACGCTGACCAGCGTCGACGCCCGCACCGAGGATCTCGCCGAGGACGGCCTGACCGACCTGCTGCGGGCGCTGCGCTGGAGCGAGTTCGACCTCGACGCGTCGCTGCCGCCGCGGGTCGCCTACGCCGGGGCGTACCACCCGATCATCGCGGCGGCGAGCCGCAAACGCCTGGCCGACCTGGACTACGACGTGCCCGCGCTCAAGGCGCTGATGGAGACGCACGGCTGGACCACCGTGCAGCTGGTGTTCCGCACCGCGGACGACGCCTTCGACGTGCGCGACCCGTTCCCGGTGGGCGGCGTCTACGAGGATCCGGCGACCGGCGCGGCCGCGGCGGCGTTCGGCGCCTACCTGCGCGACATGTGGCTGGTCGAGGACGACGCGGTGATCACCCTGAGCCAGGGCGACGACCTGGGCCGGCCCAGCCGGATCACGGTCACCCTGGTCCCCGGTGAGCAGGGGGTGCGGGTCACCGGGACGGCGGTGCCGATAACCGGTTGAGGCGGCCCATAAAATCAGCGGCGAGATGAGTGCCACGATGATCGCCCGGGACCTCGCCGCCGGGCACGGCGACCGCCACCTGTTCAGCGCCCTCGACCTGGTGGTCGCGCCGGGCGACGTGATCGGCCTGGTCGGGGTGAACGGCGCCGGCAAGACGACGCTGCTGCGCACGCTCGCCGGCCTCAGCCCGGTGGAGAGCGGCGCCGTGGCGCTGACTCCGCCCACCGCCACGGTGGGGTATCTGCCGCAGGAACGGGAACGCCGCGCCGGTGAGACGGTCCGGGATTTCCTGGCCCGGCGCACCGGCGTCGGGCCGGCGCAGGCCGCGATGGACGAGGCGGCCCAGGCCCTGGCGCAGGGGCGGGCCGGTGCCGACGAGGCGTACGGCAGCGCCCTGGAACGCTGGCTGGACCTGGGCGGCGCGGACCTGGAGGAACGGTCCGGGCAGATCGCCGCGGAGCTGGGCCTCGGCGTCGCGCTGGACCATCCGATGACGGCGCTGTCGGGTGGTCAGGCGGCCCGGGCGCAGATGGCGTCGCTGCTGCTCAGCCGGTACGACATCTTCCTGCTCGACGAGCCGACCAACGACCTGGACCTGGACGGGCTGCGCCGGCTCGAGGAGTTCGTGTCCGGGTTGCGGGCCGGGACCGTGCTCGTCAGCCATGATCGGGAGTTCCTCACCCGTACGGTCACCAAGGTCCTCGAACTTGATCTCGCGCAGCAGCAGGTGAACCTGTACGGCGGCGGTTACGCGGCGTACCTGCAGGAGCGCGAGCGGGCCCGGCGGCACGCGCGCGAGGAGTTCGACCAGTACGCCGAGAAGAAGGACGAGCTGCTCGAACGCGCCCGCACCCAGCGCTCCTGGATGGAGAAGGGGGTGCGCAACGCCCGCCGCAAGGCCACCGACCCGGACAAGATCGTCAAGGCGTTCCGCCGCGAGTCCAGCGAGAAGCAGGCGGCCAAGGCACGGCAGACGGAACGGCTGATCGAGCGCCTCGAGGTGGTCGAGGAGCCGCGCAAGGAGTGGGAGCTGCGGATGGAGATCGCCGCGGCACCCCGGGCCGGCGCGGTGGTGGCCTCGCTGCGCGACGCGGTGGTGCGCCGCGGCGGCTTCGTGCTGGGCCCGGTGACTCTGCAGATCGACTGGGCGGACCGGGTCGCGATCACCGGGGCGAACGGCTCGGGCAAGTCGACGCTGCTGGCCGCCCTGCTCGGCCGGCTGCCGCTGGAGTCGGGGACGGCGGCGCTCGGGCCGGGTGTGGTGGTCGGCGAGGTCGACCAGGCGCGCGGGCTGTTCCTGGGCGACGAGCCCCTGGCGGCGGCGTTCGGCGCGGCGGTGCCGGCGATGAGCGACGCGGACGTGCGCACGCTGCTGGCCAAGTTCGGGCTGCGGGCCCAGCACGTGCTGCGCCCGGCGGGCACGCTGTCGCCGGGTGAGCGCACCCGGGCGGCGCTGGCCCTGCTGCAGGCGCGCGGGGTGAACCTGCTGGTCCTCGACGAGCCGACGAACCACCTGGACCTGGCCGCCATCGAGCAGCTGGAGTCGGCCCTGGCCACCTATCGGGGGACGCTGCTGCTGGTCACCCACGACCGGCGGATGCTGGAAGCGGTGGCCACCACCCGGCACCTGGAAGTGACCGACGGCAAGGTCACCGGGTGAGCGGGTCGCTGATCGGTCCCTCGTTGCCGGAGCGGTCCAGGCCGCTCAGGCAGTAGGTGCCCGGCCCGCTGCCGGGCGCCGGGTCGGTGACCTCGCTGCCGGTGCGGCCGGTGTTCACCAGCACCGCCACCGTGCCGGTCACCTTGTAGAGCGCCCAGCTCACCGCCTTCGGCCCGGTGCCCTCGGCGGTGGTGAAGCGCAGCCGGCCGCCGTCGTCGCGGGCCGCCGCGGTCAGCTTCGGCGCGCCCGGCGGGGCCGCGGGCAGCTGCTTCATCGGCGGCACCAGCGCGGGTTTCGCGTAGTGGTGGTCGCGGTACCGGGTGACCGCGCCGAGCCGGTCGTCGCGCAGCTGCTTGGCGCTGAAGTGCACCTGGCCCTGCACGCCGTACCGCTCGTTGAGGGTGAGCTGCTTGTCGATCTGCGCCGGGTCGCTCCAGGCGCCCTTCTCCCCCACCCGGTAGTCGCCCTGGCCGATCCACAACTGCACGCCGGTGCCCTTCACCAGGTTCGTCCACCAGGGCAGGAGCTTCGCGTAGTCGGCCTTGGCGAAGCCGATCTGCCAGTACAGCTGCGGCACGATGTAGTCGAGCCAGCCCCGCAGGACCCACTTGCGGGTGTCGGCGTAGATGTCGTCGTACGCCTGCAGGCCGTTGCTGGGCGAACCCTTCGGGTCGGTGGCCTGGTTGCGCCAGATGCCGAACGGGCTGATCCCGAACTTCACCCAGGGCTTGAGCGCGCGGATCCGGTCGTGCATCTCGCGGACCAGGGTGTCCACGTTGTCCCGCCGCCACTGCGCGCGCGGCGTGCCCTTGCCGTAGCGGGCGAAGCTGGCGTCGTCCGGGAAGTCCTGCCCGGCCTCGGGGTACGGGTAAAAGAAGTCGTCGAAGTGCACGCCGTCGATGTCGTACTTGCGGACCGCCTCGAGCATCGCGTCCTCGACGAACGCGCGGGCCGCCGGGTTGCCCGGGTCGAAGTAGAGCCGCGCGGTCCGGCCCGCCGGGTAGGCGATCGCCCAGTCGCGGTGCCGCAGCAGCGGATGGTTCGGCGCGAGCTTGCCGAAGTCGGCGCCCGGCCCGTCCGGTCCCGGCTGGGTGCCGCGGTAAGGGTTGAACCAGGCGTGGAACTCCAGGTTGCGGGCGTGCGCCTCGGCGACCATGAAGGCCATCGGGTCCCAGCCCGGCGACCTGCCGTCGCGCCTGCCGGTGAGCCATTCCGACCAAGGCGCGTACGCCGAGGGCCAGAACGCGTCCCCGCTGGGGCGCACGTGGACGAAGATCGCATTGTGCCGCTGCGCCACGGCCAGGTCGAGCCACCGCAGGTAGTCCGCCTTCACCTGGGCCTGGGTCAGTCCCGGCCGGCTCGGGAAGTCGATGTTCATGACCGTGGTCAGCCACATCCCACGCAGCTGGCGGGTCGCCTGCACCGGCACGTCACCGCAGCGGCCGGTCTGGCCCCCGGCCGGCACGACGGCGGCCGGGGCCGAGGCCGGGGCCGGGGCCGGCGGCGGCGGGTCGTAGGTGGCGGCCCGCAACAGGCCGAGGCCCAGGACGGCCACCGCGAACAGAACCGCGACGAGCACGAGCGTGAGTCTCACCGGTGGGCGGAGCATGGCCACCAGTGTGCCCTGCCGGCCGACCGATCCGGGCATCCGTAGAGTGGACGAGCGTGACTGTCGTGGTGGTGGGGGCCGGGATCGCCGGCCTGGCGTGCGCTCGTGAGCTGGTCGATGCCGGGGTGCCGGTGCGGGTCCTGGAACGGTCCGGCGACGCCGGCGGCCGGTTGGCGACGCTGCGGCGCGGCGACCGGCCGGTGGACGTCGGCGCCCAGTACGTGACCGCGGACGACCCGGCGTTCATGGGCCGGCTGCAGACCTGGCGGATCGACGGGCTGGCCCGGCCGTGGACGGACACGTTCCGGGGGCAGCACGGCAGCGCGCCGATGCGCTGGGGGGCGCCGGGCGGGCTGCGCAGCCTCGCCGCCGACCTGGCTCGCGAGCTGCGCGTGGAGTACCACTCGCCGGTCGGCGGCCTGTCCGAACTGGCCACCGCCGACGCGGTCGTGCTGGCGATGCCGGGCCCCGAGGCCCTCGAGATCACCGACCTGGCGGCCGCGCGGGAGCAGTCCTGGTCCCCGGCGCTCACCGCGGTGCTTTCGTACGGCGAGCGGTCGTGGCCCCGGTTCGCCGGCGTGTTCGTCAACGACCACCCGGTGCTCGCGACCGTCTTCGACGACGGCGACCGGCGCGGGGACCTGGCGCCGGTGCTGGTCGCTCACTCCACTGCCGGGTTCGCCGCCGGCCACTCCGACGACGACCCGGCGCGGCTGCTCGCCGAGGCGGTCGGCGAGGTGCTGGGCATCGGCGCGAAGCCGGAGGTGGAGCTGGTCCGCTGGCGGTACGCGCAGCCGCGCCCGGGGCACGGCCTGTTCGCCCGCGAGGACAACGTGTATCTGGCCGGGGACGCGTTCGGCCGGCCGCGCGTGCAGACGGCCTGGCTCAGTGGCCGGGCCGTCGCCCGTGACATCCTGGCCCGGCGTCAGAGCACCGAGCGGTAGACCGCGAGGGTGTCCTCGGCGATCCGCGACCAGCTGAACTTCTCCACCGCGCGGCGCCGGCCGGCCAGCCCCATCGCCTTGGCCCGGGCCGGGTCGGCGAGCAGGCCGTTCATGGCCGCGGCGAAGTCGGCCACGAACTTCTCCGGGTCCACCGGCGTCCCGCTGCCGTCCTGCACCTGCTCGATCGGCACCAGCACGCCGGTCTCGCCGTCGGCGACCACCTCCGGGATGCCGCCGGTGGCGGTGGCGACCACGGCCGTCTCGCAGGCCATCGCCTCCAGGTTCACGATGCCCATCGGCTCGTAGACGGACGGGCAGACGAAGACGGTGGCGTGCGTGAGGACCTGCACCACCTCGTGCTTGGGCAGCATCTCCTGCACCCAGATCACGCCTCGCGCGCCGCGCTGCGCGCTCAGCTCGGCGGCCAGGCCCTCCACCTCGGCGGCGATCTCCTTGGTGTCGGGTGCGCCGGCCAGCAGCACGATCTGCACGTCGGCGGGCAGCTCGCGGCAGGCCCGCATCAGGTACGGCAGGCCCTTCTGGCGGGTGATGCGGCCGACGAAGACGACGCTCGGGCGGTCCGGGTCGATGCCGAGGCGCTCGACCACGTCCGTACGGGGATCGGGCTGGTACTGCTCGGTGTCGATGCCGTTGTAGACCACCCGGATCTTCTGCGGGTCGACCGACGGGTACGCGGTCAGCACGTCGCGCCGCATGCCGCCGGAGACCGCGATGATCGCGTCGGCGTTCTCGATGGCGGTGCGCTCGCAGAACGAGGACAGCGCGTAGCCGCCGCCGAGCTGTTCGGCCTTCCACGGGCGCAGCGGCTCCAGGCTGTGCGTGGTCACCACGTGCGGGACGCCGTGCAGCAGCTTCGCGGTGTGCCCGGCGAGGTTGGCGTACCAGGTGTGACTGTGCACGATGTCGGTGCCCTCGGCGCCGGCCGCCATCGCCAGGTCGACGCCCATGGTGCGCAACGCCGCGTTCGCCCCGGCCAGCTCGGCCGGCTCCGGGTACGCGGTCACGCCCGGCTCGTCGCGCGGCGCGCCGAAGCAGTGCACCCGGACGTCGGTCAGCGGGCGCAGGTCGCGCGCCAGATACTCCACGTGCACGCCCGCTCCGCCGTAGACCTCCGGCGGGTACTCCCGGGTGAACAGATCCACCCGCAGTGATGTTTTGTCGGCCACGGCCTGAGCCTATCGGCTGGGCGCGGACGCGGCGCGGCACCGCGCAAGATCAGGTATCCTTCGCCACGCCGCTACGCGCACGGCCAGTTGCGCCCTTCGGCTGGCGTTACCGTCGGCGGAAAGTTAGCGTCCTTCCATGGCTGTCAAGGTGCTTGCAATCGTTCTGGCCGGCGGTGAGGGCAAGCGCCTGATGCCGCTGACGGCCGACCGGGCCAAGCCCGGAGTTCCGTTCGGCGGCATCTACCGCATGATCGACTTCGTGCTGTCGAATCTGGCCAACGGCGGCTATCTGAAGATCGTCGTGCTGACCCAGTACAAGTCGCACTCCCTCGACCGGCACATCTCCAAGACGTGGCGGATGTCGACGCTGCTCGGCAACTACGTGACCCCGGTGCCCGCCCAGCAGCGGCTCGGGCCGCGCTGGTTCGCCGGGTCCGCCGACGCGATCTACCAGAGCCTCAACCTCATCCGCGACGAGTCGCCCGACTACGTCATCGTGTTCGGCGCCGACCACATCTACCGGATGGACCCGAAGCAGATGGTCAACGACCACATCGCCTCGGGCGCCGCGGTCACCGTGGCCGGCATCCGGCAGCCGAAGTCCATGTCCGACCAGTTCGGCGTCATCGACGTCGGCGAGGACGGCAAGAAGATCCGCGCCTTCCGGGAGAAGCCCACCCAGGTGGACGGGCTGCCGGACGCGCCGGACGAGATCTACGCGTCGATGGGCAACTACGTCTTCACCACCCGCGCGCTGGTCGATGCCGTGTCCGCCGACGCGCAGGACCCGGACAGCAAGCACGACATGGGCGGCAACATCATCCCGATGCTGGTCGAGCGCGGCGAGGCCAACGTCTACGACTTCCGGGAGAACGACGTGCCCGGCAGCACCGACCGCGACCGCGGCTACTGGCGGGACGTGGGGACGCTGGACTCCTTCTACGAGGCCCACATGGACCTCATCGCCACGCTGCCGATCTTCAATCTCTACAACCTCGACTGGCCGATCTTCACCAACTACGGCTCGTGGCCGCCGGCGAAGTTCGTGCACAGCTACGACGACCGGCAGGGCCGCGCGATCGAGTCGATGATCTCCCCCGGTGTGGTGGTGTCCGGCTCGCTGGTCGAGCGCTCGGTCATCTCGCCGAACGTGCGGGTCAACTCGTGGGCGCACGTCGAGGGCGCGGTGCTGATGGAGGGCGTGCAGGTGGGCCGGCGCGCCATCGTCCGCAACGCGATCATCGACAAGAACGTGGTGATCCCGGAGGGCGCGCAGATCGGCGTCGACCTGGACCGCGACCGCAAGCTCTACACGGTCTCCGACAACGGCATCGTGGTCGTCGGCAAGGGCCAGCAGGTCGAGCTGTAGGGCTCTGGCAATGCGCTCGATCGCGCGTGCGCCGCTTCAGGTTGATGAGTCCGAACTGCGTCCGACGACGGCTTCGCCGGCGGCGATCGAAGTCCGAACTCATCAACGCGGCAACGCGCTCCTCGCTCACCGCCGCTCGCGCAGGGTCCTGGACGGCGCCTCGCCGTACCGGGCCCGGTACGCGCCGGCGAAGCGGCCCAGGTGGGTGAAGCCCCACCGGTAGGCGACCTCGCTGACGCTGACCTGCCACGGGTCGCCCCGGGACAGCTCGGCGTGCACCCCGTCGAGCCGGATGCGGCGCAGATAGGTCAGCGGGGACATGCCCACGTGCTGCCGGAACGACTCCTGCAGCACCCGCACGCCCACCCCGGAGATCGCGGCGAGGTCGGTCGCGGTGAACGGTCGCCACGGCTCGGCGTGCATGGCGTCCAGCGCGCGCTTGACCGTGCGGGGCCGGCGCGGCCCGCGCATCCCGGCCGGCTCGTCGCCGTACGGGTGCTCCACGGTCAGCGCGAGCCCGCTGACGACCATGTCACGCCACCGGGCCGCCATCCGGGGCTGCGCGGCCAGCCCGTCCTTCTCCCGCAGCTCGGCGTGCAGAAGCCGGACCAGGGCGGCCCACGTACGGCCCGGGCCGTCGGCCAGGTCGAAACTGGCGCCCAGCAGCAGCGGCGTCACCACCCGCTGGTCCAGGGCGGCGTCCAGCTCCCGTTCCAGCGCGGCCCGCTCCACTTTGACGCTGAGCAGCCGGCAGTCGCCGGGCCAGTCCAGGTCGATGTCGCCCACCGGCCGGTACACGGCGGCCAGGCTGGGGTCGGCGGTCACCACCGTGCCGCGGTGCCTTGACCGCATCGTGCCGGCGATCGGGGCGAGCACGTGGTACGAGGTCTCCAGGTCGGCGATCGCCACGTGCACGTCGCTGCCGTAACTGATCTCGCCGACCGTGATCGGGCCGAGCATCACCACCTCGCCGCTGAAGGAGAAGCCGGACCGGTCACCGACCGGGTTCACCTTGAGCGGGCCGTAGAACATCTGGCGGCAGAACGCCCGTGCCTCGTCCACGTCCGTCGTGTGCAGAGCGACGTGGAGCGGCGGTTCGGGAAGGGGGCCGCCAGCCATGACGTCCACCCTAGACCGGTCGTCAGGCCGCGGCGGCTCCGCGCTGCGGGTCGTCACTCACCGCGGCGTCGTACGGCGTACCCAGATAGGGGAATTCCGTCAGCAGCGCCGGGCGCACGTCCTTGATGCCCGGTCCCGGCGGGGCCGCCACGGCGGCGTCGTCCGGCCGGAACGTCTCGTCGACCAGCGGCATCGTGGCGCCGGCGATCGCCCGCAGCGAGATCGACACCACGTCGTCGGTGATGCGCCGGCCGTTCGGGAAGCCGGCCAGGTCGCCGCCGAGCAGGCCGAGGCTGTCCGGCTCCCGGGCCGGCGGCACCGCGGTGTTCAGCCGCAGCATGTCGGCCTGGGTGTCGCCGGTGCAGTTCTGGAAGTCGTCGATCAGCCCCTCCGGGATGCCGGTGAGCAGGATCGCGACCAGGTCGGCGCGCGCCGTGCCGGCCTCGGTGAGCCTCGCCAGGTTGTCGAACCGGCCCGGATGCAGCACCGGCAGCAGCCCGGCCAGCTCGGGTCTCTCGACGAACTGCGCGAACCGCTTGTCCTCGGCCGGCGGCAGCGCGTTCCACCGGTCCCGCTCCGCCGCCGGCACGATGATGTCGCTGACCAGCGGATTGCCCAGCCGCGACACCTGCACGTGCGGGCCGACCACGACGTCGCCGTCCTTGCCGCCGCCGCCGCACACCTGCACCTGGCGGCGGCTCGCCGAGGTCCACACGCCGATCACCGCGCCCGGGTCGCGGCCGCGGACCTTCCTGCCGCCGTCGCGGCGCACCTGGTGCAGCGGCACCTGCACCGCGATCGAGTGCACGTTGCGCCGGCCGGTGGCGTCGACCGCCTCGCCGGCCCAGCTCCGCCCGGCCGGGTCCGCGCCGAGGAACGGGCACAGCGCGCCCGGGTCGGCGAAGACAGCGTCGGCGCGCTGCCCGGCGAACACCTTCTCGCCGGTCGCGAGCGGGACGACCGCGTCGGCGGCGAGCCGGTCGTAGCCGGGGACGGACAGCGGGCCGACGTTGCACGGGGGGCAGGGCAGCTCCCGGGCGAGCACGGTGCTCTTGCCGTGCGCGTCCACCTTCGTCACCGAGTAGAACTGCCGCCGGTTCCAGTTCCCGCTGTCCAGCGACTCGATCGGGCCGGTGTGGTAGAGCAACGTGCGGTCGTCGCGCAGCTCGGTGCGGAACCGGAACTGGTACGTCAGGTCCGGCCGGGCGTCGCCGTTCGCGTCGATGTGGATCTCGTACAGCACGTCGTCGCCGAACTCGGAGAAGTCGGGGCCGCCGGCCGGCACCCGCACCGGCGCGTAGTTCGCGATGATCGTCACGGTGTCCGGGTCGTCGGGGCTGACGAACGCGTACAGGTCGCTCATGCTCGACCTTTCGTCGTGCGAGGAGGCAACGGGAGGGTCTTGCGGCGTCGACGACCATCAGTACGTGGGGCGCAACCCCTGCGGTTCAAGGGGTCCGGAGGCTTTGTCAGTTCCCGCGGCGGCGGCGCAGGATCCCGCCGGCGACCGCCCACAGGACGGCTCCGACGCCGAGCACGACCGCGCCCGCGATGATCGAGTGACCCAGCGTGACGTTGCTCTGCTCACCGACCGGGGTCAGCCGGGCCTGGGGCGGCTCGGTGGTGCCGGCGGTGGTCGTCGCGGGCACGGCGGCGGCGCTCGTGGTCGGCCGCTCGGCCGGCGACTTCGACGACGCCGTGACGACGGGCTTGGCCTTCGCCGGGACCGTGCGGGTGGCGGCCGGCGAGGCGGCCGCCGGGAAGGCGAGGTCGGAGCACGAGTAGTACGTGTCCGGCGTGCTGGAGGTCTCCCAGACGATGTAGAGAATCTGCCGGCCGGTGCGCTGCGGCAGCTTCACGCTCATCGTGTAGGCGCCGTCACGCAGCGGCGGGTCCACGATGTCGAGCAGCGGCTTGCTGCCCAGGTCGGACCAGGCCAGCCTCTCGCCGGGGTGGTACCCCGTACCGGTGAGATAGACCCGGAAGGAGCCGGTGTGCGGGATCGTCGCCCGGTATCTGATCCGCAGCGTCTTGCCGCCTGCCACCGAGGTCGACGGGAAGTCGTCGCGGGGCAGGTCGAGCCCCCGGTAGGCGTCCAGGCCGCCGCTGCACAGCTTCCCGTCCGGCACCGCTCGGCGATCGTTGCCGCCGACGCCCGGCACCCGCAGGTTGTCGAAGGGGCCCAGCGTCCCGCCGCTCGCCGTCCGCGCCGCCTTGCAGGCCGCCGCGCCGGTGTCGCTGCCGCCCTGCGCGCAGGCGGCGGTGCGGCTGACCGGCGTGACCGGCGCTCCGTGCGCCTCGGCGGGCAGCGCGGGAAGCAGCCCGGCGACGGTGACGGCGCCGGCCACGGCGGCGAGACGACGGATGATCATGATGGTTCTCCCTGGGGGCATCGGTGGCGCTCCGGGCAGGGATACGAAGATCGGGCCCGAGTCGTTCACCACACGCCGGCCGGATGCGCCGGATTTGCCCGGCACGGGCTGTGATTGCATGGCAGGGCCCGAGACGAAACCGAAGGAGAATGTCATGGACAAGCCCGAGGTCGGCCCGATCCAGGGGGACCCGCCCGCCGAGCTGACGATCGAGGACATCACGGTCGGCGACGGACCCGAGGCGCAGCCCGGCCAGTACGTGAACGTGCACTACGTCGGGGTGGCGCACTCGACCGGCCGGGAGTTCGACGCGTCGTACAACCGGGGCGAGCCGTTCGCCTTCCCGCTGGGCGGCGGTCAGGTCATCGCCGGCTGGGATCAGGGCGTGGCCGGGATGAAGGTGGGCGGGCGGCGCAAGCTGACCATCCCGCCGCACCTCGGTTACGGCTCGCGCGGCGCCGGCGGCGTGATCAAGCCGAACGAGACCCTCATCTTCGTGGTGGATCTGATCGGCGTGCAGTAGCAGCAAGGCTCGGCCGGACCGGCCGGGACAGGGTTCTCCTGTCCCGGGCCGGGCTCGGCGTCCGGGAACGGCTCGCCGATGGGGATCACCGGCGCGGTCCCTGGAGCACCGCGCAGTCCTTCTCGTCCGGCAGCAGCGGCCGGAACGAGATCAGGTACTTGTCCTTCCCGGCGGTCCACGGCGTGATCATGGTGGCGTCCTGCGCCGCGGCCAGGACCTTGTCCTTGTCGGTGCCGGTGACCACGACACAGCCGATCTTGAAGCTGGGATTCAGGTACGTCCCCGGCAGCGCCGGTCCGGGCCACGCCTTCGGCGGGCTCTGCGGCCCATCGCCGCTCTTCTGCCACGGCCGGGCGAGCACGGCGACAGCTTCGGGTGCGTACGGCTGCGGGTTGTACCCGGTCGACGTCGGCAGGTCGGTCAGCGTCTTGACGAAGGCGGCCAGTTTCGTGCGGGCGTCCCGCTGCGCCGCGGTGAGCTGCGGGTCGTCCGGCCGGCTCTGCTGCAACGCCTCGACCGCGACGGACTGCCGCCCCTGCGTGGTCACGATCGTGACCTGGGTGGTGGGCGCGTCCGCGACGTTGGGCCGGCCGAAGTCGGCGCCGTCGCGCACGCCCGCCGCCTGCGCCTGCTGAAGCAGCTGCTTGACCTTGGCCTCGGTGACCGTCTGCACCTGGACGTTGGGCAGCGCCCGCCCCGGGTAGATCGCCGGGACGGGCCCGTTCGTGATCACCCGCCCGTCGGAGTACACGCTCACCTCGGGCAGCCGTCCCACGGTCAGGTCCGGCGGCACGAACCCGCCGTACGTCTGCGTGCGCAGCACCAGGTCGTTCGCATTGGTGACGGGCGGGGCCGGTGAGCGGGGCGGGGCGGCCGGCGCGCCGTCGGCCGCGGGCCGGGCGCAGGCGCCGCAAAGGACCAGAGCAACGGCGGCGGCCATCAGGGTGCCGCGGAGACGAGTCATGCCGGTGAGACGATCCGGCCACCCGGCGGGTTCCGGGTCGCCGGGATTTTTCACCTCGTCAGCGCTGCGGTGGCCGGCCCCCGCCAGGGCCGGCCACCTCTTCAGGGCGAAGTTGGCTCGTCTGTCCCGGGGCCTATTTCACCGATCCCAGGGAGAGGCCCTGGACCAGCTTGTCCTGCGCGGCGAACCCGGCGACCAGCACCGGCAGCGACACCACGAAGGCGGCGGCGCACAGCTGCGCGAGGAACAGACCCTGACTGGTCACGAAGCTGGTCAGGAACACCGGCGCGGTCTCCGCGACCGTGGCGGTCAGGACCCGGGCGAACAGCAGCTCGTTCCAGCTGAAGATGAAGCAGATCAGCGCGGTCGCGGCGATGCCCGGGGTGACCACCGGGGCGATCACCGAGCGCAGTGTCCGGCTCAGCGAGGCGCCGTCCATCGACGCCGCCTCCAGCATCTCCACCGGCACCTCGGACAGGAACGAGCGCATCATCCACACCGCGATCGGCAGGTTCATCGAGGTGTA
>NZ_CAKUCL010000191.1 GCF_934643405.1 uncultured Actinoplanes sp.
GCTCTGCCGCGGCCCACCGGGCCCACCGCCGCGGCGGCCCCGCTTCCGCGACCCGCCGGCCCGAATTGAGGATCATGCCCGGCTGGCGGATGAGCGCGTTGTTCTGCGGCCGTATGACCCGGCGTTGGGTGGGGAATTCCGGCACGGAGCCGCCGCTGTCCGGCTGATCGGCGGCGGGATCACCGGCGGTGCTGACGGGTCGCGGCGGTTCACCGACGGGGCGGACCGGTACGCGCGGCTCAAGAACGACCTTGCGGTGCGGTTTGTGGACGGTCGGGAGGCGTACGCAAGGCAAGAGGGAGATGGTCGCGGCATCTGCAGGCGGGGAGGGCGCCCAGCGATCCGCAGGATCGCCGGGCGGCCGGTCACTTGCTCGGTTCGGGGATGTCGCACTTGACCTTCGGGTTGACGCCGAGCCAGTTCAGCGGGCCGGCGACAACGGTGACCACCACTGTGCCCGCCTTGGCGCAGCTGGTGTCGCCCGAGTTTTTGAAGTATCCGCGTTCGTAGGCGGCCACACCGCCCAGGATCAGCCAGAGCAGAACGATCAAGCCGCCAATCGAGCCTGCGCGCATGGGGGGTCTCCTCGCTCGTGGGGATGGCGGAGGGTTACCCCGTACGCGTCGATCTCTAAACGACGGCCTGCAGGGTGAACGTGTGCGGTAGGCGCTCCGGGCGGTCGATCAGCTGGTACTCGCCGCCGCCGGTGTCGCGCATCTTGCCGGGCAGCGCTTCCCACGGCACGGTGGTGTGCTCGACCAGGCCGGTCAGCGTCATGCCGGCCTCCAGCACGGCGGTGACCACCTCGCCGATCCCGTGGTTCCACGAATGAGTCTCGTTGTGGGTGAACGCGACATCCGTTTCCACGTACGTCCCGCCGTCGTTGAAGATCAACGGCTCCTCGTGCTCGAAGTACGGGTATCGCAGCGCGATGACGGGGTCGGTGCGCTCGTCGTCGACCGACCACAGCACCGGATGACCCTCCCGGATGAACAACCGGCCGCCGGGCCGCAGCAGGGACGCGACCGTCCGGGCCCAGCGCGACACGTCCGGCAGCCAGCAGAGCGCGCCCACACCCGTATAGACGAGATCGAATCCGTCGCCGACCGCGTCCAGAGCGTCGTACACGTCCGCCTGCACGAACGAAATGTCGGCTTGAGCGGCCGACGCCAGACCCCGGGCCTCGGCGAGGGACTTGTCGGAGAAGTCGAGGCCGGTCATGCGGGCGCCCAACCGCGACAACGAAACCGTGTCCGTCCCGATGTGACACTGCAGGTGCACGCCGCGCAACCCGGAGATGTCGCCGAGCAGCGGCCGGTCGAACCGGACGACCTCACTGAGAAACTCCGGATCGTCGATGAAACGCTGAACGGCGTAACCCGGCGAGGCGGCGTGCGCCGGCGCGCGCTCGTTCCAATTGGCCAGGTTCACAGCCCGATAGTCGGTCACGCGGGCACCATAACCACGTCGTCCACCGGTTTTCGGTGTGCCTGGCGTTAGGGTCTGTCAACAGATCGAAGCGAAGGGGTGCTCCGGTGCCGGGTTTGCCGAACAGACGCACAACGGTGCGTGACGTGCGCCGGGCGAACCGCGCGAGCCTGCTCACCGACCTCTTCCACGGTGGTCTGCAGAGCCGCCAGCAGCTCGCCGCGACGACGGCGCTCAGCCAGGCCAGCGTCAGCAACCTCATCGGCGAGATGATCGAGGAGGGTCTGGTCGAGGAGGCCGGCCTGGTCGGTTCGGACGGCGGACGGCCGCGGGTGCTGCTGCGGGTCCGGCCGGGTTTCCGGTACGTCGTGGGTGCCGACGTGGGCGAGACGAAAATCCTGGTCGAGCTGTACGACCTGGCCATGACCCGGCTCGCGGCGGTGACCCTGGCGCACGACGACGACCCGGGCCAGGTGTCCGGCAAGCTGCTCGAGGGCCTGGCCACGGTGGTCGCCGAGGCGGAGATCGACGAAACAGCGGTTCTCGGGTACGGCGTGGGAGTCCCCGGCGTGGTCGACCGGGACGGCGTGGTCGATTCGCAGCCGACCGGCTGGGACGCGGTGCCGCTGGGCGCGATGCTGCGTGACGGCACCGACGTGCCGATCTTCGTGGAGAACGGCGCGAAGACCCTCGGCCAGGCCGAGATGTGGTTCGGCGCCGGCCGGGGCGCGAGGCACGCGGTCATCATCATGATCGGTACGGGCGTGGGCGCGGCCGTGGTCATGGACGGCCGGGGCTATCGCGGGGCGAACAGCAACGCGGGCGAGTGGGGCCACACGACCCTGATCTACGACGGCGACGTCTGCCGCTGCGGTGCCCGGGGCTGCCTGGAGGCGTACATCGGCGCCGACCGCATCGGCCGGCGCCTGGCGGCGGCAACCGGTGAGCCGTACACCCCCGAGCTTTTGCCCCGCCTCCTGTCCGCCGACCATCTTCCACCGGCCGCCGCCGACGTCTTCACGCAGACGACGGGCTACCTGGGCGCCGGCATAGCCGACCTGATCAACCTGTTCAGCCCCGAGCGCATCGTCCTGGGCGGCGAGGCCGGCACGATCCTGGGCCGCCGATTCCTGCCCGAGATCCGGGAGGCGGCCGCCCGCCACGCGCTGCGCCGCCCGTACGCCCGGACCCGCATCGACCTGTGCGAGCTGGGCATCGACGCGGTGGCGATGGGCGCCGCGACGCTCCCGGTGGCCGTCCTGCTGGCCGACGGCGGCCTCCCCGAGCAGACCGCCGAGCCGATGATCGAAATGCCGGCACGCCGCCGGCCGGCGGAACGCGGCAGCCGCCTGCGCTAGCGGCTCGCGGGAGTGGTGACGGCCAGCCTGCGTCAGCGCCTCCCGAGCGTCGGTGCGGCGCGGATCGCCAGGTTGGTGGCGGTTGCCTGTGGTGGTGGATCGCGGGGTTGGCAGCGGTTGTCTGTGGTGGCGGGATTGGTGACTGCCAGCCTGCGTCAGCGCCTCGCGGGGGTTGGCGGCGGCCGCCCGCGCCGGCGGATCGCAAGGTCGGCGGTGGTTGTCTGTAGTGGCGGATCGAGGGGTTGGTGGCGGCCGCCCGCGCCGCCAACCTCGTGAGGTTGGCGGCGGTCGTCTGTGGTGGTGGCTCGGGGGTGGCGGCGGTTGCCTGCGGTGGTGACTCGCTGGCCAGTGACGGTCGCCTGCGGTGGTGGATCGCGAGGTCGGCGGCGATCGCCCTGTGGTGGTGGCTCGCAGGTTGGCGGCGGTCGCCTGGTGGTGGCTCGCAGGCTGGCGGCGGTCGCCTGGTGGTGGCTCGCGGGGTTATCGGCGGGCCGTCCCTGCGGGCGGCTCGCGGGGTTATCGGCGGGCCGTCCCCGCTGGCGGCTCGCCGATAAGCGGCGGCCGCCCGCACTCGCGGCCCGTCGGTCATGGGGACCGCTTTGATCTGCCCGGCCTCAGCTCGCGCGCGAGCTCGGCCATCGCCCTGATCGCCTCGACCCGCTTGTCCTTCGGCACGAGGATCATGGCGCAGATGAACATGATGACGATCGCGGCGATCGGCGCGCACACCACCAGCACGGCGGCCCACGGACCGTTCGCTGCCAGCGGCTCCAGAAAACCCAGCCCCACCGCCCTGCTCCTCGGCTCATCCGGCCGGGCGGGGCGCCGGACCGCAGGACGGGACAAGCGATCCGACCCCAACCCGACCAGTCCCTACTGATCATCAGTTGAAGCGAATCGCCTCCCAGTTGCCGCCGGAGGGCGATTGTGTGTTCTTCACTTTTGGTGCTGCAAAACCCGGCCGCATCAGCAGCGGGACGCTTGGTGCGCAACAGGTTACCGCAGCCCAGTCGATGATCGCCACGTGTCCGATGAGGGCGGGTGGAAGCCGGGTGCGGCCGCGGCGAAGGAGAGCGCGACCGCACCCGGGGTCTCAGGAGGCGGCTCGCGTGCGGGCGATCGTCTCGCGGTACCAGTGGGCGCTCTGCTTCGGCGTTCGTTCGAGCGTCTCGTAGTCCACGTGGATCAGGCCGAAGCGCTTGGCGTAGCCCTCGGACCACTCGAAGTTGTCCATCAGCGACCAGCAGAAGTAGCCACGGATGTCGGCGCCCCGGGCCGACGCCTCGGCCACGGCGGCCAGGTGGGCGGCCAGGTATTCGGTACGGTCGTCGTCCTGCACGAAGCCCGAGGCGTCGGGGTGGTCGTCGAACGCGGCGCCGTTCTCGGTGACGACCAGCGGCAGGCCGGGGTAGTCGTGGGACAGGCGCAGCAGCAGCTGGGTGAGGCGGGACGGCGTGATCGGCCAGTCCATCGCGGTGCGGGGCACCGGCGGGAGCACCGCGCGGACGACCGGCACACCGGATTCGTCGTGGGTGTTGCCGGCCTCGTCCGTACCGGAGAAGTTCTGTCCGAAGTAGAAGTTGCAGCCCAGCATGTCGAACGGCTGCGAGATCAGCGCGAGGTCGCCGTCGCGGACGGGCAGCGTGACGCCCTGCGCGGCGAGATCGGCCACCACGTCGGCCGGATACGAGCCGAGGCGCAGCGGATCCAGGTAGAGCCGCAGGCCCATGCCGTCCGCCCGGTGGGCCGCCGCCCGGTCGGCCGGGCTGTCCGAGGCCGGGTCGGCCGTGCCGGTGTTCAACGAGATCACGTAGGTGTGCGGCCGGGATTGCGCCGCCCGCATCCGCTGCAGCGCCAGGCCGTGACCGAGCAGGAGGTGGTGGGTGGCATCCACCGAGGCGGCGAGGTCGCGGCGCCCCGGCGCCTGCACGCCGGTCGCGTAGCCCAGCCAGGCCGAGCACCACGGCTCGTTCAGCGTGGTGAACGTGCCGACGCGGTCCTGCAGACGGTCGAAGACCAGGCCGGCGTACTCGGCGAAGCGGTACGCCGTGTCCCGTACGGGCCAGCCGCCGGCGTCCTCCAGTTCCTGCGGCAGATCCCAGTGGTACAGCGTCGCCCACGGCTGGATGCCGTTGTCCAGCAGCGCGTCCACCAGGCGGTCGTAGAAGTCCAGACCGGCGGGATTCGCCGGGCCGCGACCGCCGGGCTGCACGCGCGGCCAGGCCACCGAGAACCGGTACGCGTCCACGCCCAGGCTCTTGATCAGCGCGACGTCCGACGGGACCCGGTGATAGTGGTCGCAGGCCACGTCGCCGGTGTCGCCGTTGGCCACGGCCCCGGGCGTACGGCTGAAGGTGTCCCAGATCGACGGTGTGCGGCCGTCCTCGGCGGTGGCGCCCTCGATCTGGTACGCGGCGGTGCCCACCCCCCAGGTGAAGCCGGGCGGCAGCCCGGTGAGAGCGACGGGGGCGGGGGCGGTGCGCGGCTTCATGACACTCCGACGGGTTGTTCGGTGGGGTGCAGCCAGCAGGCGACGGAGCGGCCGGCCCCGTCCGGCGTGCCCGGACGCCCGAGCACCGGGATGTTCGCGGCACACGGGTCGAACGCCTGGGGGCAGCGGGGGTGGAAGGAGCAGCCCGAGGGCATGCCGGCCAGGTCGGGCGGGGAACCGGGGATGCCGGCCAGCTCCCGCCGGGGCCCGCGCAGGGCGGGGAAGGAGCTGAGCAGACCTTTTGAGTACGGGTGGAGAGCGTCCCGGTAAAGGGTGGCCGCCGGCGCCTCCTCGACGATCCGGCCGCCGTACATGATGGCGATCCGGTTGGAGAACTCCACCAGCAGCGACAGGTCGTGCGTGATGAAGATGACCGAGAAGCCGAGGCGTTCGCGCAGCTCGATCAGCTGACCGAGGATCTGCCGTTGCATCACCACGTCCAGGGCCGTGGTCGGCTCGTCCATGATGACCACCTGCGGCTGGAGGATCAGCGCCATGCCGATCATCACCCGCTGGCGCATGCCGCCGGAGAGCTGATGGGGGTAGGCGTCCATCCGGTCCGGCGAGATGCCGACCAGCTTGAGCATCTCCCGCGCGCGGGCCTTGCGGCTGTGATCGCTCATCTTCGGGTCGTGCGCCTTGAGCACGTCGGTGAGCTGGGTGGAGATCTTGTGCACCGGGTTGAGCGAGTTCATCGCGCCCTGGAACACGATCGCCGTCTCGGCCCAGCGGAACGACCGCAGCCCGGAGTCGGAGAGGCTCAGCACGTCGTACGGGTCGCCGGCCGCGGGATGGTAGACGACCTCACCGCCGGTGATCACGCCCGGGGGAGCGAGCAGCCGGGTCAGGCCGTACGCCAGGGTCGACTTGCCCGAGCCGCTCTCGCCGGCCAGGCCGAGGACCTCGCCGCGGTGCAGGGTCAGGTTCACGTCGCGGACCGCGTGCACGGCCCGGTCACCCAGCCCGTAGTCCACGTTCAGGTTGCGGATCTCGAGGACGGGTTCACTCATGGCTGTTCGCAGTCTCTCGGAGGACGGGGGTGGGACTGGCGTGCGTGTGCGGCCGGGGCGAGGCCGACAGCACCGGGGTGAAGCCGATCCGCATCCGGACCGTCCGGCCCGAGGCGGTCCGGAGCCTGGTCTTGCCGGCGCTGCGCAGCCGCGGGCTGACGAACTCGTCGATGCCGAAGTTGATCAGGGACAGCGCGGTGCCGAGGAAGGCGATCGCCAGCCCGGCCGGCACGAACCACCACCACGCGCCCTGGCCGAGCGCCTGCTGACCCTGCGCCCAGAACAGGATGGTGCCCCAGTTCCAGCCGGTGTTGGAGGTGATGCCGATGAACGCCAGGGTGATCTCGGAGAGCACCGCGAAGATGACCGTGCCGACGAAGCCGGACGCGATCACCGCGGTCAGGTTCGGCAGCAGCTCGAAGATGATGATGCGCCACGTCTTCTCGCCGGTGGCGCGCGACGCCTCGACGTAGTCGCGCCTTCGCAGCGACAGCGTCTGCGCGCGTAGCACCCGGGCGTTCCACGACCACGAGGTGAGGCCGATGACCAGCGCGATCAGGGTGTCGCTCGCGTTGTTCAGGATCGACGTGATGATGATCATCAAGGGGATCGCCGGGATCACCAGGATGACGTTGGCGAACGCGGAGAGCGTGTCGTCGGCCTTGCCACCGAGGTAGCCGGCGGTGACGCCGATCAGCACGGACAGCAGGGTCGCGATGATGCCGGCCAGGAAGCCGACGTAGACCACGCTACGGGTGCCGACCATGATCTGGCTGAAGATGTCCTGGCCCAGGTGAGTGGTGCCGAACCAGTGGTGGGCCGACGGTCCTTGCACCAGGTCGTTGCTGCGGGCGCTCGGGTCGTACGGCGCGATCCACGGCCCGATGATCGCGAAGAGCACGTAGACGCCCAGCACGATCAGGCCGGTCGCGGCCTTGCCGTTGCGGACGAACAGGAACCGCTGGCGCTTCCTGCGTTCCGGCTGGGCCATCGCGCCCTGGCCGGGGATGACCTGCTCGATGCTCGAGGTGGGGATCGTCATCGCTCAGCCCTCCTTGCGGGTGCGCGGGTCGAGGAGCAGGTACGCGACGTCCGCGACGAGATTCGCCACCAGCACCGAGATCGTGATGACCAGGAAGATGCCCTGCATCAGCGGGTAGTCCTTGGCGCCCAGCGCCTGCACGAGCGTGAAACCGAGGCCCGGGTAGGAGAACACGATCTCCACCAGCAGGGTGCCGCCGACGATGAAGCCCAGCGACAGCGCGAACCCGGAGACGTTGGGCAGCAACGCGTTGCGGGCCGCGTAGCTCAGCGCGACGCGCCGCTCGGACAGGCCCTTGGCGTGCGCGACGGTGATGTAGTCCTCGGACGAGACGGTCACCATCATGTTGCGCATGCTCAGGATCCAGCCGCTGACCGAGGAGATCAGGATGGTCAGGGCGGGCAGGATGCTGTGCTGGATGGCGCTCGGCACGAAGTACTGGTCGAACGCGGGGACCAGGCCGGAGTCGAAACCGCCGGACGACGGGAAGAAGCTGCCCGGACCGGCCAGCAGGTAGATGGCGATGATGCCGAGCCAGAAGTACGGCACCGAGGAGAAGAACGTGGTGACCGGCAGCAGACCGTCGGTCCACGAGCCGCGCCGCCAGCCGGCGAGGACGCCGAGTCCCGTACCGAGGAAGAAGCTGATGATCGTGGTGATGCCGACCAGGAGCACCGTCCACGGCAGGGCCTGGCCGATGACCTGCGAGACCGGCGCCGGGAAGAAGGTGAAGGACAGCCCCAGGTCGCCGTGGAAGATCTGCTTCCAGTAGTCCAGATACTGGCTCCACAGGCTCTGCTTCTTGTCCAGGCCGAACAGCACGTACAGCGACTGGATGGCCTGGGTGCTGATCTGCCCCTGGTACTTCGCGATCAGTGACTGCACCGGGTCGCCGGGCACCAGCCGCGGGATGAAGAAGTTCAGCGTGATCGCCGCGAACGCGGTGAACAGGTAGAACACGATGCGCTGGAGGAAGTACTTCATAGCGTGGCCCCCTGGGTGGCGACCGTCTCGGCGTCGAACAGCCAGCACGCGGCCCAGTGTCCGGGCGCGTCGCCGATCTCGAGCCGGACCGGAAGGTCGGTGGTGCACCGCGGCATCGCCATCGGGCAGCGGGGATGGAACCGGCAGCCGGCCGGCGGGTCGATCAGGCTGGGCGGCTCGCCGTTGCCCCGGTCGGTGACCAGATCGTCGGCGTCGCCGGTGAGCCGGTCCGGGTCGGGCGCGGAGTCGATCAGCAGCCGGGTGTACGGGTGGGCGGGCGTCTGCGTGACGGTCTCGCTGTCGCCGCCCTCGACCATCCGGCCCGCGTACATCACCAGAGTCTCGTCGGCGAAGTAGCGCGCCGAGGCGATGTCGTGGGTGATGTAGAGGATCGCCAGGTCGAACCGTTCCTTGAGATCGCGCAGCAGGTTCAGCACGCCGAGCCGGATCGAGACGTCCAGCATGGACACCGGCTCGTCGGCGAGCAGTGCCTCGGGCTCGGCGCCGAGCGCGCGGGCGATGGCGACGCGCTGCCGCTGGCCGCCGGACAGCTCGTGCGGGAACTTGTCGAGGTAGCGCTCCGGCGGTGTGAGGCTGACCCGGGTGAGCAGCTCGTGCAGCGCCTTCTCCAGGTCCGCGCCGGCGTTGCCGTGGATCCTCAGGGCGCGGCTGAGGTGGTAGCGGATGGTGTGCACCGGGTTCAGCGAGGCGAACGGATCCTGGAAGATCATCTGGACCCGGGCGGCGTACTGCCGGAAATGCCGCCCACCCTTGACCGACACGCTCTCCCCGTGCAGCCGGATGTCGCCGTCCGTGCGGGGGTAGAGCTGGGCGAGCAGGCGCGCCACCGTGGACTTGCCCGAGCCCGACTCGCCGACCAGGGCGACCACCCGGCCCCGGCGCAGCGAGAGGTTCACGTCGTCGACGGCGTGAACGGCGTCGTGCTGCTTGGAGAAAAGTTGCCGCAGTTGCCGGCGGACGGGGAAGTGCTTGGTCAGGCCGATCGCCTCAAGCACCACCTCGCCGGCTCTGCCATGACCGGCGCCCGGTCCTGCGGACGGCGCGGAGAGTCCAGAGCCGTCCGAGGCAGGGGTGTCCTGGGTCGACGTCATCCGATGGTCCTTCGTCGATGGGTGACGCCCGGCCGCTCCCGGACGGCGCTGCCGTACGGGAGCGGCCGCGGCGATCAGGAGTTGGCGGGCTGGAGCTTCAGGATGATCTGGAGGGCGTACGGCTGGGTCGGCTGCTGGCCGGCGTACGGGTCGGCGTCGCTCGGCCACCCCTTCCAGTTCTTGTCGCTGAACGCGGCGCCCACGTTGTCCGAGCCGACCGGCAGCATCGGCGCCTGCTCGACGAACACCTTCTGGATCTTGTTCATCGCGTCGGTGCGGGCCGCGTCGCTGGTGGCGGCGGCGTACGCCTTCAGCGCCGCGGTGGCGTCGGCGTTCTTGAACCGGCCGAAGTTGCCCTGCGGCGACGCGGTGCCGATCGGCTTGAGCAGGTCACCGTCCATCACGGTCTGGTAGATGTCGTACGGCGTGGCGCCGCCGTTCGTCCACCGCATGCTCGCCTCGAACGTGCCCTTCTGGACGTTCGCGTCCCACACGTCCTGGTTGGGCTTCTCGATGCTGGCCTGGATGCCGATCTCGGCCAGGTTGCTCTTGATGATCTCCAGCGTGGTCTGGTAGTCCGACCAGGGCGCCGGGTCGCTGAGCTTGATCTTGACGGGCTTGCCGCTCGGGTCGCTCAGCGTGCTGCCGTTCAGCTTGTAGCCCGCGCTCTGCAGCAGCGTCTTGGCGCCCGCCACGTCCGGGGTCAGCGTCTTGCCCTTGTACTCGGGGGCGATGAACGCGTCACCGGCGCCGTCCGGCAGACCCGTGATGCTGTTGATCTGCGGGTGGAAGTAGCCGGCCTCGGCCTGGTTGAAGATGTCCGCGCGGTTGATCACCATGTTCATGGCCCGGCGCAGCTTCGGGTCGTCGAACGGCTTGATCGTGGTGTTGATGTAGAGGCCGTGGATGCCGAGCACGCCGGGCGCCCAGATCTTGTTGTGCTGCGGGTCCTTCGCGATGAAGGTGGCCTTGTAGTTCGGGATGAAGACGAAGCTCCACTCCGACTCGCCGTTGGCCAGCGCCGTGGTCTGGGTGTCGTTGCCGGAGTAGGAGACGTACCGCAGCTCCTTGATCTTCGGCAGGTCCTGCCAGTAGCCACCGTCGGTGCGCAGCGCCAGCGTGGCGCCGGCCTGGGTGAAGGACTTCAGTGTGTACGGTCCACTACCGACCGGGTTCTTCAAGGTGTCGGTGGCCGGGTCCGCGATCTTCTCCCATACGTGCTTCGGGACGATCGGGGTCTGCGCCATGATCTTGTTCTGGTTCACGAACTGCGGCGACTTGAAGGTCACGTGCACGACGTTGCCGTTGACCGTGATCTGGTCGTACGGGATGGCGTACTGGTTCAGCGCCTCTTTGGTCTTCAGCAGCGTGAACGTGTAGGCGACGTCCTCGGCGGTCAGCGGCTGGCCGTCCGACCACTTCGCGTTGTCCCGCACGGTGACGTCCGCGGACTTGTAGTCGTCGGCCCACTTCACCGAGCTGGCCAGCCACGGGGTGGCCGGGTCGGCCGGCTTGACCGGGTTCCACTGGGTCAGCGGCTCGAAGACGACCCACTTGTAGCCCATCGCGTTCGCCGAGGAGGTGCCGGCGAACGGGTTGTTGTTCTCCGTCTGCGTGCTGTTCGGCATGCCGATTCGCAGGAAGTCGACCTGCTTGTTCGCGTTGGCGTTGTTGGCGTTCGGCGAGTCGCTGCACGCGGCGAGACCGCCCGTGGCGAGCGCGCCCGCCAGGGCAACCGCGAACAGTTTCCTTCTCTGCATCGCAATTTCTCCTCAGATATGCGGATATGGGGTGAGAGGGTTCGCCCAAGGAGGGCGTGCGGTATCGCGGCGCCGGCCGACGGCCGGCGCCGGGATCTCGCCGGTGGAGCCGGTCGCGCGGGCGGCCGGGGGTCGGCGTGAGGGGTCAGGGCGGTGGGGCCGGTCGCGCGGGCGGCCGGGGCTCAGCCGGGTGTGGGGTCAGGGTGGGGGTGCGACGGTCGAGGCGCGGACGGTGAAACTTGCGGGGATGATGGTGGGGCGGTTGGGCAGGGGCGTGCCTTCGAAGTGGGCGAGCAGCGTGCGTGCCGCGGCCTCGCCCATCTCGCGCAGGGGTTGGTGCACTGTGGTGAGCGACGGCTGGGTGTGCGCCGCGGTGGGGATGTCGTCGAAGCCGACCACCGCGACGTCCTGCGGGATGCGCAGGCCACGGTCCAGCAGGGCCTGCATCGCACCGATCGCGGACAGGTCGTTGTGGGCGAACACCGCGTCGAAGTCCAGTCCGGACTCCAGCGCGGCCGCCACGCCCTCGGCGCCGCAGGCGAGGGTGAAGTCGCCCTGGTGCACGCGTGCGGCCGGAACGGGATGCCCGGCCTCGGCGAACACCGACGCCAGCCCGGCCAGGCGCTGCTGGGTGCAGCCGAACCGCGCCGGGCCGGCGATCACCAGCGGCTTGGTGCGGCCGATCTCCAGCAGGTGGCGCGCGGCCGAGGCCGCGCCGTCGTGGTTGGTGGTGCCGATGCTCGGCATCTCGCCGGAGATCTGGTCGCGGTCGTCGATGAGCACCACCGGCAGGCCGCGCCGGTGGAGGGTGGCGATGTAGTCCAGGGTGCCCTCGGGTTCGATCACCAGCAGGCCGTCGAACGACTTGGCCGACACCTGGGCGCCGAACTGCCGCATCGACTCGTCGCCGCGGTTGCAGGTGAACAGCAGCAGCCCGTACCGCTCGCTCTCCAGCACGTCGACCGCGCCCTGGAGCACCTCGCCCATCCACGGCCAGGTCAGCGACGGCACCAGCATGCCGACCACCCGGGTGCGGCCGCGGGCCAGGCCGACGGCACGGGAGCTGGGGACGTACCCGAGTTCATCGATCACCGCGCGGACCCGGGCGGCGGTCGACTCGTCGAGCTCACCCTTGCCGTTGAGCACCCGGGACACGGTGGTCTTGCTGACCTTCGCCCGGGCAGCCACATCGGCGATGGTGATCGGCACCAGGTCCTCCGTCGGGGATGGAACGGTTGTCACCGGCCGGGGGCGCAAGACTTCGGAACCGCTCCCGAAACCGGTTCCGGCAGTTAACGCCGATGAACCGGTTCAGGTCAACGGGCAGCCACCTCTATTTATGTTTCGAGAACATAACCGTGTACGGCGTGGGCGATTTCCGCCCGTACTAAATAGCCATTTGTCCGGACGGGACGGACGACAGCCCAGGGACGATGTTCGGTAGCACGATGCCCAATGGGGCATCGATGACGAGCCCTGCGTACGGCTCACCCCGCGTCACACCGCGGTTCACGATCGCGACCCGGATCCCGTCCTTGGCGGCCCGCAGCACGAACCGGCGGCCGGACATGACGGTCAGCGAGGAACCCAGGACCAGCAGGGTGCGCGCGGACGCCACCAACGCGAAGCTGCGGGACACGCGCTCGGGCGGCACCGTCTCGCCGAAGTAGACGACGTCCGGCTTGAGCATGCCGCCGCAGGACAGGCAGTCGACCGTGACGAAGCCGTCGAGCTGTTCGTCGTCCAGCTCGGCGTCGCCGTCCGGGTTGATCGCCGACGCCACCGCGGCGAAGTCCGGGTTCGCCGCCTCCAGCCGGGCCGCCATGTGCTCGCGCGGAGTCCGGTCGCCGCAATCCAGGCAGGTGATCCGGGCCAGGTTGCCGTGCAGCTCGACCACGTCGCGCGCGCCGGCCGCCTGGTGCAGCCCGTCCACGTTCTGCGTGATGATCCCGTCGAGCAGGCCGTGCTGCTGCATCCGGGCGACCGCGCGGTGCCCGTCGTTCGGCCGGGCCTCGCCGATCGTGCGCCAGCCCAGGTGGCTGCGCGCCCAGTAGCGGCGGCGGGCGATCGGGTCGCGGGTGAAGGTCTGATACGTCATCGGGGTGCTGCGCCGGGCCGAGCCGGACGGGCCCCGGTAGTCCGGGATGCCCGAGTCGGTCGACAGCCCGGCGCCGCTGAGCACCACCACGCCGCCCTCGGCGATCCACTCGCCGAGCTCGGCCACCTGATCCACTACCTGAAGGTCCACCCCTCCATGGTCCCTCTTCCGGGGGTCCCGCCTGCCAGTGGTGTGAAGGCCGTAACTTTCGCACCTCGTGCACGTTGTGGCCGAAAACGGTAAGTTGATCCCGTGGCTCTCGTGGCGCGTGTGCTTCCCTGGGACGGCCGCCGCCTGCTGCGTTTCCTCGCCGGGCTGGCGATGCTGGCCCTGGCCGTCACCGCGCCCGCCGTCTCGCCGGCGTCGTCACCCGCCCCGGCCCGGCCGGTGCAGCTTGCCCCGGCCCCGGCGG
>NZ_CAKUCL010000192.1 GCF_934643405.1 uncultured Actinoplanes sp.
CCGCACAGCAGCCCCCGAGGTTCGGCGGGGCCCCGGAGCCGCGCGGGCCGGAGTCCCGCCCGGCGGACGCCGGGCCGGCGGACGCCGATCAGGCGGAGCGTCGCCGGCCGGACCCCCGCCAGCCCGGGCCCGGACCGTCCGGCCTGGCCACCGGCGCCTGGACCTACCGGGACCGTTCCGCCGGCCGCTGACCTACCCGGACCGTTCCGGACGACTTGTCGTAGCGGGTGGCCGGGCCACCCGGTGCCGGCGCCGGTTCGAAGCCGCGTTCGACCCGGTTACGCCGTTCGTAGGCGACCGGGTGGCCGGCCGCCGTTACGGCCGCTGCGAAGCCGGCCGGCGATCTGGTCGCGGGTGATGGGTTTGTCGCGTAACGCGTGCCGGTCGGCCCGTGAGGAGTGCACGAGTTCGCACGCTTGCGCGGGCGGGCCGGTTCGGCAGATGAACAGCTCGTAGCAGCAAGATCTCAGTTAGGGCACGACGGAACGGGAACGTCCCCACGGGGCGGCGCACTGCTTCGACGCCCGCCTATGCTGCGTTCCCTCCACAACGGAGCTCTTCACGGGAGGCCCCCTACATGTACCGCTCTCTCGGCCGGCGCCTGTCCTTCGGCGCCGCTGCCGCCGTCGCGGCGATCGCCTTCGCCGCGCCCGCATACGCTGCCGCCCCCACAGTCGATGTCGTTCTGCCCGACGTCACCGTCGCGGCGGGCGCGGGCATCCAGGTCGCGCCGATCCTCTACGCGGATCAGGAGTCGAGGCTCTCCAACGCCACGATGACGTTCGAGCTTTCCGGCGACCTCGGCGGCGCCCGGCTCGAGCACCCGGACGAGTTCGACGTCTGCGAGTCCGTCAGCCCGACGAAGCTCACCTGCACCATGCCGTTCGAGATCGGCGTCGGGCCGGACGGCGTGATCGGCTACTTCCAGGCCGGGCTGACCGCGCCGAAGACCGCGCTGGGCAAGACCGGGAAGATCACCGCCACGTTCACGGCCGACGGCGTCGCGAAGGTCACCACCTCCGCCCAGGTGAACGTCGCCGGTGGGGTCGACCTCGCGGCCGGCGAGGGCAGCGAGATCAGCGTCAAGGTCGGCGCCGACTTCGACGCCAAGCTTCAGGTGCGCAACAACAGCGACGAGGTCGTGCACGGCGCCGCGATCATCTTCAACACCGACTACGCGTTCTCCTCGCCCAAGCAGTTCTCGAACTGCTGGTACGGCGGCGGAAGCGTCAACGCCTGCTCGTTCGACCAGGAGCTGCAGCCCGGTTCGACCTACGAGGTCTCCGTCCCCTACCGGCTGCGGGCCGACACGGCCGCCCCGGGCAGCGAGTACGGCCAGTTCGAGTGGCTGACCGGCGACGACTACCAGGACCTGCTCACGTTCCTGCACGACAACGGCTATGACGGTCCCGGCGACGAGGGCAAGGGCGCCAAGCTCGGGCTGACCTCGCTGTCGGCGGCCCGGGCTGTGAAGCAGACCGACGTGAACCCGGAGAACAACTGGCAGGACCTGCGGGTCAACGCGCTCGGCAAGCAGGGCACCGACTTCGTCGCGCTGGGCGCCACGGCCAAGGGCGCCAAGGGCGACACCGTCACCCTGCCGGTCGGCACCCGCAACAACGGTCCGGCCACCGTGGATCGCAACCGTGCCGGCGAGAGCGCCGCAACGGTCATCGTCACCATCCCGGCCAAGACCAAGGTCGTCACCGTCCCGGAGGACTGCGTCAAGGCGGACGACGGCAGCTTGACGACGAACCGGAAGGCCGTGCAGTACGCCTGCTTCAGCTCCCCGCTGTTCCCGGCGAAGACGACGGTGCTGTGGAAGTTCGGCGTCAAGCTGACCGACGACGTCACCAACGCGAAGGGGCTCGTCGAGGTCAACCCGCCGTGCGAGTGTGACCGGTTCGCTGGCGACATCAACAAGAAGAACGACACCGCGAAGATCGTCATCAACCCGGTCGCCGGCGGTTCGCCCGACGAGGGCAGCGGCGGCCAGGGCGGCGGCAGCCTGCCGATCACCGGTCCGCAGACCGCCCTGTTCGGCGGGGCCGGTGCGGTCCTGGTGGCCGGCGGCGTGCTCGGCTTCTTCCTGGCGCGGCGCCGCCGCACCCGGTTCGAGGCCTGATGGTCGAGGCGGTGACCTCCCGGTCCGGGAGGTCACCGCCTCTTTCTATGCGTCGAGGTCCAGGTCGGCGCGAACGCCGAGCAGGCGCACCGGCCGCCGCAGTTCGAACTTCCCCAGTACGGCGTGAGCCGCATCCGCGATGACGTCGAGGTCCGTGGTGGGGCCGCCCCGCAGTTTCGCCTCGCGCGTCTGCGTGAAGAAGGACGACGAGCGCACCTTCACCCCCACCCGGATCACCCGGCGTCCCGCCGCCACCACCTCGGCGCCGAGCTCCCGGGCCAGCCGGGTCACCTGCTGTTCGATCTCCGCGCGCTCGGTCAGATCCTGCGGGAACGTCACCTCTTTGCTGCGGGACCGGGCCACCCACGGCTCGGTCACCACCTCGGTGTCGCCGCCGCCGCGCGCGATGACCGACAACCACCCGGCGGCCCGCGGCGTGAAGCGCTGCAGCAACGTCGAAGTGTCCGCGGCGGCCAGGTCGGCAACCGTCGTGATGTTCAGCTCGGTGAG
Source organism: uncultured Actinoplanes sp. (assembly GCF_934643405.1). Classification (GTDB taxonomy): domain Bacteria; phylum Actinomycetota; class Actinomycetes; order Mycobacteriales; family Micromonosporaceae; genus Actinoplanes. The sequence goes on from NZ_CAKUCL010000192.1 coordinate 2,636, forward strand.
CTTGCGGACCGTCCTGGGCCCGACCCCCCACAGGTCGCCGACCGGCCGGCCGCCCATCACCGGCAGCCACGTCTCGTCGGTCAGCGTGGCGATGCCGTCCGGGTCGGACTTGGCGAACCGCGCGGCGATCTTCGCCTGGTTCTTGTTGCGGCCGATCCCGATCGCGCAGGTCAGCCCCGCCCGGTCGAGGACGGCCGCCTGGAGGCCGGCCGCGAGCCGCTGCGGGTCGTCGATGTCACCACCCACGAACGCCTCGTCGAGGCCGAACACCTCCACCCGTACGGGAAATGCTCGCAGCGTGGCCATCACCTGGGCCGACGCTCGCTGGTAGGCCGGCATGTCGGTGGGCAGGAACACCGCGCCGGGGCACTTGCGGGCCGCGAGCCGCATCGGCATGCCGGAGTGCACGCCGGCCGCCCGGGCCTCGCGGGAGGCGGTGGCCACCACGGTCCGGGGCCGGTCCGGATCGCCCGAGCCCCCCACGATCACCGGCCGCCCGCGCAGCTCGGGGCGGCGCAGCACCTCGACCGACGCGAAGAACTGGTCGAGGTCGACATGCAACACCCAGCCGCTGCCCACCCGATCAGTATCCAGCCGGTCACGCAACTACGGAAAGTAAGTTGTGCCAGCTCTCTCCGATCGGCGCCCGGATGAGATAAAAGCAGCTCAGACGGTTGACCGGATGGGCCGAAATTCCTGACCGCCCGTTACTCTCCGTCTTCGCTACCGTCTTCGCTGGGTGGAAACGATCTAGTGGGGGACGGCATGAGCGTGGGCATTCTCGGGACCGGTTCGTACCTGCCGGACCGGATCGTCACCAACGAGGACCTGGTGCGCCTGGTTCCGGACGCCGACCCGGACTGGGTCCGCCGGAAGACGATGATCGGCGCGCGCCGGTTCGCCGCGGCCGATCAGGCGGCCTCCGATCTGGCCGCGAGGGCCGCCGAGAGGGCTCTTGCCGACGCCGGGCTCGAGGCCGGGGACATCGACTTCCTCATCGTGTCGACGTCCACCGGTGATTCGCCGCAGCCGCCGACCTCGACCCTGGTGCAGCAGGCCGTCGGCGCGACGCGGGCCGCCTGCTTCGACATCAACGTGGTCTGCTCCGGCTTCGTCTTCGGGGTGGCGCTCGCGCACAGCCTGATCACCGTGAACCCGGGCGCGAAGGTGCTGGTCATCGCGTCGGACGTGTACTCGCGCATCCTCGATTTCCGGGATCGGCGTACGGCGGTGCTGTTCGGCGACGGCGCGGGCGCGGCCGTGGTCGGCGCGGTCCCGGCCGGCTACGGGATCCGGGAGCTGGAGATGGTCTCCCGGGGCGACGCGGCCGGCCTCATCCACGTCGACGCCGGTGGCAGCCGCCGGCCGGCCTCCGCCGAGACGGTGGCGAACGGCGACCACTACTTCCGGATGAACGGCCGCGGCGTACGGGACTTCGTGGCGGCCGACGTGCCCCCGGCTCTCGAGGCGATGCTCAAGCGCGCGGACGTGCCCGCCGACGAGGTCGACCACTTCGTGCCGCACCAGGCCAACGGCGTGATGCTGACCGACCTGGTGGAGAAGGCCGGCCTCCAGGCCGCGCACACCCACATGACGCTGGACCGCTACGGCAACGTCGGCAGCGCCTCGGTCGCGGTGACGCTGGACGAGGCGGCGAAGTCGGGCGCGCTGGCCGACGGCGACCTGGTGCTCATGGCCGGGTTCGGCGGCGGAATGGCGGTCGGCGCCTGCCTGCTGCGCTGGCACCGGCCCGCGGCCCGGGACTAGTGCGGGCGGACCAGCCAGTCCCACGCCCGCTTGAGCACGTCGCTCTGGTCCTCGGTGAGCTGAGCGGCCGGATCGGAGTCGGGCGACGCGAGCTGAGCGGCCGGCACGGAGACGATCACGCCGTGCTCGAAGAGGCCGTCCACCTGGTCGGCGCGGGCGAACCGGTGCCCTTCGGCGGTCTTCACGATCAGGCCGTGGAAGACGTCGGACTGCTCGTCGTCGAGCACGTGCTCGACCTCGCCCACCTTGGCGCCGGACCGGTCGTACACAGGCGTGCCGTCCTTCAGCACGAGGTATGCCACCGGTGCGCCGAGGTCCTCGGGAGCTTCCTTGTCGGTCATGTGCCTCGTTCTACCCGGCGGCACGGACCGGTACACAGCTCAGTCGTCGGACGTCGGCAGCGCGGCCGTCGGCAGCGAGGCGACCTCACGGTAGAAGCGGTCGATCTGGCGCACGGTCGCCTCGAAGTCGTCAAGCCCGAAGGGCTTGGTGACGTACGCGTTGGCGCGGTGCTGATAGCTGGATTCGATGTCCGGCGCCGCGCCCGACGTGGTGAGGATGACCACCGGGATCGCCTTGAGCCGTTCGTCGCTCTTGATCGCGGCAAGTGTCTCCCGGCCGTCCATCCGCGGCATGTTCAGGTCGAGCAGGATCAGGTCGGGCCGGTGGGCCGTGCTGAACTCTCCCTCGCGCCGCAGATAGTCCAGCGCCTCGCGACCGTCGGCAACGCGGGCGACCGTCGCGCTGCTGTCGGTGGCCTCGAGCGCCTCGGAGATCATGAGGGCATCGGCGTCGTCGTCATCGACGACCAGTATCTGCAGGCTACGCACGGCTGAGAGCCCCCTTTTATTGCCGTGCCGCAAGCATAGGGGTAGATCACCGGCCGACCTACTGCTGGGTGTCCGGATCGGCGAACCACCGCACCACCTCGGCGGGCGTCATGTCGAACCCGGTGGCGCGGGCGCCGGCCCAGTTCACGCCGACCATCAGGCCGTCGCGCTCCAGCGAGGACATCCAGCCGCTCAGCCAGTCCTGCACCGAGACTTCGACGATCTCCAATTCCCGGTACGCGTCCACCTGCGCGACGACCCGCTGGGCGCGCGTGGGTTTCGACCAGAAGGGGACCGCACGGTTGCCCGCGGCGTCCGCGGGCGCGGGGAATCCGCTCGCGTCGCGGATCGCGTAGACCCGCCCCTCCCGCGTTGCCTCGCGGCGAAACGCCGCCTTGTGGGCTCCGCTGAGCGACATCGGGTCTCTCCCTCCTCGTGCCATACCAACATCAACTGTTCGGCCGAACGCGACTAACCATTTTGTCCAAGAAAAGGGAAGTACGCCCGAAACACCGCTTAAAAACTCCCAAAAGTGGCTCCTTGCCCATAGTGTCCGTTTTGTCGGCCGGGCGGTGCCGCCTGACCGTCTCACCAGTCACCGAGGGGGAATGGGATGAACAACAGCCGGCGAATCGGCGCGATCATGGCCATGGCAACGGCCACGATCGGCATGACGACCGCGACCGTGACGGCGCCCGCCAACGCCGCCCCGCGGGGACCCGAACCGGTCTCCACCTGGCTCCGGCCGGTGCGGGCACACACCGACACGTGGATCAACATCGCCTGGCGCTCGCGGGAGCGGGTCTGCGACGCGTCCGTCCGGTACTACGGCCGGGACGTCGACGTCGAGTACCGGGGCCACCGTCGCTCCGCGACCTTCTCCCGGGGCGTCACGCTGTTCCCGGGCCGGGTCGACTACACGACGATCCAGGTGAACCCGGACATCAACCGGACCGGGCTGACCCGCCTGCGCGCCGTGATCTCGTACGACTCGTGCGGGTGGAAGGCGCGCCCGCAGGTGCGGTCGTTCACGCTGACGCTCCCGGTCCAGCGGAACAGCCCGGGCTGGCCGGGCGGCGGCGACGGTCGCCCCGGCGGCCACGACAACGGCTGGCCCGGCGGCGGCGACGGTCGCCCGGGTGACCACAACGGCCGCCCCGGCGACCACAACGGCCGCCCCGGTGACCACAACGGCACCGGCAACGGGCGCCCCGGCCACCACGACCAGAGGCCGCCGACCACGGCGCCGACCACCACCGCGCCGACCACGACGGCGCCGACCACGACAGCGCCGACCACGACAGCGCCGACCACGACAGCGCCGACCACCACGGCGCCGACCACGACAGCGCCGACCACCACGGCGCCGACCACGACAGCGCCGACGACCACGGCGCCGACGACCACGGCACCGACCGGCACGCCGCCGACGCGGGACGGTCACCAGCACGGCGGAGACCAGCACCGCGGTCCCCGCGGCAACGGCTGACGCCGTACGGGAAAGGGGCGCGCAGGAAGCCCTGCGCGCCCCATCCGTGAGCGACAAAACGGAATCGGCCGCGTAAATGCGGCAGGGCTCTTAGGCTCGGGAAGGCACCGAACCGCCGGGTGCGGACGAGGCGGCATCACGCCCAGCAATCCGTCCGCCGGCGATGACGACTCGGGACACCGGTCTGATGCAGCCGGTCAGCGGCGATCGACTCGCCGGAACATAGAGGAAAAGGGAATGCGCCCGGCCGGCCGGGCGCATGTCCCGGTTCACCGCTCCGCGACGGCCGCGCGCTCGGCACGAGCCGCCATGATCAGAGTGGCCGGGTCGGAGCAGACCATCGCCAGCGCCCGAGAGATCAGCGCGGGGTCGAAGGTCGACTGGTGGAACGTCGCCTCCAGGTGCAGCACCCCGTTCATCTCGCTGGTGGTCAGCGTGACGCCCTCCGGGCCGTTGAGCGTCGGCACGCTCAGATTGACCCGGCCGGCCGCGTCCACCGTCCATGGCAGATCCTGCAGCACATCGTGCCTGCCCTGGTTGCTGAAGGTCAGCCGCGGCCGCGGCGGCACCGGCAGCTCCGCCGGGTACGGGTCGGGCATACCGGGCGCGCCGTCCAGCGCGATCCGGCCCTCGCGCAGCACCATCATCGTCAGCATCCGGCCACTGGCCAGCTCCGCCTTGATGGTGTGGTGGATCGAGACCGGGCAGCGCATGTCCTCCGGAGACAGGTATGGGCCCCAGAAGAAGTTGCTGTCGATCCGCTCGTCCTTGCCCAGATAGCGGCGGCCGTCGGCGAGGAAGGTCGCGCCGTCCAGGTCCGGCTTCAGGCCGATCTTCTCGAGCGCGGCGGCGAACGCGGCAAACGTGATCGCCGAGGTCGTGACGCCGGGCGCGTACTCGTCGCGCCAGCGGCGCATCAGCGTGAGCACCTCGGCCGAGCGGGCCGTCCGCACCGTCAGGCTCGGCTGCCACTTGCGCATCCGGCTCTCCGCGTGGGCCGGCGGACGGGAGATGCTGATCGCGTCCCGCCAGCGGCCCGGCTTGGTGCCGAACTGGTTCCACCACGCCTTGGGCAGGGCCATCGGGTGACGAGCCATCGGCGGCAGCACCGCGGGGCGGTGCTGCGCGGCGGCGGACACGATCTCGTGCAGCAGGTCGTTGACGGGACCGGCATCGCCGTACGCGTGGGAGACCTTCATCGCCAGATAGCCGGCGCCGACCATGATCCGCACCGGGTGCACGCCCCGCGGCTCCGACTGGAGCTTGCGGGTCATCGCGTCGAAGTCGAGCGACCAGTCCCCGGAGTCGGTGACCGCCTTCTGCACGAACGCGGCGAACTCGGCGTGGCCCAGGTGCACCCATCGCGCACCCACCCGGTCCAGCTTGGACACGGCCCGGTGCCGGGGGTCGATCGCATGCAAACCGATCAGAGCTTGCCGTACGCCGTCGACGGTGACGCCGTGCAGAGGCCCGACGGTCCGGATGTACTCCAGCGGCAGCCAGGTGCTTTCGTGCAGCGTCATGGCCGTGGCGTCGGCGTCGTCCCGCCGTTGGCCGGCGCCGCCGAAGACGACCCGCAGCACGACCGGCGCCACCAGCACCATCTCGGCGCCCATCACGATGGCGACCCAGGTGACCAGCTCGGTGAGGCTGCCCCGGGAGCCGCCGTACCAGGCCGCACCCAGCTCGGCCAGGCCCGCGAAGATCGAGAAGATGCCGGCGCCACGCACCCGGCCCTGCACGCGGGAGATGGCCAGGAAGAAGTGGTGGAAGACGAACGGGACATAGGTCAGCGCGAGGATGGACAGCGCGGTGCCGGCCGACGCCTGGTACTGGCTGCCGAAGACGCCCATGATCGGACCGGCCAGCGCCGCGACGACGAGCGACACCGGAAGCCCGCCGCCGAGGCAGATCAGCAGCCCCATCCGTACCTTGGACCGCAGTGCCCGCCGGTCGCCGCTGGCCACCGCGAAGAGGGTGAGCGCGACGTTGCCCGGGACCATCGCCAGGAACGACAGCACCATGAAGGCGGTGTAGAACGCGGCGTTCGCCTCGGCCGAGAGCACCGCCGTCACGACCAGCGGCAGCGCCGCCCGCGGCAGGTAGGTGGCCAGGTTGAGCAGGTTGTGGTCGAAGGTGGCCCGGCCGCGGCCGCGCAGCAGGGACAGCCGCGGGCGCAACGAGTCGACCAGGCCGCGCCTGCGCAGGGCCGTGCTCAGCACGACGGTGGACAGCAGGATGCCGGCCACCCAGGTCAGCAGCAGCTCGTTGCCGTCCAGCGTGACCGGCGCCAGGGCGACCGCGCCCAGCAGCACCAGCTTGATCAGCGAGAACCAGGCGTTGCGCATCAGCTGCAGCGGGCCTCGGAGCAGGCCGACCAGCGCCTCGTCGAGGACCAGCGTGACGGCATTGACCGCGATGCCGAACACCAGCAGGGCGGTGCCGGCCGTACCGCCGAGCGCGTCGCGCAGCCCGGGGATCGCGTAGTGGGCCAGCCCGACGTAGACCAGGCCGCCGGCCGTCGCCGCGGAGCCCGCGACCAGCAGGCACGTGGAGATCAGCTCCCACTTGGGGCCGCGCAGCGCGGACAGGTCGGAGATGAGCATGGTGCCCATGCCGAACATGCCGATCGTGCCGATCAGCGTCATCGCGGACACGGCGGCGGACGCCTGGCCCACCGCCTCGGGGGAGGCGGTGCGGGCGGCCACCCACCAGTACACGAAGCCGAACAGCGACGTGATGAGGGTGGTGGCCATCAGCGAGCCGGCGTTGAGGAACAGGTCGACGTGACCCTTGAGGGTCGCCAGGATCGCTCTTTGCGGAACGACAGCCTCGGTCGTGGTCACACAGCCCTCCCCATGCTTCAGCGAAGAGCAACGGTAGTTACTCTTCGTAATGGGGTGCCACGGCCATTCGGCTGGTGTTCTACAGCCACTTCGAGCGTTTGAGCCGCCAATACAGTCCGCCACAGATCACCACGACGACGGCGATGGTGACCGAGAAGCCATACGGAGAGTCAAGTCCCGGGATGCGAGTGAAGTTCATCCCGTAGATCCCGGCGATCACCGTGGGCACCGCCGCGATGGCGGCCCAGGCGGCGATCATCCGCATGTCGTTGTTCTGGTCGATCGACACCTGCGCCAGCCGCGCCTGCAGGATCGAGTTGAGCAGGTCGTCGAAGCCGTTGATCCGGTCCACCGCCCGGGCCAGCCGGCCGCGCAGGTCGACGACGTAGGGCCGCAGTTCCTCGGGGGCCTCGAGGCGCGCCAGCGGTTCCTGGAGCGGCAGCACCGCCCGCTTGAACTCGACCATCTCGCGCTTGAGCTGGTAGAAGTGGGCGATCTCGGGGCTGCGCTGGGTCGCGAAGGTCTCCTCCTCCAGGCGTTCCAGGTCGCGTTCCACCGCCGCGGCGACGTCGAGGTATTCGTCGACCATCCGGCTCGCGACCGCGTACCCCACCGACCATGGCCCCTGCCGCAGGGCCGGCGGCCGCTTCTCCAGGTCCTGGCGCACCGGCCAGAGGGCTCCGGCCGCGCCGTTCCGCACGGTGATCACGAACCAGGGCCCGATCAGCACGGTCACGTCGCCGGTGTCGACCACCTCGGAGGTCGCGGTCAGTTCCTCGTGCTCGACGTAGCGGGCCGTGCGCAGCACCAGCCGGGTGACGTCGCCGATGGTCTCCAGGACCGGGCGGTGCCCGTCGTCGCCGGCGGTCTGGTCCACGACGAGCTCGTGCAGCCCGAACACCTCGGCGACGCCGATCATCGTGGCCCGGTCCGGCTCGTGCAGGCCCAGCCAGAGGAACGCGTCCCGCTGGCGTCTGGCCTGCTTCGCCGCCTGGGCGTAGTGGGCGTTCCCGGGGCGGCGCACCCCGGCGGCGTACACCGCGCAATCCACCACCGCGTCCGGGTTGCGCCGTCGCGGGGGCACCGCCTGAGCCGTTCTCGGGGCGATGCCCTCCAGGAGCCGGCCGATCGCCCGCGGAAGGATCTCCGTGACCGTCGTGCCGCCGCCGCGCCGTCCCCACATCCCGTCGCCCCTCTCTGCTCAACGGCAGAGACGGTAGCGGCAGCCGTCAGCCTCCGGTCCTCGCCTCAGTCGGAACGACGCATCGCGCGCACGCCGACCCAGAGCCCCAGCGCACTGACCGCGATCGCGGCCACCAGACCGCGCACGGTCGTCGGCGCCCAGACGTCACCGGCGAACAGGGCGCGCTCGGCGTCCACCACGTAGCGCAGCGGGTTGCCGGCGGCGAGGGCCCGCAGCCAGCCCGGTCCGCCGTCGAGCGGCAGCAGCACGCCGGCCAGCAGCAGGAGCGGGAAGAGCACGGTCTGCTGCACGGTCCAGAACAGCCACTCCTGATGCTTCGACGCGAGCGCCAGCGTGTACGACAGCGCGCCGAGCCCGATGCAGAACGCGGCCAGGATCACCATGCCGATCAGCGCGCCGCCCAGGTGCAGCCGGAAGCCGAACGGCACGCAGACCAGCACGATCAGCGCGGCCTGCGCGACCATCGGCACGATCTCCTTGAGCGCGCGGCCGACCAGCAGCGCCGGCCGGCGCAGCGGCGTGACCAGCATCCGTTCGTGCGAGCCGGTCTGGATCTCGAACAGCAGGTTCGACCCGGTCATGGAGGCACCGAACAGGCACGACATGACCACGATGCCGGGGACGAACCATTGCAGGGCTTCGTTCTGCGGCAGCAGCGGAGCGAACAGCGCCAGGAAGACCAGCGGCTGCACCATCGAGATGATGATCGTGAACGGGTTGCGCAGCGTGGGCCGCAGCTCGCGGCTGAACACGGTCAGTGTGTCGGTCAGCATCGCTCAGACCCCCACCAGCTCGTCGGACTCCTGCTCGGCGCCGCCCTCGCGCAGGCTGCGCCCGGTCAGCTCCAGGAACACGTCGTCCAGGGTCGGGCGGGTCACCTCGACCTCGGCCGGGACCAGGCCTTCCCGGCGCAGCTCCTCGAGGATGCCGGCCACCTGCCGCGGCGCCTGCTCGGTGGTGATGAGCAACTTCCTCCCGTACGGCTCACTGCCGTGATCACGGATCCGCTGGGCGGCGGTGGCTGCGTCGTCGGCGCTGTCGAACCCGAGGATGATCCGGTCCCCGACGTGCTTCGCCTTGAGCCGCTGCGGGGTGTCGTCCGCGATGATCCGGCCGTGGTCCACGACGATCACCCGCTCGGCCATCGAGTCGGCCTCCTCCAGGTAGTGCGTGGTCAGCACGATCGTGGTGTCGTGGTGGGCGCGCAGCCGCAGGATGTGCTCCTGGAGGTTGGCGCGGTTCTGCGGGTCCAGGCCGGTGGACGGCTCGTCGAGGAACAACAGCTCCGGCTCGTGGATCAGGCCCATGGCGATGTCCAGGCGGCGGCGCTGCCCACCGGAGAGCGTGGCCACGGTGCGGTCGGCCACCGCGCTCAGATCCAGCGAGTCGATCAGCTCGTCGGCCCGGCGCCGTGCCTCGCGCACCGGCATCCCGTACGCCCGCCCCTGACTGACCAGTTCGTCGCGGCCGCGCTGGCTGTGCCCCGCGCCGTTGCCCTGCCCGATGTAGCCGATCCGTTCGCGGACCTGGCGCTGCTCGCGGACCACGTCGTAGCCCGCCACGGTCGCGGTGCCACTGGTCGGCGGGATCAGCGTGGTGAGCATCCGCAGCGTGGTCGACTTGCCCGCGCCGTTGGGCCCGAGCAGCGCGACCAGTTCGCCGCGGCGGACCGTGAGATCGATGCCGTCGACCGCGCGCACGTCCTTGAAATGCTTCGTCAGTCCTCGTGTCTCCATCATGGTGATGACGCTAGGGTGCGTTGCGGACAGTTCTTGACCGCAATGTGAGGAAGTCTGGGTTCATGGCCAACACGAGTGCCCGGATGCTGCGTTTGCTGTCGCTGCTGCAGACCCATCGATACTGGCCCGGGGCGGAACTGGCGGACCGTCTGGAGGTGAGCCCGCGAACCCTGCGGCGCGACGTGGACCGGCTGCGGGAGCTGGGCTATCCGGTGGACGCCAGCCGCGGCGTGGCGGGCGGATACCAGTTGCAGGCGGGCGCGGCGGTGCCGCCGTTGCTCCTCGACGACGACGAGGCGGTGGCGATCGCGGTCGGCTTGCGGACGGCCGCGGCCGGCGCCGTCGCGGGCTTCGAGGAGACATCGGTCCGCGCGCTGGCAAAGGTCATCCAGCTGTTGCCGCCGCGCCTGCGCCGCCGCATCGACGCGCTGCGCGAGGTAACCTCGCCGGGCGTCTTCGGCGGCGGCCCGGTCCTGGACGCGGCCGTGCTGACGACGATCGCCCTGGCCTGCCGAGGCGAGGAGCGCTTGCGTTTCGACTACGCGCCGCGTTCCGCCCCGCCGGCTTCCCGCCACGTGGAGCCGCACCGCCTGGTGCCGCTGGGCCGGCGCTGGTACCTGATCGCCTGGGACCTGGACCGTGCCGATTGGCGCAGCTTCCGCGTGGACCGCCTGTCCGAGCCGTCGCTGACCGGCGCGAGGTTCCGCCCAAGACCCATCCCCGGCGACGATCCGGCGGCGTGGCTGAGGTCCCGCATAGCCACCATCCCGAACCGCTACGAGGTCTCGGTCGTCTTGGAAGCCCCACCCGACCAGGTGAGAGCAGTCGTCGGCCATTGGGGCGCAGTCGAGCCGCTGGCTCCCCAGCCCACTCCCGCCACGCCCGCCGGCTCCGCGCCCGCACCTGTCCTCGCGCCCGCCGGCTCCGCGCCCGCCTCCTCTTCCGGCCCGGCCGCCCCGGGGACCGGCCCGACCCCCGGCCCACCGCCGCCGTGCGGGATGCAGAACGTCTTGTGCAGGTTCAGGTGCGACACGTCCGCGCCGAACCGGCCGGGCTTGGCGTAGCCCAGCAGCGCGTTGAGGTTGGCACCGTCGACGTAGACCTGCCCCCCGGCGTCGTGAAC
>NZ_CAKUCL010000193.1 GCF_934643405.1 uncultured Actinoplanes sp.
TGCCGCGCGGCTCCTTCCGGCTGCGCTGCCACGGCCGGACCGGGCCCGACCTGCTCACCAGCTGGTTCCAGCTCTAGATTCCGTCTCTGAGATCAAGGCGGTCGGGTACGGCGTGGAGCCGGTCGAGCATTTCGGCGAGGCCGGGGGTGGCTTGGACGTGCCCGCCTGACTTGTCGCAGCGGGTGGCCAGGCCACGCCGGTGCTGGCGCCGGTTCGAAGCCGCGTTCGACCGCGAGGAGCACGCCCGATCGCCGGTTGACGAGTTCGGACGCTGGCGCGGCCGGCCAGGTCCCGGGGCGGCGACCCGGACTCCGAGCGAGTGACGGGATCGGTTGCCGGGTGCCGGCTGCCTGCCCCGGCGTGATCGCTGAGGTCAGCGACCGGCCCGGCCACGGTGTGGATCTTCATGGTCGGCCCGCCCCGGGATCGTCCGATTCGCGTGCCGTCCCGCCACGGCACACCGGTGCGCTTGACCCAGAACCTAGCCGGCTCGTCGGGGCGCGGCGGGGAATTCATCGCACGGCACCGGCGTTGCGCGGCGCGTGAAACAGGCGCAGGACGCGGACGCGCGGCAGGCAACGGTCGTGGTCATCGGGGGTGGGCAGTCCGGGCTTTCCGCCGGCTACCACCTGAAGCGGCGTGGCTTCACCGCCTCCCCCGGCCGGCGCTCGTTCGTCGTGCTCGACGCCGCGCCCGCCGCGGGCGGGGCGTGGCGGGAACGGTGGGAGTCGCTGCGGATGGCCACCGTGAACGGGATCTTCGACCTGCCCGGCTTCCCCAAACCGCCGCTCGACCCGGCCGAGCCGAGCCGGACGGCCGTGCCGCGCTACTTCGCGGACTTCGAGCGGGCGGCCGCGCTGCCGATCCTGCGGCCCGTCACGGTCGGCGCGGTCCGGCCGCAGCGGGACGGGCTTCTGCGGGTCGAGACGGACCGGGGCGCCTGGACCACCCGGGCGATCATCAACGCCACCGGCACCTGGACGAACCCGCTGCGGCCGCGCTATCCGGGGCAGGAGACGTTCGCGGGGCGGCAGCTGCACACCAGCGACTACGTGTCGGCCCAGGAGTTCGCCGGCCGGCGCGTCGCCGTCGTCGGGGGCGGCATCTCCGCTCTCCAGCTGCTCGAGGAGATCTCCCGGGTCGCGACGACCTTCTGGTACACCCGCCGCCCGCCGGTCTTCCGCGACGGCGCGTTCGAACCGGAGGTCACCGGCCGCGAGATCATCGCCAAGGTGATCGCCGACGTCGAGGCGGGCCGGCGCACCGGCAGCGTCGTCTCGTACACCGACCTCGCCTGGACGCCGTACGCGCTGGCCGCGAAGGAGCGTGGCGTCCTGGAGCGCCGGCCCATGTTCACGGCGATCGAGCCCTACGGCGTACGGGAGACCGATGGGACCTTCACCTCGGTGGACGTCATCCTGTGGGCGACCGGTTTCCAGGCGGCGCTCGGGCATCTGGAGCCGCTGGGCCTGCGCAACGAGCACGGCGGCATTCAGCTGACCGGCACCCGGGTGGCCGCCGATCCGCGGGTGCACCTGATCGGTTTCGGTCCGTCGCAGTCGACCGTGGGCTCCAACCGCGCCGGGCGGGAGGCGGTGAACGCCCTGGTGAGGTACCTAGCGCCGGTCGAGCAGCTGCGCCAGGTGCAGGGCGGGGCGGTCGCGCAGGTCGGCGATCTGGGTGCGGCAGGAGAAGCCGTCGGCGAGCACGACCGCGTCGGGGGCGGCGTCCAGGGCGGGTAGCAGGTTCTGCCCGGCCACCGCCACCGACACCTCGTAGTGGCCGATCTCGACACCGAAGTTCCCGGCCAGCCCGCAGCACCCGGCCAGCCGCCGCACCGTGGCGCCGCTGCCGGCCAGCAGGTCGGCGTCGGCCGTCCAGCCGAGGACCGCATGGTGGTGGCAGTGCGGCTGGGCGACGACGTCGACGCCGGTCAGGTCGGGCGGGTTCCAGCCGGGCGTCTCGGCGAGCAGTTCGGCCAGGGTGCGGACGTTGCGGGCGACGGCGGCGGCCCGCGGGGAGTCCGGCAGCAGCTCGTGGATGTCGGAGCGCAGCACCGCGGTGCACGAGGGTTCGATGCCGACGATCGGGATGCCGGCCTGCGCGTCGGCGGCGAGGGCGTCGACCGTACGGGAAAGGATCTTCTTCGCCGCGTCGAGCTGCCCGGTGGTGATCCAGGTCAGGCCGCAGCACACCGACCCCGACGGCAGCCGCGGTTCGTAGCCGGCCGCGCGCAGCACCCGTACGGTCGCCTCCGCCACCTCCGGCGAGAAGGCGTCCGAGAAGGAGTCGGCGAACAGGATCACCGGCTTGCCGCCCGCGCGGGGCCGGAACGCCCGGTGGAACGGCCGCCGCGCGAAGGCCGGCACCGACCGCCGCCGGTCGACCCCGGCCAGCCACAGCAGCACCCGCCGCAGGCCGGGCGTCCGGACGCCGAGGTTCGCCAGGCGCGGGGTCCAGCCGGCCAGGCGCGCCCACTGGGGCAGCCGTCCCAGGGTGTAGTGCGAGCGCGGCCGCAACCGTCCCCGGTAGCTCTGGTGCAGCGCCTCGGACTTGTAGGTCGCCATGTCGATGCCGGTCGGGCAGTCCGACGCGCAGCCCTTGCAGGACAGGCAGAGGTCGAGGGCGTCGTGCACCGACGGGTCCGTCCAGGCCAGCTCGCCGCGCACCACCTCCTGCAGTACCCGGGCCCGGCCGCGCGTGGAGTCCTTCTCCTCGCGCGTGGCCAGGTACGACGGGCACATGACTCCCCCGGCGGCGGAGTTGTCGGCGCGGCATTTGCCGACGCCGGTGCAGCGGTGCACGGCCTGCGCGAGGTCGCCGTCGTCGTGCGGGTACGCCAGGGCCAGCCCCCGGAGCGGGAAACGCCCGGCCGGCCGCACGTCGGCGTCGACCGGGTCGGGGTCGACCAGCACACCCGGGTTGAGCAGGTTCTCCGGGTCGAAGGCGTGCTTGATCCCGGCGAAGAGCGCGATCGCGTCCGCCGAGTACATGTGCGGCAGCAGCGCCGAGCGGGCCCGGCCGTCGCCGTGCTCGCCGGACAGCGAGCCGCCGAACTCGCCGACCAGCTTGGCCGCGTCGGTGAGGAAGTCGCGCATCACCTTCGTGCCGCCCGGCTGGTCCAGCGGGAAGTCCAGGCGCACGTGCATGCAGCCGTCGCCGAAGTGGCCGAACGGCGCCGAGGTCAGGTGGTAGGAGGCGACCAGCTCGTCGAAGCGGGCCAGGTAGTCGCCCAGGCGGTCCGGCGGGACGGCGGCGTCCTCCCAGCCGGGCCAGGCCGGGCGGTCCGAGGGGGCACGCCCGGCCAGCCCGGCGCCGTCCTCGCGGATGCGCCACAGCCGCGCCTGGGTGCGCGGGTCGGTGACGACCAGCGCGTCGTCGCCGGCACCGGCGGCGGCGAGCCGGCGCGCCCGGGACTCGACCTCGCCGGCGTCGTCCCCGGCCAGCTCGACCAGGAGCCAGGCGCCGCCGCGGGGAAGCGGCGGGACGGCGTCCGGCCCGCGGCGTGCGCGCAGCACGTCGAGCAGCCGCGAGTCGAGTCCCTCGCAGGACGTCGGGCCGTGCGCGACCACGGCGGGGGCGGCATGGCCGGCGGCCACGATGTCGCGGAAGCCGAGCACCACGACGACCCGGACGGGCGCGTCCACGACCAGCTTGACGGTCGCCTTCGTGATCACCGCCAGCGTGCCCTCGGAGCCGACCAGGGCCCGGGTCAGGTCGAAACGCTCGGGCACCAGGTGCTGTACGGCGTAGCCACTGACCTGCCGGCCGAAGCGGTCGAACTCGGTCCGCGCGGTCGCGAGGTGGCGGCCGACGACCGTCCGCAGCTCGTCGCGGATCTTGTCGCCGCCGTCGACGCCGGCCTCGCCGGTGACGATCTTGTCGCCGGCGGCGGTCAGCAGTTCGAGCCCGGCCACGTTGTCCGAGGTCCGCCCGTACGCCAGGGACCGCGACCCGCAGGCGTTGTTGCCGATCATCCCACCGATCGTGCAGCGCGGGTGCGTCGACGGGTCCGGCCCGAAGCGCACGCCGTGCGGCATGACGGCTTTCTGCAGTACGGCGTGGACGGTCCCGGGCTCCACGACCGCGGTGCGGGCCACCGGGTCGACCTCGAGGACGCGGTTGAGGTGCCGGGAGAAGTCGAGCACGACGCCCCGGCCGATCGCGTTGCCGGCGACCGACGTGCCGGCGCCGCGGGAGGTGAGCGGGACCCCGGCGCGGCGGGCGACGGCGAGCGCGGCGGCCACCTCGTCGGTGTGCCTCGGCCGGACCACGGCCAAGGGCGCGATGCGGTAGAGCGAGGCGTCCGACGAGTACATGCCCCGGGTGCCGGCGTCGGACCGCACCTCGAGCCCGGCCTTCTCCAGTTCCGCCACCACGTCGTTCATCGGTAACATGTTACTCGTGCCCACGCTTGAGCTCCCGCCGGAGGCCCCCTCGCTCGCCGACGCCGTCGCCCAGGCCGTGCGGGACGGCATCGCGGCCGGGGAGCTGGTGCCCGAGCGGACCTACTCGGTGTACCAGCTGGCCACCCTGCTCGGCGTCTCCCGCAGCCCGGTCCGGGAGGGCATGCTGCGCCTGGCCGAGGCGGGGCTGGTCGAGATCATGCGCAACCGGGGTTTCCGGGTGCTGCCGCCGCGGGCGCGCGACGTGGCCGAGATCATCGAGATCCGCCTGGCATTGGAGGCCCCGGCGGCCGGCAAGGCGGCGCTGTCCGGCACGCCCGAGCAGCATGCCGCCGTGCGGGCGGCGCTGGAGGCGATGGCCAGCGCCGCGTCGCGCGGCGACGAGGCCGCCTTCTGGCCGGCCGACCGCGCGCTGCACGACCTGCTGCTGCGCGCGGCCGGCAACGCCAGGGCCGCCGCCATCGTGGCCCAGTTACGCTCCACGACCGCCCTGCTCGGCCCGCCCACGACCGCGAGCGGCCGCACGCTGACCGACATCCACGCCGAGCACGAGCCGGTGGTGACCGCGGTGCTGGCCCGCGACGCCGACGCGGCCTCGGCCGCCATGCGGGCCCACCTCGAGTCGACCGGGGCCCTGCTGACGCGTCACCTCTCGACGGGCCGCACCGCGGGGACGAAGTAGTCGCTCTTCTTCGGCCGGCCGCCGGCCTCGTGCCGGATGTGCTGGCGGGGCGCCGGGACCAGGCGCGGGATGTGCTTCGCGCAGTGGATGTACGCCTCCTGGACGCGTGCGACGACCCAGAGCCGGGCACGCCGGCCGGGTGGGGTGTCCGCCTGCTCGTCCGGGTCCTCGACGATCTCGGCGGTGCCGTTCACGTGCAGGCCGATGACCTCGTGGAAGTCGATGAAGAGAAGTCCGACGTGGGCGTTCTCGGTGATGTTGCCCAGGCTCGCCATGACGCCGTTGCCGCGGTACTCCGGCCAGCTCAGGTGCTCGGCGTCGAGGACCCGGACGAAGCCGGGCGGCCCGCCCCGGAAGGTGCTGTCGCACGACCCGCTGGCGTCGGCGGTGGCGACGAACATCATCTCCTGCCGTCCGATGAAGCTGCGCATCGCCTCGTTGAGATGCGGCAGAGCCTGTCGCGCATAGAAGGCGTCGGCCCGCTCCCGAGTGTCCAACCTGTCCTGCAGCTGTCGTTCACCGTGGTTCAAGATGACCTCCCCTGCCGCCGGATAACCTCCCCTTCCGTACGCGGCAGTCTCACACCGTAGTTATTCCGTTGCACAGAGTTGCAACTTGCACTGATCAGAGTCCATATTGGCTGGTGAACGTGTGTTTCCGCAGGACGAGCCCGGTGACTCGGCCGTAGCTTGAGCGGCCCGGCGGCGCCCTCTTGTCACTCGATCGGGTGAATTTCGGCGGGGTGCCGTTACCGGGCCGGAAACGGGGAAGGGCCGGGGAGGCGACGCTCCCCGGCCCTTCGAGGCTCCCCCTCGGCGAACGGTGATCAGGCCACGTCGCGCAGGCGGGCGGCCACGAGTTCCGGCGTGGTGTCGTTGACCCACGACGCCATGGCCGACTCGACGCCGGCCAGGTACTTCAACTTGCCGGGCGCCCGCAGGATCGAGAACACCTGCAGGTGCAGGCGGAACAGGTCGCGGCCCTGGCTCACCGGCGCCTGGAAGACGCCGGAGATGTACGGCAGGACGTCCACGCCCGGGTAGTAGCGGTCCAGCCGGCCCAGCACGTCGAGGTAGATCCGGGCCAGGTCGTCGCGCTCGGCACCGGTCAGGGCCGGCAGGTCGGGCACGTCGCGGTGCGGGGCCAGGTGCACCTCGACCGGCCAGCGGGCCGCCGCGGGCACGTAGGCGGTCCAGTGCTCGGTCGATGCCACCACGCGGGTGCCGGCCTTGCGTTCCGCGTCGAGGATGTCGCGGAACAGGTTGCGGCCGGTGGCCGCCCGGTGGTCGGCGGCCCGCGCCAGCATGGTGGCGGCCTTCGGCGGCACGAACGGGAACGCGTAGATCTGCCCGTGCGGGTGCGGCAGCGTCACCCCGATCTCGCGGCCCCGGTTCTCGAAGATGAACACGTGCTCGACCGGGTCCAGCGCACCGAGTTCCGTGGTGCGGTCGGCCCAGGCGTCGATCACGGTACGGGCGCGCGACGGCGACAACGAGCCGAACGAGCCCTGGGCCTGCGAGGAGAAGACGACCACCTCCGTACGGCCCGCAGCCGGCCGCACCGGCCAGAGCGGGTCGCCGTCGATGAGGTCCCCGGGTCCCGCGGCCCGCGGCGAGAACGACGGGAAGCGGTTCTCGAAGACCACCACGTCGTACGCCGGCTCGGCGATCTCGGTCGGGAAGCCGCCCGGGACCGTCGGGGCCAGCGGGTCCTGGTCGGCCGCGGGCAGGAAGGTGCGGTCGTTGCGGGCCGCCGCGACGGCGATCCACTCCCCGGTCAGCGGGTCGAACCGCATCTGCGGGGTGTTCAGGGTGTCGGCCGGCGGCAACGGCCGCTGGTCCACCGCCTCCCGCGCCGGGTAGGGCGGGGTGTCGTCGAAGTAGATGATCTCGCGGCCGTCGGCCATCCGCCGTGATGTCTTGCGCACCCCGCCAGTCTCCTCGCTCATCCGCCGATCACCACAACGCCCCGGCCCGGAAGCGTCGCCGAGGGGCCGCCGAGGGCTGTGATGTCGACCTCGTCGGCGCCGCGATTGATGACGAACCGGTGTTCGCCGCGCACCGTCAGCTCGACCTTGCCGCGCAGCGCGTCCGGCAGCTCGCTCTCGACGCCGGCCCGCTCCAGCAGCTCGCCGAGCACGGTCACGATGCCGGGGACGCCGAGCCGGGCCGAGACGTACGACGCGGAGCCGGAGCCCACCACCCGGCGGGTGATCGCCGGGGTGCCGGTCTCCCGGTACGAGGCGAGCACCTCCACCGCCGAGTCCACGACCTGCACCGGTTCGGTCCACAGGGTCGCGGTGGTGCCGTTGTCCAGTTCCGCGGTCTGGCCGTCCAGCAGCGGCTGGAACTCCTCGACCCGGATGCCGAGCAGCTCGCGGAACGCGCCCGGGTAGCCGCCGAGCCACACGTGGTCGTGCTCGTCGACGATCCCGGAGAAGTAGGTGGTGACCAGGTGGCCGCCGCCGGCCACGAAGTCGCTGAGCCGGATGGCGGTCCGGGCCGGCACCACGTGCAACATCGGGGCGATCACCGTCGCGTACGCCGAGAGGTCCGTCTCCAGCGGCACCACGTCGGCGCGCACGCCCAGCTCGAGCAGCGCGCTGTACCAGTCGAGGGCCTCCTGCTTGTAGCGCAGCCGCTCGCTGGGGTGCGAGTCCTGCTCGACCGCCCACCAGGACGCCCAGTCGAAGACGATGGCGACCTCGGCGCGGGTGCGCCCGGAGCCGGCGACCGGCGCCAGCTCCCGCAGCCGCGCGCCCAGGTCGGCGACCGACCGGAAGACCTGGCTGTCGGTGCCGGCGTGCGGCAGCATCGCCGAGTGGTACTTCTCGGCGCCGGCCTTGGACTGGCGCCACTGGAAGTAGCAGACCGCGTCGGCGCCGTGCGCGACGTGGGTGAGCGCGTCGCGGGCCATCTCGCCCGGCTTCTTCGCCACGTTGATCGGCTGCCAGTTGACCGCGCTGGTGGAGTGCTCCATGAGGAACCACGGACGGCCGCCGGCCAGGTTGCCGGTGAGGTTGGCGGAGAAGGAGAGCTCGTCGAAGTCCTGGGCGCCGGGCAGCCGGTAGTGGTCGTTGGCCACGAAGTCGACCTCGCCGGCCCAGTCCGCGTAGTCCATGCCCTTGGTCTCGCCCATGACCATGAAGTTGGTGGTGATCGGGACGTCCGGGGTCAGCGAGCGCAGCACGTCGCGCTCGGCGCGCAGGTAGTCCTTGAGCGCGTCCGAGGAGAAGCGCTTGAAGTCCAGCTGCTGGCTGGGGTTGGGGTGGGTGGCGGCCAGCCGCGGCGGCAGGATCTCGTCGAAGGTCGCGTACCGCTGCGACCAGAAGGCGGTGCCCCAGGCCTCGTTGAGCGCGTCGATGGTGGTGTAGCGGGCGCGCAGCCAGTCGCGGAACGCGCGGGCGGCGTCGTCGGAGTAGTCGTAGACGTTGTGGCAGCCGAGCTCGTTCGACACGTGCCAGGCGGTCAGCGCGGGGTGGGTGCGGTACCGCTCGGCCATCGCGCGGACCAGGCGCAGGGCGTGCGTACGGAAGACCGGTGAGGTGGGCCGCCAATGCTGCCGCCCGCCGGGCCACACGGTGTGGCCGAGCCGGTCGACGGGCAGGATCTCCGGGTGGGCGATGGTCAGCCACGGCGGCGGCGAGGCGGTCGCGGTGGCCAGGTCGACCAGGATGCCGTTGGCGTGCAGCAGGTCCATCGCCTCGTCGAGCCAGCCGAAGTCGTACTCGCCCTCGCGGGGTTCGAGCCGGGCCCACGAGAAGATCGCGAGAGAGACGATGGTGACGCCGGCTTCGCGCATCGCCCGGACATCTTCGTCCCAGACCTCGCGGGGCCATTGCTCCGGGTTGTAGTCAGCGCCGAACTCGAGGCGGGGTGCGCCGTCGCGGCGCAACCAGCGGGGGGAACTCACGTGATCTCCTCAGGAACCGAACAGGGAAAGGGGCCCGCGCGACGGGTGCGCGGGCCCCGCGGAGCAGTTACTTGACCGTGAAACCCTGGTCGCTCGCGTACTTCAGCGACTGGTCCTGCCACGCCTTGAGGCCGTCGGCGAGGGACGTGCCGGAGACGTACGCCTTGCCGGCGGTGTCGTTGAAGATGCTGTTGGACTCGACCTGGGTCGGCAGGTAGGACCAGCCGGGCAGGACGCCCGCCGCGGACTTCGCGAAGATCTCGTTGGCCTTCTGGCCGCCGAAGTACTTGAACTCGGTGTTCAGGAAGTCCGGCGAGTTGATCTGCTTGGTGGTCGCCGGGAACGCGCCGTTGTCGACCCGCACCTGCACGCCGTCACCGTCGTTGACGTACTGCAGGTAGCCGTA
Organism: uncultured Actinoplanes sp.; assembly: GCF_934643405.1. Classification (GTDB taxonomy): domain Bacteria; phylum Actinomycetota; class Actinomycetes; order Mycobacteriales; family Micromonosporaceae; genus Actinoplanes. Next base: position 9,407 of record NZ_CAKUCL010000193.1, read on the forward strand.
CGCCAGCGCCTTGTTGCCGCCCTTGGCCATCAGCGTCAGGGCGCTGCCACCGTTCTCGGCGCTCGCCGTGCCGCCCGCCTGCCACTGCGGCATGGCGGCGGCGCGCCACTGGCCGGAGCCGCTGGGCGCGCTGGTGACGAAGTTGGCCGGCATCCACGCGCCGGTGGTCAGGGTCGCGATCGAGCCGTTGCTCATGCCCTGGAACCACTGGTCGGTCCAGGAGGTGATCGGGGCGACCAGCTTCTCGCTGATCAGCTGCTGCCACAGCTGCACGAACTTGGCGGTGCCCGGGTCGGCGAAGTTGATCGAGACGTTGTTGCCGTCGACCGTGTACGGGTGGCCGCCGGCCTGCCACGCCATGCTGGTCACGAAGCCGGCGTCGCCGGTGTCGTTGGTGATGTAGACCTTCGGGTTGGCCTTGTGCAGCGCGCGGGCCGCCTCGAGGTACTCCTGCCAGGTCGTCGGCACCTTGACGTGGTACTTGTCGAAGATCGTCTTGTTGTAGTACAGCGCCATCGGGCCGGAGTCCATCGGCAGGCCGAACAGGCCGCCGCCGCTGTGCACCGAGTTCCACGGGCCGGGCGTGAAGTCGGCCTTCAGGTTCTCCGCGCCGAAGCCGGACAGGTTGTCCAGCGCCTTGCCGATCGCGAACTGCGGCAGCGCGTAGTACTCGATCTGCGCGACGTCCGGGACGTCCTTGCCGGCCGCGATCGCGTTCTGCAGGGCGGTGTACGCCTTGTCGCCGGTGCCGGCGTTGACGAGGTTCACCTTGACGTTCGGGTACTTCTTCTCGAATGCCGCCGTGGCCTGCGTCAACGTGGGCTCCCAGGCCTGCACGTTGAGCGTGCCGCCCTTGGTGAGCGCCGCCTGGACGTCCGCCTCGGAGACGGTGGGGCCGCCCGCCGCGCCGGAGCCGGAGGCGGCGTTGTCGCCGCCGCCCGACCCGCACGCGGCCAGGGCCACGACGGCAGCCGAGGCCACGGCCGCCATCTTGAGAGATCGCAACATGAGGGGTCCTTTCGGGACTTATTCCTTGACACTTCCGGCGGCCAGGCCGGACTGCCAGTAACGCTGGAGCAGCAGGAACGCCGCCAGCAACAGCACGATGGTGATGAGCGACCCGGTGATGACCAGGTTGAAGACCGCCTGGCCGCCCGCGGTCGCGGCCTGCGCGTTCCACGAGTTCAGGCCCACGGTCAGCGGGTACCACTGCGGGTTCTTCAACATGATCAACGGCAGGAAGTAGTTGTTCATGGTGGCGACCATGGTGAACAGCAGGGTGGTGACGATGCCGGGGGCCAGCAGCGGCACGCTGATGCGGAAGAACGTGCGCATCTCGCTGGCGCCGTCGACCCGGGCCGCCTCCAGCATCTCGGTGGGGATCGCCTGCGCCGAGAAGGTCCACATCAGGTACAGGCCGAACGGCGCCACCAGCGACGGGATGATCACGGCCCACGGGGTGTTGGTGAGGCCCATCTTGCTGAACATCAGGAAGGTCGGCACGGCCAGCGCGGTCGGCGGCACGGCCACCGCCCCGATGACGATCGCGAAGACGCCCCGCTTGCCGGGAAAGTCGAACTTCGCCAGCCCGTACCCGGCCAGGACCGCGAGGAACGTCGCGCCGCCGGCCCCGAGCACCGTGTACAGCGCGGTGTTGCCGAGCCACCGCAGGAACACGCCGTCCTGGTAGGTGAACGTGGTCCGCAGGTTGTCCCAGAGCGCGAAGTGGCCGCCGTCGTCGAACCAGAGGCCGAACGAGGTGAACAGCCCCTGCTGGGTCTTGGTCGCGTTGATCAGCAGCCACGCCATCGGGACCAGCGCGTACAGGGCCACCAGGGCGGTCAGCACGGTCAGCAGCACGCTGCCGCGGCGCCTGCGGCGCGCCGGACGGCTCTCGGCGGGCAGGCTGGACGCGGTGCGCGGCGACGTGTGCACGGTCGTGGTCATCCCAGCTCCCGGTTCCCGCGCAGCTGGACGACGTACGCGACGATCATGGTGATCACGGCCATGACGACCGCGACCGCAGCGGCGTAGTTGAACTGCTGGCCGGAGAAGGTCAGCGAGTAGGCGTAGAAGTTCGGCGTGAAGAACGTGGTGATCGAGTTCGGGGCCAGGTTCCGCAGGATGGCCGGCTCGTTGAACAGCTGGAAGCTGCCGATGATCGAGAAGATCGTGGCGATCACCAGGGCGCCGCGGATGGCCGGGATCTTGATGGCCGTGATGATCCGCAGCTGGCTGGCGCCGTCGATCTCCGCGGACTCGTACAGCGACTTCGGGATGACCTGCAGCGCCGAGTAGAAGATCAGCATGTTGTAGCCGACGAACTCCCACGTCGTGATGTTGCCGATCGACGCCAGGATCAGGCTGGGCTTGAGCGGGTCGGGCAACGAGGTGCCGAGGTAGTCGTTCAGGTTGCCGATCAGCCCGAACTGCGACCCGTACATGAAGCCCCAGATCAGCGCCGCCACGACGCCGGGGACCGCGTACGGCAGGAAGATCGAGACCCGGAAGAAGCTCTTGCCGTAGAGCCGGCCGCTGTCGATGGACAGCGCCACGAGCAGGGCCAGGAACAGCATGATCGGCACCTGGACGACCAGGAAGAGCCCGACCCGGCCGACTCCCGACCAGAAGTTCGGATCCGTCAGGGCCTGGGTGTAGTTGTCCAGGCCGACGAAGGCGTTGCCGCCGATGAGCCGGTTGCGGAACAGGCTCAGATAGATCGAGTACCCGATCGGGGCGAGGAACACCAGGGCGAACACGACCATGAACGGACCGACGAACTGCCAGCCCCGCAAGGAGCGACGTCGCCTCCGCCCGGCGGGCCGCGCCGCGATTGTTGGGACTGCCATTCGGACCTCACTGTCTCGGATGTTTACGCAAACATGCCACGCGGGAGGGTACGTGTGACAATGTTTCTTTAAGTTTGCTGGTGTGATGTTTACGTAAACATGCGGGTGATAGTTTCACCGCGTGCAGCAATCGTCAAGCAGCAGCCGGCGGGTGGGCCGCAGTGTGTCGATGGCCGACGTCGCGCGCCTCGCGGGAGTCTCCTCCCAGACCGTGAGCAGGGTGTCCACGGGTCATCCCGGAGTGGTCGAATCCACCCGCCGGCTCGTGCTGAACGCGATGCAGGAGCTCGGCTACCGCCCGAACAGTGCCGCACGCGCCCTCAAGCGGGGCGAGTTTCGCACCATCGGGGTCATTTTGTTCACTTTGGCGACGACCGGCAACAGCCGTACGGTCGAGGCGATCGCGGCGCAGGCGGCGCAGGAGGGGTACGCGATCACGCTGATCCCGGTCGCGATGCCGACCCGCGACGGCGTCCTCGGCGCGTTCACCCGGCTCGGCGAGCTGGCCGTCGACGGCGTCATCGTGATCATGGAGGTGCACCTGCTCGACGACGCGAACCTGACGTTCCCGCCCGGGGTGCAGGTGGTGGTCGTCGACTCCGACGCCGGCGACCGGTACCCGGTGGTCGACACCGACCAGGCCGACGGCGCCCGGCAGGCCGTGCGCCACCTGCTCGGCCTCGGCCACCGGACGGTCTTCCACGTCACCGGCCCGGCCGACTCGTTCTCCAGCTCCCGCCGCGCCAAGGCGTGGCGCACCGTGCTGGAGGAGGCGGGCCGATCGGTGCCGCCGGTCGAGCGCGGCGACTGGTCCGCGGTGTCCGGGTACGAGGCCGGCCGCCACCTCGCCGGCAACCCGGACTGCACCGCGATCTTCGCGGCGAACGACCAGATGGCGCTCGGCGTGCTGCGGGCGCTGCACGAGCACGGCCGCAAGGTGCCCGAGGAGGTCAGCGTCGTCGGCTTCGACGACATCCCGGACTCCGCCGCGTTCCTGCCGCCGCTGACCACGGTGCACCAGGACTTCGCCGAGATGGGGCGGCGCTGCGTGCAGGGCTTGCTGGAACAGATCCGCGACGCGCGGGCCGTGGCGGGCACCGTGCTCGTGCCCACCAGGCTGGTCGTCCGGGCCAGCACCGCGCCCCCGCCCCACCCGGTGGCGGGCAGCGCTCCACGCGAGGACTAGAGGCAACGCCGTTCAGTTAGGCGGTTCGGGCCGGTGTCAAGGCTCGGTGATGATGTCGATGCTGATGGTGGCTTGGTAGC
>NZ_CAKUCL010000194.1 GCF_934643405.1 uncultured Actinoplanes sp.
GCATTGCCGCCCACGCGCGCTGTCTGATGGGGACGGCGGAGGCAGCGAGAGCGGCACCCTCATGAAACTAGGTTCCTAGGATGGTCTAGGAGGTGTGTCGTGCCGCGGGGCGCACGGCACCACAGCCACAGCCTCGCGTCGGCGATCTATCGTGCTCGCAATGGGGGATCACGCCCCGCACGGCGGTCTCTCCCGGCTCGGGCGTGAGCAGGCGGACAAGACCGGCCGGCGGTCGACGGCGTACCCGCCGCCGAGCGCGACGAGGACGCTGCCGCCCTGCGCGCAGTCACCGTCGTGCCGTGGGAGTCCGGCCGGCCACCGGCGCTGATCAGCTTCAACGACACCGGGCACCTGTGACCCTCGGGCAGCTGCCCGCGACGGCGGCGCGGCAGAATCCGCCCATGAGGATCCGAGCGATGACCGCCGCCGACGCGGACGCCGTGCTGGCGATCTACCAGGCGGGCCTGGACAGCGGCAACGCCAGCTTCGAGACGGTCGCGCCGGACTGGCCGGCCTTCGACGCGGGGCGCATCGAACAGCACCGGTTCGTCGCGGAGGACCGCCACGTCCACGGCTGGGTCGCGATCACGCCGGTGTCCACCCGACCGGTTTACGCGGGCGTCGTCGAACACTCGATCTACGTGGACGAACAGGCCAGAGGGCGGGGGATCGGACGGCGGCTGCTCGAGGCGCTCATCGCCTCCACCGAGGCGGCCGGGATCTGGACGATCCAGTCCGCGATCTTCCCGGAGAACGAGGCGAGCCTGGCGCTGCACCGTGCGGTCGGGTTCCGGACCGTCGGCGTACGGGAGAAGGTGGCGCGACACCCCGCCCAGGGTGACCGGTGGCGCGACACCGTGTTCATCGAGCGCCGCAGTCCGGTGGTCCTCTAGGCAGCCGCCGTCCACCCGCCGGGCTCCGCCGGTGGTCGCCGCGTGCGTCCGTTGAGGCCCCACCCGCGCCCCCGCCGAGGCGAGCCCCCTGGCGACCTGGGTGGAGCCGGTGACGAGGGCCGTCCGGCCGCTCAGATCAAGACCATGGTCGATGATTGTTCCCCGGGGCGGCCCGATGGGCAGCGGTGCACGCCACACTGAGGTGATGACCCCCGATCATCAGGAGCGCGCCCTGCTGGCGCTGGCCAAGCAGTTCCGCGACGCCGCCTCGGACGCCGGCCGCCCCGACGTCGTTGCCAAGATCGACGACGCGATCCTGCTGCTGGCCGGCCCGCCGGACGCCGACGGGGAGCGCGGCAACGACCGGAGCAACCTGGTGCTGCGGATTCTCGACGGCCTCGGCTTCTGACCCGACGGCCTTGACGGCCGTCGATATTTTCCGGGCGTGGATCGGCGCTTGCGGGGCCGGTCGAGCTGCACACCGACGACGGGTTTACCGCGCCGGGACGCCGCTCGCGGACGTGCCGGGGGAGTGGGCCACGGGGCTGGCAGGACCGGCACGTCGACGCGGCCGCGGTGCAGATCCGGACCTGCGGCGACAGCGGCAAGGCCCGCCCGTACGGGCGACGGGTCACCGCCACGCGGCGGCGACCCCTTGCTCCCATGCATGAACGTGGATGCGAAACGGCTTCCCGCGTGGTACTCCAAAGAAGGCCGCCTCTGAAGATCAGGGCGGTGTCACGGCGTACCCGCAAGGAGGCCGCATGACCAGCACACCCGAACGCTTCGGCAGTGGCTCGGGGATCTTCCGGCGTAAGCCGGTGGAGGACATCACCGACGACACCGAGACCCATCTGACCAGGTCGCTGGGCCTGTGGCAGCTCACCGCGATCGGCGTCGGCGGCATCATCGGCGCCGGGATCTTCGCGCTGGCCGGCGCGGTCGCCAACGAGACCGCCGGGCCGGCCGTGCTCATCTCGTTCCTGGTGGCCGGCGTCGCCAGCGCCGCCGCCGCGCTGTCGTACGCGGAGTTCGCCGGCATGATCCCGAAGGCGGGCTCGGCCTACACGTACGGGTACGCCGTGCTCGGCGAGGTCGTCGGCTGGTTCATCGGCTGGGATCTGCTGCTGGAGTACACCGCGATCGTCTCGGTGGTCGCGATCGGCATCTCCGGGTACTTCTCGTTCCTGATGGGCGAGCTCGGCGTCGATCTGCCCGCCTGGATGCTGGGCGCGCCCGGCACCGGCAACGGGCACGTCGTCGACCTGTTCGCGGTCATCCTGTGCCTGCTCATCGCCTACCTGCTGAACCAGGGGATCCGGACAGCGGCCCGGTTCGAGACCGGCGTGGTGGCGATCAAGGTGGTCGTCGTGCTGGTGGTCGTGGTGGTCGGCTTCTTCTACATCAAGACCGAGAACTACCACCCGTTCTTCCCGTTCGGCTTCGGCGGGGCGATCACCGGGGCGGCGACGGTGTTCTTCGCGGTGTTCGGCTACGACGCGATGAGCACCGCCGCGGAGGAGTCGCGTGACGCCCGCCGGCACCTGCCGAAGGCGATCATCTACTCACTGGTCATCTCCATGGTGCTGTACGTGCTGGCCACGCTCGTGCTGACCGGCATGCAGAACTACCGGGACATCGATCCGGAGAGCGGCTTCTCGTCCGCGTTCGCCGCCGTCGGGCTGTCCGGGCTGGCCGACGTGATCGCGGTCGGTGCGATCATCGGCATCCTCACCGTCATGTTCACCTTCATGCTCGGCGTGACCCGCGTCTGGTATTCGATGAGCCGCGACGGCCTGCTGCCCGCCTGGTTCGCCCGGCTGCACCCGCGACGGCACGTGCCGTCCCGGGTGACCTGGATCGCCGGCATCGCGTCGGCGATCATCGCGGGTTTCCTGCCGATCCGGGAGGCGGCCGAGCTGACCAACATCGGCATCCTGCTGGCGTTCGTGGTGGTCTGCGTCGCGATCATCGTGCTGCGCTACCGGCGGCCGGACATCCCCCGCACGTTCCGGGTGCCCGGCATGCCGGTGGTTCCGGCCGTCGGCATCGTCTTCTCGATCTGGCTCATCACGTTCCTGGCACCGGTCACCTGGTTGCGGTTCGCGGTCTGGTTCCTGCTGGGCCTGCTTGTGTACGGGCTGTACGGCCGCAAACATTCCGCTTTGAACCGCTAGGGGCCGTCAGGCCGCGAGCAGCTCCCGCACCCGCGGGGCGACCGAGCGGCCGAACAGTTCGATCGTGCGGGCCCGGACGTCGCGCGGGAGATGCATGATGTCGTACTTCAGGTCGAAGCGGCTCAGGTGCAGGTCCCGCGCGACGGTCGCGATCTTCTGGGCGACCGTCTCGGGGGAGCCGACGAACAGCGCGCCCGCGTCCAGCTCGGTGACGAAACGGGCGCGGGTCGGCGCGTAGAAGCCGCGCTCCTCGCCGAGCGCCCGCACCACCGGTTCCCAGTAGCGCCACCAGGTCTCCTGCGCCTCCTCGTCGGTGTCGGCGATCAGGCCGAGCGAGTGCTGTCCCACCGGCAGCCTCGGCTGCCCGAACTGCTCCAGCGCGCGGAAGTACAGCTCGACGTGCCCGGCGAACCGCTGCGGCCGGCCGCCGATGATCGCCAGCATCAGCGGCAGCCCGTGGCGGGCGGCCCGGACCACCGAGCCCGGGTCGCCGCCCACCCCGATCCAGGTGGGGATGCCGCGGGGCCGCATCCGCGGGTGCAGCACCTGATCGACCAGCGGCGTGCGGACCGTGCCGGACCAGGTGACCGACTCCTCGCGCTGCAACCGCAGGAACAGGTCCAGCTTCTCCTCGAACAACCGCTCGTAGTCGGCCAGGTCGTAGCCGAACAGGGGGAACGACTCGGTCGCCGACGCCCGCCCCAGGACCAGCCGGGCGCGGCCGTGCGACACCGCGTCCAGGGTGGAGAACTCGTGGTACAGCCGCACCGGATCGTTGGTGCTCAGAACCGTGACCGAGGTGCCGAGCCCGATCCGTTCGGTGGCCGTGGCCATCGCGGCCAGCAGCACCGGCGTGGCCGAGTCGTTGTGGCCAGGCCGGTAGTGCTCGCCGACGCTGAACACGTCGAGACCTGCCGACTCGGCCAGCTTCGCCTCCTCCACCAGCAGCCGCACCGTCTCCGCGTCGCTCAGTTCGCGACCCCCGTCCGAAGCGGTGTCGCCGAACGAGTTGAGTCCCAGTTCCATGGTGCCCCCCTAATTGACGTGTCAACCATGAGCGATTGTTATTGACACGTCAACTAGAGGGCTTGACTGCACCACCCAAGTCGCCCGCTTCGTCCCCATGAAGCACGCGTCCCACCAAGCACCAGCGACCGGCATCACACCCCGCCCTCCCATGCCCGCCCGATCCGCCCCCGCCTGATCCGCCCCTGCGCGATCCGCCCCCGCCCTCTGGCTCGTCGCTCCGCCCGCCGCTCAGCGCGCCACCCGCCGTCAGCCCGCCGCTCGCCTCCCAGCCCGTCGATCCGCCCGCCGCTCAGCGCGCCACCCGCCGCCAGCCCACCGCTCGCCTCCCAGCCCGCAGTGCGCCGCCGCTGTCTGACCGGCCCGTCTGGGCGCCGTCCTGCCCGCCGCTCGCCGTCCAGTCCGCCGCTCCACCCATCACCCGCTGCTCCGCTCCCGGCCGCCCGCCGCCCGCCGGCTCCCGCGCAACCCATCACCACCCATCCACCCCCTCGCATCTCCACGGCCATAAAGACGATCAAGCCCAGAAACCCGCACGCACCGACAAACATGGCCCGTAGATTTGATTTGTTCCAGATAAGGGCCCTAAGGTGATCGCGTGACGAGTCCCGCGTGGTTGCCGACGCGCACCGCGGCGTCTCTCACTCTCCCCACCCCACCGCCGAGGGCCGCCAGGCCTCCGTGGTAGGCCAGGCAGAGGTCGTTCGCCGGTTCATCCCGACCGCGCGACCGGACGCACGCCCGCAGTGATACGCCAGTTCGGAAGGAAGCAGATGAGCGACACCCAGGACAACGCGCCTGCCAGCGCGCAAGGCGTGGACCAGAAGGCGGCTGCCGGCTGCCCGGTCGCGCACGACTCCGTGACCGCTCACGGCAGCGAGAGCGAGAACCCGGCGATCGACTCGCCGACCCCGAAGACCGGTGGCCGTCCGCACACCAACCGTGACTGGTGGCCCAACCAGCTCGATCTGTCGGTGCTGCACGCCCACTCGTCCAAGGGCAACCCGCTGGGCCCGGACTTCAACTACGCCAAGGAGTTCGCGAAGCTCGACGTCGAGGCCCTCAAGCAGGACATCATCACCACGCTGACCACCTCGCAGGACTGGTGGCCCGCCGACTTCGGCCACTACGGCGGCCTGATGATCCGGATGAGCTGGCACTCGGCCGGCACGTACCGGATCCAGGACGGCCGCGGCGGCGCCGGCGACGGCGGCCAGCGGTTCGCCCCGCTCAACAGCTGGCCGGACAACGCCAACCTGGACAAGGCCCGGCGTCTGCTCTGGCCGGTCAAGGCCAAGTACGGCCAGAAGATCTCCTGGGCCGACCTGCTCGTGCTCGCCGGAAACGTGGCGCTGGAGTCGATGGGCTTCAAGACCTTCGGCTTCGCGTTCGGCCGTGAGGACGTCTGGGAGCCCGAGGAGATCTTCTGGGGTCCCGAGGACACCTGGCTCGGCGACGAGCGCTACGTCTCGGACAACACCATGGCCGAGGACGTCGGCGCGACCGAGATGGGCCTGATCTACGTCAACCCGGAGGGACCGCGCGGCAGCGCCGACCCGCTGGCGGCGGCCCACTTCATCCGGGAGACCTTCGGCCGGATGGCGATGAACGACGAGGAGACCGTCGCCCTCATCGCCGGCGGCCACACCTTCGGCAAGGCCCACGGCGCCGGCGTCGCCGACAACCACGTGGGGCCGGAGCCCGAGGGCGCCCCGATCGAGGCGCAGGGCCTGGGCTGGCTGAGCACCTACGGCAGCGGCAAGGGCGCCGACACGATCACCAGCGGCCTGGAGGTCACCTGGACCGACGTGCCGACAACCTGGAGCAACCGCTTCTTCGAGATCCTCTTCGGCTACGAGTGGGAGCTGACCACCAGCCCCGCCGGCGCGAAGCAGTGGGTGGCCAAGACCACCGACGAGATCATCCCGGACCCGTTCGACCCGTCCAAGAAGTACAAGCCGACGATGCTGACGACCGACCTGTCGCTGCGTGTCGACCCGGCGTACGAGAAGATCTCCCGCCGCTTCCTGGAGAACCCGGACCAGTTCGCGCTGGCGTTCGCGAAGGCCTGGTACAAGCTGCTGCACCGCGACATGGGCCCGATCAGCCGCTTCCTCGGTCCGTGGGTGCCCGAGCAGCAGCTCTGGCAGGACCCGGTGCCGGCCGTCGACCACGAGCTGGTGGGTGACGCCGACGTCGCCGCCCTCAAGGCGAAGGTGCTCGAGTCGGGCCTGTCGACCGCGCAGCTGATCTCCACCGCGTGGGCGTCGGCCGCCAGCTACCGCTCCACCGACAAGCGCGGCGGCGCCAACGGCGCGCGTCTGCGGCTCGAGCCGCAGCGCGGCTGGGAGGTCAACCAGGGCACCGGCGAGGTCATCGCCAAGCTTGAGGAGATCCAGCAGGAGTTCAACCAGGGCGGCGGCGCGAAGATCTCGCTGGCCGACCTGATCGTGCTGGCCGGCTCGGCCGCCGTCGAGAAGGCCGCGCGCGACGCCGGCGTCGAGACGACCGTGCCGTTCCACCCGGGCCGTACCGACGCCACCCAGGAGCAGACCGACGTCCAGTCGTTCAGCGTCCTGGAGCCGCGGGCCGACGCGTTCCGCAACTACCTGCGTCCCGGTGAGAAGACCCAGCCGGAGGTCCTGCTCGTCGACCGCGCGTACATGCTGAACCTGACCGCGCCCGAGATGACCGTGCTGATCGGCGGCCTGCGCGCGCTCGGCAACAACTTCGGCGGCAGCAAGCACGGCGTCCTCACCGACAAGCCGGGCGCGCTCACCAACGACTTCTTCGCCAACCTGCTGTCCCCGGGCACGCGGTGGAAGGCGTCGGAGTCCGAGGAGCACGTGTACGAGATTCGCGACCTGGCCACCGACGAGGTGAAGTGGACCGCCACCGCGGTCGACCTGATCTTCGGCTCGAACTCGCAGCTGCGGGCCCTGGCCGAGGTCTACGCCAGCGCCGACGCCAAGGAGAAGTTCGTGCGGGACTTCGTCGCGGCCTGGACGAAGGTCATGGAGAACGACCGGTTCGACCTGGCCTGATCGGACGTACGACACAACGAGCCCGGCCGGCGACTCACCGGCCGGGCTCGTGCCGCACAATCCCCGCGTGGGAGAGCGGATCGCCTTCGTCGGCCGGGCCACCATCGACCTCACCGTGCGGGTGCCGCACCGGGCCGCGCCCGGGCTGGCGACGTTCGGCGGCCCGCTGGTGGCGACGCCGGGCGGCAAGGCGCTGAACCAGGCGTACGCGGCGGCCCGGCTCGGCGGCGACGTCACCCTGGTCGCCAACGCCGGCGCCGACCACTGGGGCGACCAGCTGACCGCAACCCTCGCCGAGGCCGGCGTCGACGGCCTCCGCCTGCTTCCCGGCGTGCCCACCAGCGCCGCGATCATCGAGGTCACCCCCGACGGCGAGTCGTACGTGACGCTGGCCCTGTCCCCGGCAGCCGAACTCACCGACCATCAAGTGCAAGAAAACCCCCGCTTGCGTACGGCGCAGATCGTCGTAACCCAGCTGGACCTGGCACCCGAGGTCGTCCGGGCGCTGCCCACCCCGCGCCTGCTGATCGGCAACCTCATCCCCGACGACCCGTCCGTCCTGCGGACGTTGAACCTCTACGTGGCCAACGTCCACGAGGCCGCAGCCGTCCTGAACGCGCCCGTCCCCAACGCCACCGCCGCAGCCGAGGCGTTGCGCGACCTGGGCATACCGGCCGTGGTGGTGACCGCGGGCCGCGAGGGCGCCGCATACAGCGACAGCACAGGCACCACCGCCGTGCCCGCCATACCGGTAGCCCCCGTCGACACCAGCGGCGCAGGAGACGCTTTCCTGGGAGCCCTGGCCGCAGCCCTGGCCACCGGCAGCCCCCTGCCCGACGCCGTCGAAGCAGCCACCAGGACAGCCACCCAGGCCGTACAGCACCCCGGCGCCCTGTTCCGCCCGTAGACCCCCGTCCCGCCGGTCACCACCCCGCACCCCGTTCCCACGGGCCCAGCCACGCATCAGCCGGCTGCCGCACAGACCCGGCACTGCACGCCGGCCGGCCCAGTGACGCCCGTCCGGCCCAGCAGGGTCCGGCAGTCGGGGCCCATTCATGCCGCGGTCGGCGCGCGCGGGGGACGGCATCCGAATGGAGTTCAATTGCGCGACGGGGATGCTCGGGTGAGCAATTGCAACTGCGGCACTGATCTATTCTTCCGGAATCGGTAAGCGCATACCGGCGCCCATTCCCGCAGATGGAGGAAATCGCCGACGCGGTAACCTCGACCCAATCAGAAATGCGGCCGTGCCGAACCGCCGTCAAGCGTGGAGAATGGCTGGCGGCGCGGCTTTCCGGATCGAGGCGCCGGCCCGAGCCGGGCCCGCATAAAAGGGTGGAAATCGCCTGCGGAGCAGGCGCGGACGTTTCGGTCGGGACTTCGACTCGCCGCTTGCGGATCGCCCGCCATCTGCGCGAGGTCTTCACCAAGCTCGGCATCGCCTCCCCGCGGGAGCTGGTCGCGGCGCTGCGCGACCGCTGACCGGCGAGCGTCTCTCAGTGCGGGCTGACCCGCACCTCGGCGTCGAACCAGGCCGCCTCGCGCAGCGTGGCCAGCAGGCGGGCCCGGCCGGCCGCGTCCTGCCTGTCGATGAACAGCACGCCGTCCAGGTGGTCGGTCTCGTGCTGCACGCACCGGGCCAGCAGACCGGCGCCGACGACCTGCACCGGGTCGCCGTGCTGGGTGTAGCCCTTCGCCGCCACGTTCATCCGGCGCTTGGTGTCCAGGTAGATCCCCGGGATCGACAGGCAGCCCTCCGGACCGTCCTGCTCCTGATCGTCGGGAAACTCCAGCACCGGGTTCACCAGGTGGTCCAGGCGCAGGTCGTTGCCCGGCAGATCCGGGTTGATCGCGAAGACCCGCAGGCTCACACCCAGCTGCGGCGCGGCGAGCCCGGCGCCGCGCGAGGCGGCCAGCGTCTCGTTCAGGTCGCGCACCAGCGTGCGCAGCTCCGCGTCGAAATCGGTGACGTCCTCGGCGCGGCGGCGCAGCACCGGGTCGCCGATCCTCACGATGGGCAGCACGGTCATCGAACGAACTCCTTCGGCGGTGGTGGGGACACCAGCGTCGCACGAAAGGACCGGAGCGGCGGCGGTCCCGGGGAGGGGTCCGGGACCGCCGCAACCCGTATCCCCAGCATGGCCACCCGGTGCGGCGTCTCGCCCCGGTGAAACACCCTGGTCCGGGCCCGGGGCCGGCACCACGGCTATGTGCCTGGTCACAGCGTTGACCGACGGCGACCCCGGATACGTCGTGGCCGGACGTGACCCTCCTGCTGATCGGCCTCGTCGGTGGCGTGGTGACCGGCCTGTCGCCGTGCATCCTGCCGGTGCTCCCGGTTGTCTTCCTGTCCGGCGGGGCGAGCCGGCGGCCGTACCTGGTGGTGGCCGGCCTGGTGACCAGCTTCAGCCTGCTCACCGTGGCCGGCGCGGCGATCCTGTCCGCCCTGCCGGTCCCGCAGCAGGCGATCCGCTGGGCCGGCCTGGCCGCCCTGGTGCTGCTCGGCGTCGGGCTGATCGTGCCGCGCCTCGAGGCGATCCTGGAGGCGCCGTTCTCCCGGGTCCCGCGGCGGCGGCCCGGCGAGAACCGCGGCGGTTTCGTGCTCGGCCTGGTGCTGGGCACGGTTTACGTCCCGTGCGCCGGACCGGTCCTCGCCGCGATCACCGTGGCCGGCGCCACCGGCCGGATCGGCGGCGGAACCATCCAGCTCACCGCCGGGTTCGCCGCCGGCACCGCCGCCACCCTGCTGATCTTCGCCTTCGCCGGCCGGGCGGTCGCCGAGCGGGTCCGCGCGTTCCGCCGCCGCCAGCGCGCCATCCGGGTCGTCTCCGGCGTCGCCGTGGTCGCGCTCGCGCTGGGGCTGACCTTCGACGTGGCCGGCGCGGTGCAGCGCGAGATCCCCGACTACACCACCGCGATCAGCCACAGCCTGCAGAAGCTCGTCCCGGCCTCACCGCCGCAGAGGTCCACCGCCGGCCCGGCCCTCACCGAGTGCGTCGACCAGGCGCTCTACGGCCGGTCGGGCGACAACTGCGGCCCGGCCCCCGGCTTCACCGGCGTCACCAGCTGGCTCAACACGCCGGACGGCAAGCCGCTGGATCCCGCGTCGCTGCACGGCAAGGTCGTGCTCGTCGACTTCTGGACCTTCGACTGCATCAACTGCCGGCACGTCCTTCCGTACGTCAATGACTGGTATCGCAAATACCACGATGCGGGGTTCGAGGTCGTCGGCGTGCACACCCCCGAATACCACTTCGAGCACGACATCAACGGCGTGACCGACGCCGCGGCCCGGTTCGGCATCAGGTACCCGATCGCGGTCGACAACGACTACCAGAACTGGGAGAACTACGGCGTCCAGGCGTGGCCGTCGTCGTTCCTGGTCGACCCGTCCGGCACCGTCCGGCACGTCTCGGTCGGCGAGGGCGGCTACGACGAGACCGAGAAGCTGATCCGGTCGCTGCTGCCGACGCCCGCGGCATGACACGCCCGCACGCGTGCCGCTGCTCAGGCGCCGGCCGGATGTCCCGCCTCGGTGCGCAGCCTCCGTTGCGATCGAACGGCTCGCCGGGACAGATCGCGTCCGGTCTGCGCCACGAAGAACTGCTCGAGCCGCCACCTCTGCACCAGATGGACCAGCCCCAGCCACGGCGTCGCCAGGGCGGCCCATTCGCCGATCTCCGGGAGTTCACCGTCGGCCGCGAATGACCGGAAAGCGTCGGTGAAGGTGCCCGTCGCGGCGCTCCAGCCGAACACCGTGAGGGCGAGCCCCGTCGCGCCGGCGATGACGGCGAGCTGCCGGGGTCGCCGGCTCAGGAACCGGGAGAAGGTCAGCGACGCGGCCCTCGCCCGCAGCCGCTCGCCGACCGCGTCCAGTCTCGCCAGCTGCCTGATCACCCCGTCGGCCGCCGCCGGATCCGCGGCTGCCACCACCTCCGTCCACCGGCGATGCTGCTGAAGGCGCCGGTGGGCCTGCCGACCCACAGCGGTCAACCCCGTCGTGTGCAGGACCCACACCGCGAACAGCAACCCGAGCAGCGGTGTCGCCACGCCGTCGGAATCGGCCAGCAGGTAGGCGCCGACACCGACGACCGCGCCGGTGGCGGCCGGGATCACCGGCGCGGCGACGTGCCGGGACCCGCCGGCCTCGCCGATCGTGGTGTCCCATCGGACCAGATGCCGCCGCAGCCACCACACCGCCGCACAGCCGAGGACCGCCGGTGTCAGCGCCAGGAAGATCAACGAGTTGACCATTTCGAAGATTGATTCTTCCATTCGCTCATATTGGCACCGGGCGACATGCCGGCAATCCGGTTACGGCGTTTCCGATGAATTGACGTCTATGTGACACACGCTGCCTATTCGCGTGCGCCGCGGGTTAGTATGCGGGCGCCGCCCTGTCGACGCGCCTGCGATCACGGAAGGAGCCGTCCGGTGAAAAGCCTGATCTTCGTGATCATCACATTATTGGTGGCGGTTCTCGTGGTGCTCACAGTTGTCGTCTTCTTCATGTTCGAACATGCCGGCGAGTCCGTCGGGTGAACGATGCCCGAGGCGAACGGCAAGCGTGACGAAGAGGAAGCCGTCCGTCTTTTGACGGAGGTCTTTCTGCCGAACCTGACACTGCTCGGAGCCGGCGCCTTCTTCGTCACCAGGACGTACTACAACATCTTCTTCGGCTCGCTGGGGATCGACCCGGAGAGCCTGGGCTCCGACTACGGCACCACCCTCGCCTCGTCCATGGGGCTGCTGGCGTTCATCACCGTGGGCGGGATCCTCTATCCGGTCGCCGTCCTGCTGATCGTGGTGCTCGTCGCCCATCTGTGGCGGAACAGGTCCTCGGCGGCGGGAGACCTGGCCCGTTCGACCGCCGACCGGCTGCGGTCCTGGCTGCCCCGGGCGCTGCGGGTGACGATGCCGGTGACCGTGGTGCTGACCTTGGCGGGCTTCGCCGGGCTCTTCTGGATGAAGGCCGAGGATTACGGCGAGTCGGTCAGATCGGGACGGCCGATAAAGTTCGGCTCGCTGATTCTCACCACCTTCGGGGTGCGCGCAAGCCCGCTCGACCTGACACTCGCGCCGGGTGAGGACGGCACCGGCGAAACGGACCGCTTGACGCACCAGGCATCGCGGGTGGACGGCAAACTGTTCTATCTCGGTGAGGCGAAAGGTCGTCTGGTGCTGTACGACGCGGTCACCCAGCGAGCCGTTTACCTACCGGCCGACAAGTTCGTCGTCCAGGTGCTGAACTGCGAGACCACGACAACCGACCAGAGATGCAAGAACGCCGTCGACTAACGGCGACCGCCACCGGCTGCTGATCCGCCGCCCACGGGTTCCTCGCCGTACGGTGTCGTCATGACCGTCAAGCGCGCCGGTGACCTCGTGACGGCAGGGGGTTCTGCTGGCCGTGACCGCGCCGGTCTTCAAAGGGCGTGCCGGTGCTGTGGCGCTCACCCCGGGCCGTCGTCGCCGCGCTGCATAGCCGCGGCAACATAAGGCCCGCGGCCGCCCGACGCAATAGCCGGGCCCCAAGACCCGCTTCCAGCGACGCCAGCCACCGCGACCGCGACGCGGCCGCTAACGCCGGCCGGAGGCGCGCCGCCGGCGAGGCCCAGCCTCGGGCTGTTCGGAATCCGAAGACAAAAGGAGCAGAGCTTGTCGTCGCGCGCTGGTCCGCGCCGTGCCGCGCCGGTCAAAGCCGCGTTCCACCCGCTTGCGTCGCTGGCAGGAAGCCAGCCGTCCGCAGCGCTGGCAGGCAGCCGGCCCCAGCGCTGGTGGTCGGCCGGGTGGAAGGCCGGCAGTCGGCTGGTCGGAATGTTGGCGGGTGGCCGGGTGGAAGGCCGGCAGTCGGCTGGTCGGAATGTTGGCGGGTGGCCGGCCCAAGCGCTGGTGGAAGGCTGGCAGGCCGCCGGCCTGAACGCTGCTGGTCGGCCGGATGGAAGGCTGTTAGGTGGCCGGCCTGAACGCTGGTGGTCGGTTGGGTGGAAGGCTGCCAAATGGCCGGGCGGAACGCTGGCTGGCAGCCGGTCGGAATGCTGGTGGTCGGTCGGGTGGAAGGCCGGCCGCCCACCTGGATCCCCGGTGACCCACCGCCCGACCGCGAGTTGCTGACCGCGACCGGCACGGTGCGCTCGCGCAACCCACCACCCAGATCCGCCCGGGTGAGCGAGCCGCCCCGAGCGACCGCAGCGCGGCAGCCACCCCCGCCCCAGCGTGAGGGGAACGCCGAACCCAGATATGCACCCAGCGGTGAGTAACCAAAGACGCAAGCCGCAGCTTGATCCCCTGCAAAGTTCGGGGCGGGGGTGAGCCAGCACGGCATAAAGA
>NZ_CAKUCL010000195.1 GCF_934643405.1 uncultured Actinoplanes sp.
CTGCCGGGCCCGCCGACGAGCGCGGCGCTGCCGGGCCCGCCGACGAGCGCGGCGCTGCCGGCCGCGGGGACGGGTGCGGCGCTGCCGGGCCCGAGCTCGGAGGGTACGGCCGCCCGGACGGGCGACGCCATGCCGAGAACAACTGACCCGGCCGCGGCGAGTGCCGCTGCTTTTCGGTACACGGTGGACTCCTTTAGTCGACCGCCTCGGCGATCGTGGCGAAGAGATCCTGGCGCCAGGCGGGAGCGAGGCCCAGGTGATAGAGGCTGAACCGGTCGGCGCCGGCCGCCTTGAGCCGCTGGACGTGCGGCCCGAGCTGGTCGGGGTCGGCCGGGTGCAGGAGCGTGACGTAGGCGTCGATCGGCAGGCCGACGGCGGCGGCCTGCCGCACCATGTCCTCCGAGCCGGTCGGCCAGCACGGCACGAGCAGCGCGTCGACTCCGGCGGGGGCGGCGGAGATGCCCGGGGACGGGCCGGTGGCCCACGGATCCGGATGGGCGTGCAGGGTGATCGGCACGCGGGGCAGCGCGTCGAGGACCTGGGCGCGCATCAGGTCGGTGTGCCGCTGCCGCACGGTCAGCAGCTCGTCGCGGACCTGGCCGGCGCGCAACCCGGCGATCACCTCGCCGGTGTCCAGGCCGGCGGAGACCCAGGCCGCCCGGCAGGCCGCGCAACAGCAGACGGACAGGGCACGCGCCTGCGACGGGGTCCACGCGCCGTCGGTCTTCTCATGATGGCCGAGATGGTTGACACCCATCTGACCGCAGGCCTCCAGCGAGATGCCGTCCACCGCCACGTCCCGGACGGCCTCCGCGGCCAGGGTGGCGGCGTAGTCGCGCACCTCGGCGTGGGCGGGGCACAGCGCGTACGGGTAGGGCTCGCCGAAGCAGTTGACCACCGCGAGGTCCGGACGCAGCGTGCCCAGCCGGGTGTTGTGGGTCAGCACGATCCAGGCGTTGACCTGATGCCCGGCCCGCCGCAGGATCGCGGCCGCGTCGCCGAACGCATCCGTGGACGCCACCCAGGTGGGTGGCAGCGGCCGGAGGTCCCGGCCGCGCCACACGTCGTCGCGGAGCGGGCGGTAGAGCGCGGCCCAGCGGGCCTCGACGATCCGGTGCGACGGATGCAGCGGGGTGGCGGCCCGCGTCGAGTGATAGGTCGCGGCAAGGGTCACCCGCGGCGTCGCCCGGTCGAGGAATCCGGGATCGCCGAGCACGTCCCACGGAAAGGCGTGCCCGGTCACCATCGCGGGCGCCGCTTCTCGTAGCCGGGCTCGAAGCGACGCCGGTACGACGTGTCGTCGCGTTCCCGGATGCCGCAGCGCAGCCAGTTCTCGTGCAGCCGGGCGAGCGCGTCCTGGTCGAGGGTCACGCCCAGGCCGGGTGTGTCCGGAACGGTGACCGATCCCCCGTCGATGACCAGCGGGTCGGCGACCACGTCCACGCCGGACTGCCACGGTGTGTGCGTGTCCACGGCGTACGTCAGCTCCGGTGTGGTCGCCGCGAGATGCGTCATGGCGGCGAGGCTGATGCCGAGATGGCTGTTGGAGTGCATGGAGACACCCAGGTTCCAGGTGCGGCAGATCGCGGCGAGTTCGGCGCAGGCCCGCAGCCCGCCCCAGTAGTGGTGGTCGGCCAGGACGATGCCGACCGATCCGCGCCGGACTGCCTCGGGCAGATCGGCGAACGCGACCACGCACATGTTCGTGGCGAGCGGCATCGGGCTCAGGGCCGCCACCTCGGCCATCCCGGCGAGGCCGCCGGTCGGGTCCTCCAGGTATTCGAGCAGCCCCGCGGTCTGCTCGGCCACCTTGATGGAGGTGTCGACGGTCCACGCCGCGTTCGGGTCGAGCCGCAGCGGCAGACCGGGGAACGCGTCGCGCAGGGCGCGGATCGCGGCGATTTCCTCCTCGGGCGCGAAGACGCCACCCTTGAGCTTGATGGATCGGAAGCCGTAGCGGTCGATCAGCAGGCCGGCCTGCCGCACGATGCCGTCCGGGTCGAGTGCCTCACCCCAGGAGTCCGTCTCGCCGCCTGGATGGCCGCCCCATTTGTAGAACAGGTACGCGGAGAAGGGCACGCGGTCGCGCACCTTGCCGCCGAGAAGCAGGTGCACCGGCCGGCCGGTCGCCTTGCCCTGCAGGTCGAGCATCGCCACCTCGAACGGCGACACCACCCGGGCGAGTGTCTTGGCGGCACTCGAGTCACCGGTCAGCCCGTGCCGGTCCGGCGCGTCGACCACTCCGATGGCCGCCGAGATGCGGCGCCCGAGTCCGGCGAGATCGAAGACGTCGAGGCCGGCCAGCGAGCCCGCGGCTGTTTCCAGCAACCGCAGGAACGGCAGGTCCCCGTACGTCTCGCCCAGTCCCACGGATCCGTCGGCGCACCGGACCTGGATCACCGAGCGCAGTGCCCACGGCTCGTGCACGCCCGCCGAGTTGAGCAGCGGCGGATCCGGGAAGGCGATCGGCGTGACGGAGACGTCGCGTACCGCAAGCATTTTCATCCTTTGATCGCTCCGGACGTGAGGCCGCGCATGAACTGGCGTTGCAGGACGAGGAAGACGACGACGGACGGGAGCAGGGCCAGCAACGCCGAGGCGATCAGCACGCCGGTGCCGACCTGTTCGTCGGCGCGCAGGCTGCGCAAGGCGAGCGCGAGGGTGAACTGGTGGGCGTCCTGAGCGACCAGCAGCGGCAGGATGTACTGGTCCCAGATCATGGTGAAGCCGAAGATGCCGAGCACGCCGAGCGCGGGCCGGCAGATGGGCAGCACCACCGACCAGAAGATGCGCAGGTCACCGGCGCCGTCGATGCGAGCCGCCTCGTCGAGCTCCATCGGCACGTCGCGCATGAACTCGGTCATCACCAGGATCGCGAACGCCCACGCACCGACCGGCACGATCATCCCGGCGAGGGTGCCGACCAGGTTGACGTGGATGACCGGCACGTCCGCGAGCACCAGCGACAACGGGATGGCGAGGATCTCCTCGGGCAGCATCATGGTGGACAGGATCAGGAGCATCACCAGGCGTACGCCCGGGAACTGCTTGCGGGCCAGCGCGTACGCCGCCGAGACGCTCACCATGATCTGCAGGAGCAGGCCGCCGCCGACCACGATGAGCGAGTTCGCCAGGTAGCGCAGGACGCCCTGATCGAAGGCGGTGGTGAAGTTGCCGAGCGTGAGGTCCTTCGGGATCAGCGTGAGCCGGGTCGGGTCGGTGACCCGGCCGAACGCGCTGACCAGCAGCGCCAGCAGCGGGCCGGCGAAGACGAAGACGACCAGCGCGTAGAGCGCGACCTTGACGAGCCGGCCGATCGGGCCGCGCACCGCGCCGAGGCCGAGGGCGGTGTCCAGCTGTCTCATCGCCCGTCTCCCCGGCGCCGCAGCAGTTGGGCGAGCAGCGTCAGCACGACGGTCGCCACGAGCAGCAGCATCGACCCGGCCGAGGCGATGCCGAGCTCGTTGCGCTCCAGGCCGAGCTTGTAGACCAGGGTCATGATCACCTCGGTGGATCCGTCCGGGCCGCCGTTGGTGAGCAGGAAGATCTCGGTGAAGACGCGCAGTCCGCGGATGGCGGCGAGGGTGACGACGATGCCGAACACCGGTCGCATGGCGGGGAACGCGACGTGCCACAGCCGGCGCAACGGTCCGGCGCCGTCGGCGGCGGCCGCCTCGTACAGGCTGCGATCCACCCCGGCCAGGCCGGCAATGAAGATCATCATGTCGTACGGGGCGCCCCGCCAGACGCCTACGGCCATCACCGACCAGAGGGACGTGTGCGGCGAGTCCAGATACTGGCCGGGGCCGAGCCCGATCCAGCCGAGCACGGAATTGAGCGCGCCGTCGGCAGCCGGGTAGTAGATGATCCGCCAGAGCGCGGCGACCACGGCCATGGCGGTGACCGTGGGCAGGAAGACAGCGGTCCGGACGAACCACAGGTGACGGGCGGTGCCCTCGAGCAGCAGCGCCAGCGCGAGGCCGACCAGGATCGAGCCGATCGTCTCGCCGGCTGCCAGGACGACCGTGTGCCCGGCCGCGTTCCGGAACGCGTCGTCGCCGAGGATCTGCCGGTAGTTGTCCAGGCCGACCCAGCGGTCGCCGAGGTACGGGCGTACCTCCTTGAAGCTCATGCTGACCGCGCGGGCCATCGGCACGAACTTGAACACCGCGAACAGGATGAGCGCCGGTGCCAGCCAGAGCCAGGCGGAGACGTCGCGGCGCCGGCGGCGGCGTCCCCGGGGTGCCGGTACGGCGGGCGTCGCGGCGCCCTCGCGGACCGGCGCCACCGGGGTGGCCGTCACGCCTTCGCTCCCTGCTTGGCCAGCTCGTCGGTGAAGGTCCGCGCGAGCTTGTCGAGTTCCGCCTTGGTGTCCGACGAGCAGTTCGCGACCAGGGCGTTGAGCGTGTCGGCGGACGCCTGCCGGAACGGCGTCCAGTCGGGCAGCACCGGCACGTACCGGGCGCCGTCCTGGTATATGTCGGCGAACAGCTGCCAGCGCGTGTCCTTGCGGACGCTCGCCATGTCCACCTTGGCGTTCACCGGGAGGCGTACCACGTTGCCGTCGGTGTCCCCGGCCATGCCGATGGTCTGGCCCTCGACCGACATCGCGAACTCGGCGAACTTCGTCTGACCGGCCGGGTTCGCCGATCCGGCCATCAGGTAGACGTTCTCCCCCTCGGCCAGCGACACACTCTTGCCGCCCGGTCCCGGTGGCAGCGCGACGACCTCGTACTTGTCCTTGCCCAGGTTCTTGTCGAAGCGCGCCATGTTGTAGGGGCCGGTCAGGTAGATGCCGCCCTTGCCGGACTCGAACAGCGGGTGCGCCTGGGTCGTCTCGGCGGTCACCGATCCGGGGACGACGGTCTTGTCCGTACAGAACTGCTTCTTGAACTCGTCGACCGCGGTCACCGACTGCGGGCTGTTGATCGCCGGGGTGAAGGCGCCGGTCTGCCCGGTCAGGAAGTCGCCGCCGGCCGACCAGAGCAGGCTGGAGAAGTACCAGGACGTGTAGCCCCGCTTGGTGGAGCCGGGGATCACGTAGCCGTACGTGTCGGCCTTGCCGTTGCCGTCCGGGTCGGCGGTGGTGAACGCCTTGGCGAGGTCGTCCAGCTCGGCCCACGTCCTCGGCTGCTGCTTGCCCACCTTCTCCCGCCAGTCCTTGCGGATGAACAGGGCGAACGACTGGGCGGAGAACGGTACGCCGTAGATCTTGCCGTCCGCGCCGGTCGCCGCCTGCCAGGACGCCGGAGTCAGATCGCTCTGGCCGGCCAGCGTGCCGCGGTCGACCTCGCGGACCAGACCCTGCTTCACCAGGCCGCCGAGCCGGTCGGTGTCGTTTATGACGATGTCCGGCAATTTTTTCTGGGCCGCTGCTTGCTGGAGCTTGGTCTCGAAGTCGTCGAAGAGGGCGGTGACCTTGGTGGGGATGCCGGTCTTGCTGGTGAACGTGGCTGCCAGCTGTTGATCGGTCTTCTCGGTGTTCGAGCCGGGCGGTTTCCGCACCCAGATTTGGAGCTCGGCTTTCGGGTCCGCCTTGGGGGTATCGTCGCCGCACGCCACGAGGCCACCGGCCGCGATGACGGCGGCCACCGCCACCGCCAGCGCTCTCCTAACAGCCACGTGCCTGCCTCCTGTCTACATATGTGGACGGTTGTTGCGTGTGTGACACGTAAGTACGGACAAGTTAACCGCCGGTATGATGACCGTCAACCAGTTGGGAATATCGATCATGATGGTGAGAACCATGCCCCGCGCCCGCACCAAGCCCGCCACCGACGCATCCGCCGTCGTCAATGACGTCTCGCCGGTCAAGTCGGCCGAGCGCACCGTCCGGATCCTCGAGACACTGGCCGCCTCGCCGACCCGGCTCACCCTGTCCGAGCTGCAGGAGCAAACCGGGTATCCGCGGTCCAGCCTGCACGCCCTGGTCCGCACGTTGCGCGAGCTGAAGTGGGTGGAGGCCGACGAGACCGGGTCCGCCTTCGGGGTGGGGCCGCACGCGCTGCTGTCCGGGACGGCCTACCTGGACCGCGATCCGGCGCTGCCGTTCGCGTACGAGACTTTGGAGGATCTGCGCAGCGAGGTCGGTTACACCATCCACTACGCGCGGCGCGACGACGCGCATGTGCTCTACCTGGCCAGCCGCGAGTCGCGCGAATCGGTGCGCCTGGTGTCGCGGGTGGGCCGACGGTTGCCCGCGCACGTGACCGGGCTCGGCCAGGCGCTGCTGGCGGACCTGACCGAGGCCGAGGTGGACGCGCTGCTGCCCGGCACGTTGCAGGCGTTGACGCCGCGGAGCATCACCTCGCGGTCCGACCTGCACGCGGAGCTGGACCTGGTGCGCCGGCGGGGATGGGCGTTCGAGCGTGAGCAGAACACCGAGGGGGTCGCGTGCGTGGCGGTCGCGGTGGGGTACCGCATCCCGGCGACCGATGCCATCTCGTGCTCGATGCCCGCGCCCCGGGCCACCGAAGCCCACGTCCAGTCGGTGGCGGACGCGGTGCTGCGGCACACGTCGGCGCTGGCGCGAACGCTGCGCCGCGAGGGCATCCGCTAGCTCCGGCGGCAGCCGGCACCACCCGCCGGCCCGGCGACAGCCAACCGCCAGCCCGGCGACAGCCGGCACCACCCGCCAGCCCGGCGACAGCCGGCACCACCCGCCAGCCCGGCGACAGCCAACCGCCAGCCCGGCGACAGCTAACCGCCAGCCCGGCGACAGCCGGCACTACCCGCCGGCCCGGCGACAGCGACCCGCCAGCCCAGCGGCAGCCGGCACCACCCGCCGGCCCAGCGACAGCCAACCGCCAACCCGGCGACAGCCGGCCACCATCCGCCAGCCGGGCAGCCGACACGTCCCCCGCCAGCCCGGCGGCAGCCGGCCACCACCCGGCAGCCGGCGCCATCCGCCAGCCTCATCACTACCCCATTCGCTGCGCCAGGGGCCAGTCACACCACCAACCACCGACCCGGTTCAGTTCGGGATCGTTCTGGAAGTCAGGTTCACC
Organism: uncultured Actinoplanes sp.; assembly: GCF_934643405.1. Lineage (GTDB taxonomy): Bacteria > Actinomycetota > Actinomycetes > Mycobacteriales > Micromonosporaceae > Actinoplanes. The sequence continues at coordinate 7,008 of NZ_CAKUCL010000195.1, forward strand.
GAACTCGGCTGTGCGCTCGGCGGCGAAGACCTCGGCGTCGTCCTTGGGGAAGTAGCCGATCGCCTCACCCTCGGCCAGGGACCACCAGCGGCGCGTGTTGCGGCTGACGCCCCAGATGATGCGGAAGCCGGGGCTCGGCGCGGACAGGCAGGCCTCCACCAGGCGGGCGCCGTCGTCGGGGGACAGCCACGTCGCCAGGCCGCGGTTCTGCGGCGGAGTCGGGAACCACAGGCCGATGCGGACGCAGACGATGTCCAGCCCGAAGCGGTCGGCGTACAGGCCGGCCAGCGACTCCACTGCCGCCTTGCTCCAGCCGTAGAGGGTGTCGGGACGCGGCGGCAGGTCGGCCGGCAGCCCGTCGGGGTAGGTCGCGTCGTCCCGCACGTGGAATCCGGCCGCGTGCGAGGACGAGGCCAGCATCAGGCGGTCGATGCCGCGCTTGCGGGCGGCCTCCAGCAGGTTGTACGTCCCGAAAGCGTTGGCGTTCAACACGTCGCCGGCGTCCGCCTCCTTGCTCTGGCCGCCGAGATGGACGATCGCGTCGACGCCGTCGCAGGCCGCGAACACCGCGTCCGGGTCGGTCAGCGAGGCGAGCACGACCTCCTCATCGCCGCTGCCGTCGACGGCGGCCGGCCGCACCACGTCGAGGAGCCGCAGCGTGCGGCCCTCGCGGACCAGCCGGGACCGCAACGAAGCCGCCACCTTACCGGCGCCGCCGGTGACCAGGATGCGCTGACCCATCGATACCTCCGCATATCCGATGCCGATGGACGCGGAGCATAGCATCGGTCCTCGTACATAAATGCCGTCCACATACTTGGACTTGACCCGACCCCCGGGGCCTCCCTAGGTTGGACCGCATCCATCACCAGAAAATGCATCCACATACATGGACGAGGTGGTCATGCGGACGATCGGCTTCATCGGGCTCGGCGTCATGGGCGCGCCGATGGCATCGAACCTTGTGAAGGCGGGCTTCGACGTGGCCGGTCACACCCGCAACCCGAGCGGCACCGACCGGCTGGTGGCCAACGGCGGGCGTCGTGCCGAGTCGGTCGCCGCGGCCACCCGGGGCGCCGATGTCGTGATCACGATGCTGCCCGACTCCCCTGACGTCGAGTCGGTGATCCTGGGACCCGACGGGGTGCTCGCCCATGCCGCGCCGGGCACGCTGGTGATCGACATGAGCACCGTACGCCCGCGGACCGCGCAGGCCATCGCGGCGGCGGCCGCCGAGCGAGGCGTGGAGGCTCTGGACGCCCCGGTGTCCGGCGGCGAGCAGGGCGCGATCGAGGGCGTTCTGTCCATCATGGTGGGTGGTTCGCCGGCCGCGTTCGACAAGGCACGACCGGTCTTCGAGGCCCTCGGCACGACCGTGGTGCGGGTCGGTCCGCCCGGAGCGGGTCAGCTGGTCAAGGCCGCGAACCAGCTCGTCGTGGCGGGCACCCTCGAGCTGGTGGCCGAGGCGATCGTGCTGGTGGAGGCCAGCGGCGTCGACGCCGAGGCCGCCCTGCGGGTGTGGTCCGGCGGGCTGGCCGGCAGCACCGTCCTCGACCGCAAGGGCGCCGGCATGCTCGCCCGCAGCTTCACCCCGGGCTTCCGGGTCGACCTGCATCACAAGGATCTGGGCATCCTGCTGGACGCCGCCCGGGCCGCCGGGGCGGCGGTTCCGCTCGGCGCGGTGGTCGCCCAGCTGATGGGGGCGCTGCGCGCCCAGGGCGACGGCGGCCTCGACCATGGCGCTCTGCTGCGCGGTGTGGAACGGCTTTCCGGCAGGGCACCGGCCGCGACTCCCCCGCTAGCCGCCCCATCCGGCGAAACTCCGTCGGACGCCGGGACTGCGCGTACGGAAGTACGCCGTCCAGTCGTGCCGCAATCCGCAGCCGGCCGGAACGAAACACCCCCCGAGCAATCCACAGCCCGCGGGAACGAGACATCCGGCGAGCAATCTACAGCGGGCGGAAACGAAACGACCCACGAGCAATCCCCAACCGGCGGCAGCGGAACGGCCGGCCGGGGAGCCACAGACGGCCGGAGCGGAACGACCGGCGCGGGAGCCGCGGACGGCGGGACCGGAACAACCGGCCCGGGAGCCACCGGCGGCGGAAGCGGGGCGGTCAGCGCGGGCGGCGGGAGCGGGGCGGCCGGTGCGGGCGGCAGCAGCGAGGCCGCCGGTGCGGGCGGCAGCAGCGAGGCGGCCGGTACGGGCGGGAGCGGGGCGGCCGGTGGGGCTCGATGAGCGGGCTGCGGGCGCGGCTGGCCGCCGGTGAGACGCTCTTCGGCACGTTTCTGGGGCTCGGCTCGGCGCTGGCCACCGAGGCGTGCGCGGTCGCCGGCTTCGACTGGCTGCTGGTCGACCTCGAGCACGGCGGCGGTGACGAAGGGGCTCTGCTGCACCAGCAGATGGCCGGCGAGGCCCGGCGGGTGCCGGTGGTCGCGCGGGTCGAGTCCTCGGAGCGGATCCGCACCGGGCGGCTGCTGGACGCCGGGGTCACCGGCGTCATGTTCCCCCGCCTGGAGACCGTCGACGACGTGCGCGACGCGGTGCGGCACCTGCGCTATCCGCCGGAGGGCGACCGCGGCGTCGCCACTTACAACCGGGTGTACGACTTCGGGCTGCGGCCCGAGGGTCTGCGGACCGCCAACGACACCGTGGTGGGCATCGTCCAGGTGGAGAGCCGCGGCGCGCTGGCGGCCGCGGGCGAGATCGCCGGGGTGACCGGCGTGGACGTGCTGTTCGTCGGCCCCCGTGACCTGTCCACCGATCTCGGCTGCCCGGGGCGGTTCGACCACCCGGACTTCACCCGGGCGCTGGATCAGGTGCTGGCCGCGGCCAAGAACGCGGGGATCACCGCGGGGATCCTGGCCGGTGACGCCCGGCAGGCCGAGGCGTACGCGGACCTGGGTTTCGGTTTTGTCGGCGTCGGCTCGGACGCCTCACTGCTGGCCCGGGCGGCCGCCGACGCCGTCCGCCACCTACGCGCCGGCCGGGCCTGACCCGGCCAGCTCGGCCAGGCGGCGGTCCACCGCCTCGGGGCTGAAGACCTGGTCACGGACCATCACCACGGCGCCGGCCACGCCGGCCCGGTCGCCCAGGGTGCTCGTCGAGACGACCAGGCGGCCGGTGGCCAGCGGCTGGGTGCGCTGGAGCAGCGACTCGTGCACGCCGCGCAGGAACTGCTCGCCGGTGTCGGCCAGGTCGCCGCCGATGACCAGGACCCGCGGGTTGAGCAGGCTGATCGCGGTGGCCAGCACCTCGCCGACCAGCAGGCCGGAGCGGCGCACGACCGCCACCGCGGCCGGTTCGCCCTGTGCCACGAACGAGACCACGTCCCGGCTGGTCAGCGCCGCGAAGCCCTGGTCGCGCAGCTCGCGGGCCATGGCGGTGCCGCTGGCGCTGGCCGCCAGGCAGCCGACGGCGCCGCACGCGCAGACCGCGGTGCTGCCGTTCACCCGTACGTGGCCGATGTCGCCCGCCGCGCCGTCGGCGCCGCGGAAGACCTCGCCGCCGGCGATGATGCCGGCGCCCAGGCCGCTGCCCACCTTCAGGTAGAGCAGCGTGGACTCGCCGGGGAAGTTCGCGTGGTGCTCGCCGAGCGCCATCAGGTTGGCGTCGTTCTCCAGGAACACCGGCGCGGTGAAGCGCCGCGCGAAGAAGTCCCGGACCGGGTAGTCGCCCCAGCCCGGCATGACCGGCGGGCGGACCACCCGGGCCTGGTCGAACTCGACCGGTCCGGGCACGCCCACACCGATGCCGCACACCGTGGCCGGGTCGCGCCCGACCTTGTCCAGCAGCGTGTCGAAGCGGTCGCACACCTCGCCGAGCACCGATTCGGGGCCGGACGCTATGCGGCTCTCCAGCACCTGCTCGGCCAGGATCTCGCCGCGCGCGTTGGTCACCGCGACCCGGCCGTGCGTGACGCCCAGGTCGGCGGCGAGCACGGTCGGGGTCAGGTCGTCGAAGGTGAGCAGCGTGGGCGGCCGGCCGCCGGACGACGTCGCGGTGCCGGCCTCCCGCAGGTATCCCGCGGAGATGAGCGCGTCCAGGCGCGCGGTCACGGTCGACCGGGACAGGTCGGTGGTCTCGCCGAGCTCGCGGCGGGTGCCCACCCGTCCGTCCCGGATCAGCTGCAACAGGTGACCCGCGCTGTTGGACGACTGCTTGCTCAACCCTTCTCCGCTCCGGCGCTCAGCCCCTCGACGAGGAACCGCTCCGTGATGAAGAACAACGCGATGATCGGGACGGTCAGCACCACGGAACCCGCCATCAGAACCGTGGTCGGCACCTCGATGCTGCCGGACAGCTGCGCGAGCCCGAGCGATACGGTCCACCGGTCACGGTCCTGCACCAGGAAGAGCAGTGCGAACAGGAACTCGTTCCAGGCGATCATACAGACGTACAGACCCGTGGCCATGATGGACGGCATGGCCAGCGGCAGGCTGATCCGGCGGATCACGCCCATCCGGCTGCACCCGTCGAGCAGCGCGGCCTCCTCGAGGCTGGTCGGGATCGTGTCGAAGTAGCCGCGCAGCATGTACACCGCGACCGGGATGGTCTGCGCCACGTAGACGATCGCGAGGCCGGCCAGGCTGCCGCGCAGGCCGACCCGGGCGAAGATCACGAACAGCGGCACGGCGACGACAACCGACGGGAACAGGTACACCCCGAGGAACAGCGCCGACACCTGACGCCTGCCCTTGAACGCCAGGCGGCTCACGGCGTACGCACCCGGGATGGCGACCGCGAGGGTGATGACCACCGTGCCCAGCGCCACCAGCAGGCTGTTGCGGATCAGCGTCAGGAAGCCCTGGCCACCGTCGCCGACCGAGCGCAGCACCTGACGGTAGGCGGCGACCGAGATGTCGACCGGGTTGATCCACAGGCGGCCCGGGTCGAGCAGCAGGTCCTGGATGCTGCGCACGGACAGCATCAGCATGTAGTAGAAGGGGATCAACGACGCGAGGACCAGGATCGCGATGGTGATCCAGCGGACGACCGGCAGGACCGCCCGTTCCACCCGGTCACGGGTGAGCGCCGGGCGCGGCGCGTCGCCGGCGTAGGTGCTGGTGCGGGCCGTCCGCCCGCTCTGCGTGGCCACCATTACTGCGCGTCTCCGTTCCAGCGGCGGGTTGCCCGGCGTTGAATCAGCAGGAAGATCACCAACACGATGGCGAGGACGACCGCCTGGGCGCACGCGGCGCTGACGTCCTTGCGGGAGGTGAGCAGCTCGTAGACACGGACGCTGACCACTTCCGTGCCGGAGCCGCCGCCGGTGAGCAGGTAGACGTCGTCGAACTTGCTGAACGTGAAGACGAATCGCAGCACGAACAGCACGGCCATGGTGGGCAGCAGCTGCGGCAGCAGGATGTACCGGAAGCTCTGCAGCGGCGTGGCTCCGTCGACGCGGGCGGCCTCCTCGGTGTCACCGGAGACGGCCTGCAGGCGGGCCATCAGGAAGAGGAAGGCGAACGGGTAGTACCGCCAGGTCTCGAACACGATGACGGTGAGCAGCGCGGTCGACTGCTGCGACAGGAACGGGATGGCCTCGCTCCACCCCAGGAACCGGGTGCCCCAGTTGTTGATCACACCGAACTGAGGGTTCAGCATCGTGGTCCAGACAAATGCCACGGCGACGACCGGGGCCACGTACGGGAGGAGGATGAGCCCCCGCACGATGGACCGGCCCTTGAAGGGACGCCGGACCGCGAGCGCCGCGATCAGCCCGACCAGGATCGAGCCGCCGGTGGCGCCCACCGTGTAGAGCACCGTGGTCCACAGCGCGGACCAGAAGCCGGGCGACTTGAAGACCTCGATGAAGTTGTCCAGCGTGTACTTGCCGAAGAAGCCGGCGTACCTGATGTTGATCAGCCGGATGTCCTGGAACGCTATGGAGATCGCCCACAGCATGGGTACCAGGAGCACCAGGCAGACGATCAGCACGGTGGGCGCGACCAGGCCGATACCGGCACGAGCGTCGCGTTGGCGCAGAGTCAGTCTGCGGTTTGCCATGGGTCCTCCCGCGGCCGGGCCCGCTTCGGTGCGGGCCCGGCCGGCTGTCACGGCCGGGCCCGCGCTGCGGCGGGGGGAACGGGAACGGCCGGCGTCTCCGCCGGCCGTCACCATCACTTGCCGAGCTTGCGACGCTGCACGCGGGTCTTGCGGAGCAGCTTGCGGTGCTTCTTCTTCGCCATCCGCTTGCGGCGCTTCTTGATGACCGAACCCATACGTCGGTTCCTTCCTGCTGGTGTGCCGGGGTCGCGGGAACCGGCGTGCGGGCACGCGCGGGCCGGGCGTCGACCGGATGCCCACTCTACCGGCGCCGACCGACGGTCCGGGCACCCCACTGGGCAGGGC
>NZ_CAKUCL010000196.1 GCF_934643405.1 uncultured Actinoplanes sp.
GGCGTACGCGGCGCGCTGCAGGGCGGCGGCCGCGGTCGGCATGTCGCCGGCGAGCACGGCCGTCCGGCCGGCGCTCTCCAGCAGCCCGGCGACCTCCTCGTCCGGGCCGACGGTCGCCTGGTCCAGGTGCCGTGTGCGGGCGGCCAGGCCGATGCCGGGCCGCTCGGCCAGCCGCCGGTGGGCCTGCCGGCGCTCCTCGCTCGTGGACGCGCCGAGCACCACGGTCTCGACCACCGGGTCCACGAAGGACACGGCGTCGCTGTCGTCGACGGTCACCAGTCCCGCGCTGACCGCCGGTCGCATCGGCTCGTCCAGCTCGCGGCGAAGGTGGCAGAGGGCGAGTTCGAGCAACGCCCGGCGGGTCGGTGCGGGCAGCCGCCCGACCCGCCGCCGCACCGTCTCCTCCGCGTGCCGCCGCGGGTTCGACGGCGTCGTCAGCGTGCGGAAACCGGGCACCGGTCCGGTGCCGGCGGTGAGCAGCCCGGCCCGGGTCAGGCTCAGCCGGGGCGCCAGGAACTCCAGGACGGCCAGCGTGGCCGGGTCGGCGCGGTGCAGGTCGTCCAGCACCAGCAGGACCGGCCGGTCCCGGGTGGCGGCGGCGAGCAGCGCGAGCGCGGCCGGACCGACCGTCTCCTCGGCCGCGATGCCGGGCGCCAGCCCGATGGCCATGCACAGGTCGGTCCGCTGGCGCGGCGGCACCACCGGCAGGTGGTCGATCAGGGGCAGCAGCAGCTGGTTCAGGGCGGCGTAGGGCACGCCGGCCTCGAACTGAAGGCCGACGGCCGCGACCACCAGGATGCCGGACTCCGCCGCCCGGTCGACGGCCCGGCCGAGCAGCGCGGGGCACACGACCAGCGCGTCGCCCGCCTCCGGCAGCCGGTCGACGAATCGTTCGATGCCCCCGGCGGGCAGGGCGCGGGGCAGGTCCAGGACGGTCATGCCGGATCACCGCCCGGTGTGCGTTGTGCGAGCGCGTCCGCCAGGGCCGCCCGCGACGAGACCCCGAGCTTGGGGAACATGCCGTGCAGGTAGGTGCCGACCGTGCGGCCGGACAGGAACAGCTTGTCGCCGATCTGCTTGTTGGTCAGCCCGGCCGCGGCCAGCGACGCGATCCGCAGCTCCACCGGGGACAGCGGCGGCGGCGCTGCCGGGCCGGTCACGCCGGAACCGGTCACCCGCAGCAGCTCCGCGGCCCGGTCCGCCCACGGCGTGGCATCGAGCCGGTGGAACCAGCGCAGCGCGTTGGTCAGATGCTGCCGGGCGCCGCGCAGGTCCCGCTGCCCGCGCAGGTGATCGCCGTACGCCAGCTCGATGCGAGCCAGGTCGAACGGCCACTGCCGGGCCTCGGGCGCGGTGACCGCGCGCTCGAACAGCGCGGTCGCCTCGGCGCCGTCCGCGACCATGGCCTCGCAGCCGGCCAGCAGGAACGGCAGCCGGGCGGACAGCTCGACCGCGCACCAGTCGTGCAGCGCGGCCACGTGGGCGGCCGCCTCGGCGCGGCGGCCGGAGCGGACCGCGGATTCGACCAGGTCGAGGGCGAGCCACGCCACGTGCGGACGGTACGCGCGCAACTCGCCCGGCTCACTGGTCGCGGTCGCGTACCGGTACGCGGCGTCGGCGTCCCCGGCGGTCAGCGCGTCGAGGCAGCGCACATGATCGGCGTACTGCCGGGCCAGGCCGTTGTGCCGCGGGCCGGCCCAGACGTCCAGCTCGGCGGCCATGGCCCGCCCGGTGTCGCGGTCGCCGCGGGCGGCCGCGACCAGACCGCGGGCGACCAGGAAGACCGGGATGGTGGGCCCGAGGTAGCCGGTGTCCTCGCAGATCGCCAGCGCCCGGTCGACGATGCGCTCACCCTCGTCCCACAGCCCGGCGGTCCAGGCGTCCAGGGCCTGGATGCCGCGGGCGCGCTGGCTCACGCCGACCGCGCCGTCCGCCTCACCCTGGGCGACGCAGTTGGCGACCGGCTCGCGGATGGTGCCGAGCAGGTTCAGGTACGACACGGCGAGTCCCGCCCGCAGCACCCGCGCCGGGTTGAACTCGTTGCGCACGCACCTGAGCAGCGCGTCGACGTCCTCGCGGGACGTGTCGATGAAACCCGGCCCGAACGCGCCCGCGAAGATGCGCACCGCCGGCGGCGCCAGCTCGGCGTACCGCACCAGCACGTCCTCGACATCTGCCCACAGCTCCGGCCGGTCGGCGTGCACGCCGAGGGTGACCAGCGTGTGCAGCGCCTCGGGAAGCACCTCGCGGGGCGGTTCGGCGGTGCGGCGCAACGCGGCGGCGATCGCCCGGCCGGCCGTCGCCGGGTCGTTGTGCGCCTCGCGGTAGCCCTGCGCTATCGCGTCGACCAGGTCCGGCGAGCCGACCGGTTCGGGCGCCGGCCCGGAGCGGTCGGCGACCATCAGGATGTCCAGGTAGTTGGCCTTGGCCCGACGGGACCGGCGCAGCTGCGGGCTGGCGGTGCACTCGGCGGCCCGTCGCATCGCGGTCAGCGCGGCCCGCGGCCGTCCCGCGCCGAGGTGGGTGCGCGCGGCCGCCTCCAGCGCTGCGCCGACCGCGTCGTCCGGCCCGGTCGCGGCCGCGGCGAGGTGGTCGGCGGCGCGCGGCGGGTCGGTGGGGGTCAGCACCGAGGCCAGGGCGTGGTGGGCCCGGCGCAGCGCCGGTCCGGTCGCGCGCGCGACGATCACCGAACGGGTCAGCGGGTGGCCGAAGCGCAGCCGCCGGCCCTCCTCGTCGACGGTGACCAGCCCGGCTCGCTCGGCCGGCTCGAGCACGGCCAGCGCCCGCCCGTACGGGCAGGCGGCGTTGAGCACCCGCAGGTCGTCGGTGTCGTTGAGCGCCGCCACCAGCAGGGCGCGCTGGGTGTCGGCGGGCAGGAAGCCGAGCCGGTCGGCGAGCAGGTCGCCGGGCGCGGGCACGACGGACAGCACGGCGGGCAGCGGTTCGGCGCCGCTCTCCTGGTCCTCGCCGAGGGCGGCGGCGAAACTGAGGGCGGCGTACGGATTCCCCCGCGCCTCGGTGCTGAGGCGTTCCCGGACCGCTGCCGCCATGCCCGGGTGGCGACGGCACAGCAGTTCGTCGATCGTGTCACCGGTCAGCGCGGGCAGATCGAGCCGCTGGAAGCCGAACAGATCCGCGGTGCACTGGGTGGAGTTGACCGCGCCGATCAGGGCCACCGGGGTGCCGCGCAGCCGCCGCGCCACGAATCCGATCGTCGACGCGCTGGCCTCGTCCATCCGGTGCAGGTCGTCGGCGACCAGCAGGACCGGCTGCTCCTCGGCAAGGGCGCGCAGCAGCAGAAGGGTGGCGTTGCCGAGGAGCAGCGGGCCCGCCGGCGCCGCCGGCCCGAGCCCGAGGACGCCGGCCAGAGCGGCACGCAGCGCCTCCGGGAGGACATCGAGGCGGTCCCGCACCGGTTTCAGCAGACGGCCGAGCGCGACGTGATGGTCCATCTGCTGGTGCGCGGCGCCGGCGGCGTACAGGACCCGCGCACCGCGGGCCTGCGCGTCGGCGCGGGCGGTGGTGAGCATCGCGGTCCGGCCCGAGCCCTGCTCGCCGGTGACGATCAACGCACCCCCGTCGCGCAGCGCGGTGTCCAGGAAGGCCGACACCGACCGCCGCTCGGCCGTGCGACCGACGAGGGATTCATTGCGCATGGCAACAGCCTCTGTTGTATGGCCCTCTAATGAATCCGTCATTCATCGCTCGCGAGGGAGACGCAGCCCACCCTCGCCGGTCCACAGAGTCACGGCGCTAGCGTCAAATGTCTCTGGCCGCCGGCCCGCCGACGTCGCTGGGTTAAGCCGAATTACTTCAGTGACGGCCGTTGCCTTACCAGCGGCGGGGGGAGCAGGATCAACCGGAGACGACCAACCCCACGGTATGGGCATTCACCTGCGCATGCGTCCCTGAGGAGGCGTCAACGAACGTGACCGACAGTAGCGTGCGGACGGCTCGCGTCTTCGGGCGTGACGACGAGCTGCAGATCATCCGGGAGACCGTCCAGGCCGGCCGGGACGGGGCCGGTTCCTGCCTGCTGATCGTCGGCGACGCGGGAATCGGCAAGACCCTCTTGCTCGACGTCACCGCCGAGCTGGCAGCCGCGGACGGGTTGCGCGTGCTGCGGGCGGCAGGCGTGGAGTTCGAGGCCGACATCAGCTTCGCCGGGCTCAACCAGCTGCTGCTGCCGGTGATGCGGGAGGCGGCGCTGACCGACGGCTCGCAGAGCGAGGCGTTGCGGGTCGCGCTCGGCCTGGCCGGCGGCCCGGCGCCCAGTTTCCTGGCCGTCTCCAACGCCATCCTCGCCCTGCTCGGCGAGCTGGCCGCGACGGCGCCGGTGCTGCTCATCGTGGATGATCTGCCGTGGATCGACCGGTCCAGCGCGATCGTGCTCGGCCTGGTCGCGCGCCGGCTGGCCGGCCTGCGGGCGAGCCTGGTCGTCGCGCAGCGCACCGGCGAGTCCAGCTTCTTCGAGCACGCCCGCATGCCGCAGCTCGTGCTTCACCCCCTGGACGAGCGGGCCAGCGACGAATTACTCAAGGAGCGTTTCCCGGGCCTGTCGCCGCGGGGGCGGCAGCGCATCGTCGAGGAGGCGCAGGGCAATCCGCTCGCGCTCAGCGAGCTTCCCGCCGTACGGTCCGGGTCCGCCGCGCTGTCGGAGATGCCGATGAGCCGCCGGCTCCAGGAGGTCTTCGCGGCCCGGATCAGCGACCTGCCGCCGGCCACCCGCGAGCTGCTGCTGATGGCGGCGCTGTCCGGGCCGGCCGACCTGCGGGCGGTGGTGGGCAGCGCGGCCGACCTGGAGAACCTCGACCCGGCGCTGCGCGACGGCGTGGTCTCGCTGGACCGGCAGTCCGGCCTGCTCACCTTCCGGCACCCGCTGAGCCGCCTCGCCGTCGTCGAGCTGTCCACGCCCGCCGAGAGCATCCGAGCCCACCGGGCTCTGGCCGAGCGCTCGCCCGACCCGGTGCGCCGCGCGTTCCACCTGGCCGCGGCCACGGTCGAGCCGGACGAGGAGGTGGCCGCGGCGGTCGAGCGGGCCGCGCACGTCGTGCTGAGCCGCGGCGACGCGGTGGCCAGCGTCGAGACCCTGACCCGGGCGGCCGAGCTGAGCGCCGCCCAGGCCGACCGGGTGCGCCGGCTGGCCGAGGCCGCGACCATCGGCGCCGAGGTGCTCGGCGAGCTGGCCGGCGCCGAGGAGCTGCTCGAGGTGGCCGCCCGCTCGGCCGACGACCCGTCCGGCTCGTTGCAACTGTCCACCGCGGCGGCCAGCGTGCTGTTCAACCGCGACTCCGTGGTGGACACCCCGCACCGGCTGCTCACCCTGGCGCTGGAGGCGCACGCCGCTCGGGCCGATCGCGAGACGCTGTCCGAGGCGCTGCAACTGCTGCTGGTGGTCTGCTACTTCGGCGGGCGGGCCGAGCTGTGGCCCCCGTTCTACGAGGCGATGAGGCATCTCGGCGACGACGTGCCGGTGTCGCTGGCGATCCTCAACGCCATGCACGGCGATCCGGCCCGCCGCGGCGCGGCCACCGTCCACCTGCTCGACCAGGAGTTGCTGCGCCTGCCCCGGATCGAGAACCCGGCGGAGATCATCCGGCTCGGCGTCGCGTCGGTCTTCGCCGACCGCATCGAGAACTGCCGTCCCGCGCTGATGCGGGTGGTGGACGACGGCCGCAAGGGCGGCGCGGCCGCGGCGGCGATCAACGCGATCGTGTCGCTGAGCGTGAACGCCTGGAAGCACGGCCGCTGGCAGGAGGGCGCCGAGCTCGTCGCCGAGGGGCAGGCGCTGTCCAGCGGGCACGGATACCTGCGGTACACGTGGTGTTTCGAGGGCTACGTACTGAACCTGATCGGCGCGGCCCGCGGCGAGGAACGGGCCGTGGCCGGGGCGCAGGAACTGGACGAATGGGCCCGCTCCCGGGGTGCGCTGGTGGTCCGGGCGATGGCGTACGAGATCTTCACCATGGCCGCGCTGAGCCGCGGCGACTTCGAGGCCGCATACCGGGCGGCCACCGAGATCAGCCCGGCCGGGGTGCTGCGCTCACACATGCCGCACGCGCTGTGGGTCGTCTTCGACCTGGTCGAGTCGGCGATGCGGACCGGGCGGGAGGAGCAGGCCCGCGCGCACGTGGCGGCGGCCCGCGAGGCGCAGCTCGACCGGCTGTCCTCCCGGTTGGCGCTCGCGCTGTACGGCGCGGAGGCGCTGGTGGCGGACGACGACGACCGGGAGAGGCTGTTCCAGCGGGCGCTGGCCACGCCGTACCGGGAGCAGTGGCCCTTCCTGCTGGGCCGGGTGCATCTGTGCGCCGGTGAGGCGCTGCGCCGCCGCCGGCACATCAGCGAGGCGCGCCGGCACCTGACCGCGGCGAACGAGATCTTCGTCGGGCTGCAGGCCGGGCCGTGGGCGCGGCGGGCGGAGAACGAGCTGCGCGCGACCGGCATGACCGCGGGCGAGGGCGGCGCGACACTGACCGCGCAGGAACGGGAGATCGCCCTGCTGGCCGCCACCGGGATGACCAACAAGGAGATCGGCGAGCGGCTCGCGCTGTCGCCGCGGACCGTGGCGGCGCACCTCTATCGCACCTTCCCGAAACTCGGCATCAGCTCGCGGGCCGCGCTGCGCGACGCGCTGTCCACACTGCCGGAGGAGTAGACACCACGCGATCGCCGGGCGACGGCTGCGCAGGACCGTCCGGCAGTTGTCCGGACGGTCCTGCGCAGCCACGCGCCGGCCGACGCGGGATCCCGCACCTCGTCGATCCGCCGAGCGCGACGACCACGGCGTCCTGCACCGCGTCGTCGGCGTCCGTGCCGTATCCCAGGATGGCGAGCGCGACCGCCCGCATCCCCGCTTCGTGCCGCAGCAGCCCCAGCGCCGCGGCGTCGCCGGACTGGGCCCCCCGGACCAGATCCGCGTCGATTCCCATGGTGGCAGACGGTACGTCGGCCCGGCCGTCACCCGCTCAGGAAGGTGACTCGCCCGACACGCCGGCCCGCAGGTGGTGGGCGAGGAACCGCTCGATCGTCGTCAGGGTCACCCGGGCGGTCGGCGGCCCGGGCACCGGACGGCACCCGGCGCTCTGCCGGACCCGGGCCGGCTCGTGGGTGGCGGCGAGGATGCCCTTGTCGTGGCCGGCGTCCGGGACGTCGTAGAGGGTGGCCGGCACGCACCTCGCGGCGAGCGCCTCGAACAGCATCTCGCTCTGGCGCGGCGGGACCAGGGCGTCGCGCGCGCCCTGGACGATCAGCGTCGGCGGGGCGGTGCTGGTCGCGTACGTGATCGGGTTGGCTTCTCGCGATTTTTCGATGCATGTCCGGACCGGGCAGCCCAGCAGGGCACTCTCCGGTGACCGCCGGTCGTCGTGGCAGCGGGTCAGCCCGAAGTGGCGGTTGAACGACGCGCACGCACCCGGCAGCATCTGGCCGTTCATGGCCGGGAAGTCGACCGGCGCGTAGAGGTCGACGACCGCCTGCACGTCGCTCGGGTAGCCGGTGACGCCGACCCGGCCCTCCGACGTCCGGTTCAGCCCGGCCATCAGCGCGGTCCAGCCACCCGACGAGTCGCCCAGGACGGCGATCCGCCGCCGGTCCACGCCGAACGTCGAGGCGTGCGCCCGCAGCCACCGGATCGCCGCCTTCACGTCGTGCACCTGCGCCGGGAACAGCGCCTGTGAGCTGGATCGCGTGGAGACGCCGGCCACCACGTAGCCGGCGCCGGTGAAGCGCGGGGCGAGCTCCCCGGCGTACGCCTTGCCGTTGTCCGAGTACCAGCCGCTGCCACCCATCACGATCAGCAGGGGCCGCGGTTTCCGCTGCCGGTGCACGGGCACGTACAGGTCGAGCAGGTGACCCCGGCTGCCGGCGGGCTGCGCGGCGGCGTACGGGATGTCGCGGTAGGTTGCCATCCGGCGGGACGGCTCGGCGGAGGAGGGTGCGGTCAGGACACCGAGACCGGCCAGCGACATGGCCACTATCGTGAGTACCCGACTGCGGACCATCGGCCCTCCCGGAGGATGTCTCGGCATTGCCCTGACCGTCATCCTGATCCGTCGAGCCGGTTCGCGGTGCCCGTCGACCGGGCGAGAAAAGGACCCTGGGGGATGACAGGTGGATCATGACCGGCTGACGCAAGCGGTCGTGGACTTCGTCGAGCACCACGACGACCGCCTGCTGCTCGCGGACGCGACGCGGGCCGAGGCGGAGGCGCTGCCGCTCGGCGACGGGGCCGCGGCGTGCCTGCTGGCGATGTACATGACGTGCCGCCAGGAGGCGATGCGCGACCGCGATCCGTCCACCCTGCCCGATCTGGACTGGCCGATGCAGGTCCTCGCGGCGAGCATGTCCGGCGAGGTGCCGCCGCACCTGCGCGAGCTGGCGCTGACCGTCGCCCGCCTGGTGTCGCCCGAGGCCGGGCTGCGCTCGGCGCTGCGGGCGCTGGCCGCCGCGCTGTCCGCGGACGACGCCGAGGCGCTGGACGCCGCGCTCGGGCGGGCCCGCCACGCAGTACGCACCCCGGATCTGCTGCCGCACCTGGAGCACCAGGCGTGGTACCTGATCGCGGCCGGCTGGTGGCGCAAGTACCTGGCCCGCCGTCATCCCGCGGACCTGGACGACGCGGTGGCCGCGAGCGCCCGCGATGTCGAGATCGCCGAGGGTCCGGACCGTGCCGAGGCCGCGGTGACGCATGCCACCCTGCTGGCCGAGCGGGTGCGGCTGGCCGGGACGGAACGCGACATCGCGGACCTCGCCGGGCTGAGCCGCGAGGCGGACGTCCCGGAGCTGGCCGGACCGCTGCGGGACGCCCGGCTGGCCATGTTCCGCCGCACCGGCGACGCCGACCATCTGGACGAGCTGGTCCGGCTCGGCGGCGCCGACCTGATCGCCGACACGTCGCTGACCGGCGACGACCTGTCGATGCTCTGCCTGCGGCTGCGCGAGCGGTACCAGCGCGGCGGCGACGTGGCCGATCTGGACGCGGCCGTCTCGTGCGGGCGCCGGTCGGTACAGCTGCCCTACACCGGACCGGTCGAGCTGGCCCGGCGGCTGGCGAACCTGTTCGACGCGCTCGGGCTGCGCGCCGCCGACGGGCAGCAGCGCGAGTATCTCGACGAGGCGGTGGAGGTGGCCGACGTCGCCGTCGAGTTGCTGGCCCGCGCGACCGAGCCGGCCGGCGGCCCGGCCGGCGCGCTGTCCGGGCTGCGCGGCGAGTTCCTGGTCCGTCGCTGGCAGATCACCCACGTCCGGGGCGACCTGGACGCCGGCATCGACCAGCTGATCGCGGCCGGCGACGCGGCGCAGGCCGGCAACGCGCCGGCCGCCCGGCACCGGCAGGCGGCGGCCGAGGCGCTGATGCGCCGGTTCCGGCGCCGGCGGCACGCCGGTGACCTGGACGCGGCGGACCAGCAGCTGCGGCTGGCCGGAACGGCCGCGGACCCGGTGCTGCGGCAGGCCGTCGTCACCGCCCGCAACCATCCGCCGCGGCTGTTCGTGCAGCCCGGCGACGGTGAGGGCATGCCGTCACCGCACGCGCTGGCCAACCTGCACGCCTGGAACTCCGGTGAGCCGCGCACGTCCGGCCTGACCTGGGTGCACACGTGAGCGAGCCCCGGGTGCTGTTCGTCCGCACCGCCCGTAACGACGAGAGCAACGTCGTCGTGCTGACCACGCTGACCTCGGCGGTGCGTGACCTCTGCCGGGTGGAGGTGATGGGCGACCAGGCGGCCGTCACCGCGGACGTGATCGTGCTGCACGTGTCGCCGCGCGACGTCGACCTCCCGGATTTCCCGTTCCCGCCGCCGGGCGACCTCGCCGACGCCTTCGCCGACGACCGTCCGATCACCGGCCGCGGGCTGCTGCGCGAGATCGGCCTGCTGCACCGGCTGGGCCGGCTGCCGGACACGATCGTGGTCTGCGACCGGCGCTACCAGCCCGCGCTGGACGACCTGATCGCGCTGGGCGGCATCTCCGGCGTGGCGACCGACGAGCACGGCATCGCGGTCACGCCCCGGCTCACCGACGCCGACCGCGAGGTGGGCCTGCTGCGGGAGGCGTTCCGGGGCATCACCTACGACCCCGGCAACGCGGCGGCTCTGGGCGTCGCGTTGCGCGCGGCCGTCGCGGACATCCTCAGCGAGCGCGGGGCCCCGACCCTGACGGCGTGGTCACCCTCCTGACCGTCAGGGTCAGCCGTTCAGCACCGGGAGGATCTTGGCGGTCACGGCGCCGAGCTGGGCGACCTCCTCCGGGGTGAGATGGTCGAAGATCAGCCGGCGGACCTCGGCCACGTGCCCGGGGGCGGCCGCCACCAGCGCGGCGAGGCCCTCGTCGGTGAGCCGGGCGATCTGGCCGCGCTTGTCCCAGGAACAGGCCTCGCGCCGGATCCAGCCGCGCTGCTCCAGCGCGCCCGCGGCGTGGGACAGCCGGCTGGTGGTGGTGCCGGTCCGCTTGGCCAGCTCGGTCATCCGCATGGCGCGGCCCGGCTCGCTGCTGAGCATCGCCAGGATCTGGTAGTACGCGTGCGGGATGCCGGCGTCGTCACGCAGCTGGCGGTCGAGCGCCGTGGGCAGCAGCATCAGGACCTGCGCCAGGTTCAGCCAGGTCACCGCCTCGGGCTCGTCGAGCCAGCGGGGCTCGATGTCGGTCACCGGCCGCCTCCTCACGCCGTCTTCCGTCCGATCTTCTCAGGCCGCGTCGGCCGTCGGCGAGCCGTGCAGGATGTGCGCGTTGATCCGGGCCACCAGGTGACCGAGCTCCGGCATCTCGATCACCTCGACACCGGCGGCGCGCAGGTCCTCCACGCCGTGGCAGTCGGCGAACACCGACGGCTCGCGCAGCGCCAGCACGACCCGGCCGATGCCCGCCCGGACGATCAGTTCGGTGCAGGAGTGCGGCCGGGACTTGCGCGTCGTGCAGGGCTCCAGCGAGCTGTAGAGCGTCGCGCCGGACAGGTCGGTCGCGCGGCCGGCCAGCTTCGCCAGCGCCGCCTCCTCGGCGTGGTTGTGCAGGTCGCCCTCGGCCGTGTAGCCGGTGGCCAGCACCACGTCGTCCGCGTCGACGATCACCGCGCCGACCGCGTAGTGCGTCGGCGACGGCGGCGACAACCGGGACAGCTCGATCGCCGACTTCAGGCGCTTGCGGTCCGGGTTGCTCTCAAAGGTGTTCATGCGGCGTCGATTTCCTCGGGAAGGTCCAGGGTGTGGTGGGTGTGGTCGCGCTTGGCGGCAAGGTAGCGGGCGTTGGCGGCGGACAGGTGGACGCGGGTCCGGATCCGGTCGGTGACCTGCACGCCCAGCGCGTCGAGCTGGACCGCCTTGTCCGGGTTGTTGCTCAGCAGGCGGATCCGGCCGGCGCCGAGGGCCCGCAGCATCTGCGCGGCCGGGGTGTAGTCCCGCTCGTCCTCGCCGTGGCCGAGGGCCGTGTTCGCCGCGTACGTGTCCAGGCCGGTGTCCTGCAGGGCGTAGGCGTCCAGCTTCGCGTACAGGCCGATGCCGCGCCCCTCCTGACGCAGGTAGAGCAGGAAGCCGCCGGTCCGGCTGATCCGCTCGGCGGCCTCGCGCAGCTGCGGCCCGCAGTCGCAGCGCTCGCTGCCGAAGACGTCGCCGGTGAGGCATTCGCTGTGCGGCCGCACCAGCGGTCCGGCCGGGTCGTCCAGCGCCGTGCGCCAGTCGCCGAGGCCGAGCGCGAGGTGCTCACGGCCGTCGGCCAGGCCGGTGAAGGTGAACACCTCCGCGGTCGTGGCGAACCCGTCGGGGAACGCGAGCGGGACGGTCACCCGCGTACGGACCTCAGCCGGCGGAGGCGTCAGCGTGGCCGCCTCCTCGATCGGGACCTTCATCCCCACTCCCATGGTTGTTGAAGTTTCAGGAACTAGAGTCGGCCTTCGCCCGGGAAACATCAACAACGAGGTGCGTGCGTTACGTCACCCGCGGCATCCGCGACTCGACCGACGCCGCCTCGGCGGCGTCGATCTCCCGGAAGAGCTCCAACGCCGGACCGGGCGGATCCGTTCCCTCCGCGAGCGCCCCCTTGAGCAAGGGCACACGCCCGAGCCCGGCGAGCGACTGCGCCCGACCTCACGGCCGTACCTGATTGCTGAGTGCCCGCGCCTCTGAAGAACTCCGACCGCCTGGTCGCTCTCGCCGTTTTGCGGATCGCTCGGTCTTGCTCGCCGGCGTGCTGACCGGGTGCACATCGACGTCCGGAGCACGGCGGTGCTCGCGGCGCGGCGCGCATCGTCTGAAGCATTGCAGTCGTATTGCAAACGCGGTACGGTCGTATGCAATGCAGTCGTATTGCAACGGAGGCGAACGTGTTGGTGATTCCGCTGTCGTCGGCCCGTGACGTGGCGCTCGTCGGAGGCAAGGCGGCCGCGCTCGGGGAGCTGATCCGGGCCGGTGAGCGGGTGCCGGACGGCTTCTGCGTGACCACCGAGGCGCACCGGCGGGGCGTCGTCCCCGAGGGCGAGGTCACCGAGGCGTACCGGCGGCTCGGCGGCGGTCCGGTCGCGGTGCGGTCCAGCGCCACCGCCGAGGACCTGCCGGACGCGAGCTTCGCCGGCCAGCACGACTCGTTGCTCGACGTGGCCGGTGAGCGGGAGCTGCTCGCGGCGATCGCCACGTGCTGGAAGTCGCTGCACAGCGGACGGGCCACGGCGTACCGGGAGGCCCGGGACATCGATCCGGCCACCGTGCGGATGGCGGTGGTGGTGCAGCGGATGGTCGACGCCGAGCGGTCCGGAGTGCTGTTCACGGCCAACCCGCTCACCGGCAACCGCACCGAGATGCTGGTCGAGTCGGCGACCGGGACCACGGTGGTCGACGGCACCGGGCCGGTCGAGCGGACCGCGCCGGACGCGGACCTGCGGCAGGCGGGGGAGAGGCTCCAGGAGCTTTTCGGTACGCCGCAGGACGTCGAATGGGCGCGCGACCGCGACGGCGTGCTGTGGCTGTTGCAGTCGCGGCCGATCACGACGCTGTTCCCGCTGCCGCCGCCGACCGGGGATCTGCGGGTCTACCTGGAGTTCGGCAACGTGCAGGGGATGCTGCGGCCGGTCACGCCGATGGGCATGTCGACGCTGAAGAAGATGGTCGCGGCCATGGTCGCGTCGCTCGGGATGCGGGCCGAGATCGTCGACATCGGCGGGCGGCTCTACGGGGACCTGACCGACATGGCCCGGCGCCCGGCGACCCGCAAGCGGCTGGTCCGGCTGATGGCGGTGGACTTCGGGCCGCGCGCCCAGGCGGTGATGGAACACGTGCTGGCCGATCCGCGGTTCGCGGCGGGACCCGGGGCGAACCGGCGGCCGGTGGACGCC
>NZ_CAKUCL010000197.1 GCF_934643405.1 uncultured Actinoplanes sp.
GCGGGACGGTCGTGCGTGGCGTACTCGTTCCGGCCGCGCTGGCCCTGCTCGGCGGGCACGCCTGGACGCTGCCGAGATGGCTGGCCTGGCTGCCCGGCAAGGGCGAACCAGCCGACGGCCCGGCGACTCCGGTATCGCCGGCGGAACGGGTGCTCACCCCGTAACCACCGGCCGGTCCGCGGAGTCCTCGAGCCTGCCTCGTAATGTGCCACCGTGCGTCAATGGGCCTCGGTCGTGCGCAGCGCCGGCCGGTACGGGCCAGGTGCCGTTGCCATGGCCTGCCCGGGTGTCGCCTGGTTGCTCGTTGCAGCGTCGAGCTTCTACAGCATCCCGCCGGCCGGCAACTGGTTGCTGGGTCTGGCGGGGTGGCTGGCCGGATGGGTTCTGGCCGTTGTCGTTTCCCTCGGTGTCACGGTGATGGCCTGGCGTTCAGGTCGGCGGCTGTTGGCGGTGCTGACCGTGACGCTCGGCGTGGTTGCCGCCACGACGATCTTGTCAGTGGACTGGCCGTCGGTGTACGTGCATCGGTTCTTCCGGGACAACAGGGCCGCTTTCGCCGATGCTCTCGCCCGGTACCAAGGAGTCACCTCGCCGGCCGCGAACGGTGTCCTGATGGAGGAGTGCGTGGCTTGGATTTTTCCGCGTACCGTCCCCGGCGGGCCGCCCGCGGTGTTCCTTCCGCAGGTGCTCGGAGTGCCTGACGGAGGAGCGGGGTACGCCCATCTGGACGCCGGTCAGGTCCGCGAGACGTTCGACTGTTTCGCGGATCCGTGCCGAGCCGGCCTGTTCCTCGGCGACGGCTGGTATTGGGTCGCGTAGGCGGGCTCCCACGCGGACGAAGCGGGACCAAGCGGGCCAAGAGGGCGCCTGGGACGTAGGCCGGGCAGGTGAGCACCATGAGGGCCGCCCGCGCCACCGAGGATCCGCCGCGCGGACTCCATTGCGGAGACGTGGTGAACAACCCCGTGCCCCGGACGTTAACGGGGGAAGGAAACCGGCACCGAACCGCCATAGGGGGCACTTGTGACCGTCGGAACAAGCACGGCGCCACAGAACGAGCAGCAGGAGACGCAGCCGCAGGAGGGTGACCAGACCGGGAAGCCGGCCGGCCTCCCGGCCGTCATCGGCGCGTTCGCGTTCATCGGGGTCGGGCTGGGAATCGTCTATCTGATGTGGCGGAACAAGGCCACGACGTCGGTGATCCACTCGGACGACTCGACGACGGTGTTCGCCGTGACGGTGGTTCTGGCGGCCGGAGTCGAGCGGCTCATCGAGCCCTTCACGCGCTGGGTCGGCAGGTCCAAGGATCACGTCGCCGACCGGGCCGTCCTGATCTGGGGTCTGGCGACCGCGGTCGCCACGGTCGCGTCGGCGATCTCCGGGTTCTATCTGCTGCACGGCATCGCCGGGGCGGCGTGGAACGGCATTCCGGTGTGGGCGGACGCCCTGATCACGGGGCTGATCGTGGGCAGCGGTACGAAGCCGGTGCACGACCTGATCACCCGTGCTCAAGGAGCGTCCGGCAAATAGACGCGAAGCCACCACCGGGCGGCAATCGCCGCCCGGCTCGCGGGGCCGCGCGGGTGTGCGGAGCGCCGCCCATCGCTCAGGCTGCGGCGTCCTGGGCTTGCCGGTCCAGGTGCCCCTGTGCCTCGGCGGAGAGGTCCTGCCAGTCGGCCCAGGTCTTGAGCCGGTCGGCGTAGACCTGCTGCAGCAGCGGGTAGAAGCCCTGGCCGAAGAGCACCCGCAGCGGCGGGTTGTCGGCATCGACGATTTTGAGCATGGCTCGGGCAGCGGCGGCCGGGTCGCCGGCGGGCTGTTTGCCCACCAGCGCCGCCAGGCGTCGGCGGAGGCCGTCGTAGGCCGGGTTGGTCCGGGCCATGTGGCCGTTGGCGAGCGGATCGGGGTTCTTGCCGCCCCTGGTGGCGTAGCCGCCGGGCTCGATGATGGTCACCTTGACGCCGAACTCGGCAACCTCGCCGGCGAGCGCTTCGTTGAAGCCCTCGAGGGCCCATTTGGAGGCGTGGTACGCACCGCCGAGCGGCATGGCGATCACCCCGGCCGCCGAGGACAGCTGGATGATGTGCCCGGAACGCTGCTCGCGCAGGGAGGGCAGCGCGGCCTGGATCACCCACGCCGCCCCGAACACATTGGTTTCCAGCTGGTCGCGCAGTTCCTGCTCGGACAGCTCCTCGACGGCGCCGACCTGGGCGTAGCCGGCGTTGTTCACGATGACGTCGAGCCGGCCGAATCGTTGCCTGGCGCGCCGTACGCTCGCGAAGACGGCCGTCCGGTCGGTCACATCCATCTTCAGCGGCAGCACCGCGTCGCCGTAGGCGGCGACCAGGTCGTCAAGGCTTGCGGTGTCCCGGGCGGTGGCGGCCACCCGGTCGCCGCGCGCCAGAGCGGCCGCGACGAACTCGCGGCCGAGGCCACGGGACGACCCGGTGACGAACCAGACCTTGCTCATGGTGTTGCTCCCTTCTTCCTACGGTTACGGCTTGCGGGGGTCACCAGGCGACGGGGCCGAGGCGGTCGATGAAGATTCCGGTCGGCCCGTCGGGGCCGATGGTCGCGAGCCGGAGGATCGAGTCGGTGCCCTCGGTGACGGTGAGCTGGCCGGTGTGCCGGTTCATGTCGGTCGCCGCGAACTTGCGGTTGGCGACCTCTCCGGGCGTGGCGACGTTGAACTTGATGGCCGGTAGCGCCTGGGCGTATCGGAGCGTGATCATGTGCAGCGCTGCCTTGGAGGAGCTGTAGGCCAGCTCGTGCATCGTGGAGACCGGCTGGTCCGGGTCGCTGACCACCGCGAAGGAACCCCCGCCGCTGCCCACCATCACCACGCGCGGATGGTCGGCGGCCTGCAGCAGCGGAAGAACTGCGTGCGTGACCCGGATCACCCCGTACACATTGGTCTCGTACACGGAGTGGATCTCCTCGACCGTCGCGTCCGCGGGCGCGACCATGTTCCCCGGCGCGCCCGCGTTGTTGATCAGCACATCCAGCCGGTCGGTGTGCTTGCGGACGAGTCGTACGGCGTCGGCCACCGACTCGTCGGAAGTGACGTCCAGCGGGACCATGACCACGTCGGCGCCGCCCGCGGCCAGCTCGCCGGCCGCTGCTCGTCCGCGTCCTGCGTCCCGCGAGCCGAGGAAGATCGTCCAACCCCGTTCCCCGAGCCGCCGGGCCGCTTCGTAACCCAGTCCTTTGTTGCCTCCGGTGATCAGCACCGAGGTCCCTCGCGTATCTGTCATGCCACCGTGACGAGACGTCGCCGTGGGCGGTAACCGGGTGTGGGCGGCCTCACGTGCCGCAGACGACGCGCCGCCGGTGATAGAGGTACGTGACGCAGAGGAGCAAGGGACCCCACAACAGCGCCGGCAGATAGCAGCTGACCAGCAGCACCCACCATCCGGTCCCGCCGACGAACCCCTCGACCGGGGCGGCGAACAGCCGGCCCACGGCGAAGCTCCAGATGACGATCAGCAGGACGCCGCCGGCGGTCGCCGGGCCCACCACGGCCGCGGGCGGAATCCGGCGACCGCCGAGCCGCGGCACCCAGGCGGGAACGATCTCTCCCCAGGGGCGGACCAGACCGATGGTCGCCAGCGCCAGCGCTTCGCTGAGCACGGTGAGGAAGAAGACCCACGCCGATCCCCATCCGGGGATGTCACTGGCCTCCATCGTCGCCGGGCTGAATCCCATCGGCACCCCGAACCCCAGGATGGTGCGCCACACCCCCGCGGGCAGCACGGTGAGCGGTACCAGGTGAGCGAGGATCACGGCGGTGCGCGTCACCGGCCGCCCGGCGTACTTCGTCATCGGTTCCTGCCTTCGTCCGCGATCAGGCGCCATCCGTCGGTCCCGGCCCGGACCCGCGGGCTCCAGCCGGTCGCCTCCCGCAGCTTCCGGCTGCAGACACGCTGAGATCGGCTCAGGGGTTCCAGGCCGGGAGGGACCTCGTCCACCGGTGGCCGCAGGGCGTCGCGCCCGACGACGGCGGCGAGCGCCGCGTCGATCTCCGCACGGGTGGGCGGATCGTCGTCGGCCACGTTGTAGGTGCCGGCGGGCGCGATGAGCGCCGAGGCGACCGCGGCGCCGGCGTCGTCGAGCCAGAGGGTCGGTTGGTACGCGTCCCGCCGGCCGACGCTGGGCGAGATTCCTCGGCGCGCATTCTCGATGTTCGCCCGGGAGAGCTCGCTGTCCGGCCCGACGAACATGCCGAATCGCAGGATGACCGTGTCCCCGTCGAAGAGGTGCGCGGCGTTGGTCTCAGCCACCAGTGCCGTCGTGGTCGTGCCGCCGCCGGCCACCGCCGCGCCTTCGTCCACCCAGGCGTCGCCGGCGTCGGCATAGAGGAACGCCGGCGACTCCTGAACCAGGCGCCGGGCACCCGCCGCCTGCGCCGCGCGGGCGATCACGGCCGACGCCTCCCGGCGCAGGCGATCATTCTCGTCCCAGGCGCCGGGCAGCGTGAGACGGCCGGCCGGCGGAACGTGCGTGAGAAGGTTGACGACGGTGTCCGCGCCGGCGAACGCGGACAGCAAAGCGGGCTGGTCGAAGACATCCGCTTCGACGACGCGGGCCCCGAGTCCCTCGAGCAGCGATCGGCCGCGGGCGGACCGCGTGACGCCGGCGACTCGGTGGCCCCTCGACAGCAGTTCCCGTACGGCACACCGCCCGGCAACGCCGGTGGCTCCGGTGATCACAATGTCTCGCATGACCTGTTGACGAGGCGTCCCGAAAAATCGTCACAGGCTCCGGCCTCGGTTACTTCCCTCTCCCGGTGCGCGTCATGGAGGAGACGCGAACCGTCGAGAGGAAGGTAGGGACCATGACCGGTACGGGTCCGGACGAGCCCCTGGCTCACGCGTTCGAGGAGCAGCGTGGGCGGCTGGTGGCCGTGGCGCACCGGATCCTCGGTTCCCGTACGGACGCCGAGGACGCGGTGCAGGAGGCGTGGCTGCGGCTGGCACGTCAGGAGCCGGGCGCGATCGGCAATCTCGGCGGCTGGCTGACCACGATCGTCGGCCGGGTCTGCATCGACATTCTGCGGTCACGCAGGGTCCGGGCGGAGGCGCCCTACGACGACGAGCTGCCCGAGCTGGTGGTGACCGAGGACACCGGCGCAGGCCCGGAGGAGGACGCGCTGCTGGCCGAGTCGGTCGGACTGGCGCTGATGGTGGTCCTCGACACCCTTGGCCCCTCGGAGCGCCTGGCATTCGTGCTGCACGACATGTTCGCGGTGCCGTTCGAGGAGATAGGGGAGATCGTCGGCACGTCCGGTGACGCGGCGAAGATGCTCGCCTGGCGGGCTCGCCGGAAGGTGCAGGCCACGCCTCGGCCGGTCGCCGACGACCGGGAGCAGCGCGCCGTGGTCGACGCGTTCATGGCCGCCACGAGTCGTGGAGACTTCGACGGGCTGCTGCGGGTGCTCGACCCCGACGTGACGTGGCGGGTCCACACGGCGCGCGGACTTGTCGTCAGGAGGGGCGCCACGGAGGTTGCCGCCGGTGTCCGGAGGGCCGGGCGAGCACGTGGCGCCGCGCGCCGGGTGCGGGTCAACGGAGCATTCGGGGTGGCGGCATGGACCCCCGACGGCAGGCTCCGTACGGTCATGGCGTGCACGGTGGCCGATGGCCGGATCGTCGAGATGGAGTCGGTGACCGACCCGGCCCGGCTGGCGTCCCTCGACCTGCCTCGGCCTCGCGACTGAAGCCGGCTCCGGGCCGGCCGGCGGAGCCTAGCGAGAAGACCGCGGGAGGTTCATGGACGCGAGGCGGTCAGGGTCGGTGACGGAAATCATCTCGACGATGCGGCCATCGACCACGGTGCACGCCATGACGCCCACCGGCTTGCCTGCCCGGTCCGACACCACGAACCCCGGCTCGCCGTTGACCAGCACCGGCGAAGTGCTCACCTGAGCCTTGGCCCCGCGCACGGCACGGGAGGCGACCTCGGTCGCTCCCCGCCTGACGACGACGCCACGCCCGCTGTACGCGCGCCACGTCACGTCCGGGTCGAGCACCCGCAGCAGCCCGTCGAAGTCTCCGTGCCGGGATGCCGCAAGAAACGCGTCGACCACCGCACGCTGTCGTTTCGGTTCCTCGGCGGCGCGGGGCCTGTCCTGTATCTTCCGACGGGCCCGGTGGGCGAGCATCTTGGTGGCGTCGGGGGACCGGTCGATGATCGGGGCGATGTCCTGGAACGGCACCGCGAACATGTCGTGCAGCACGAATGCCAGGCGCTCCGAGGGGCCGAGGGTGTCGAGGACCACCATCAGCGCCAGTCCCACCGAATTGGTGAGCAGGGCGTTCTCCTCGGGCGTATCGCCGGTGTCCGCGGCCACGAGCAGCTCAGGCAGCTGGTCGTACGGCGTCTCGGGCCGCGCCGTACGAGAGCGCAGAATGTCGATGCAGAGCCGGCCGACCACGGTGGTCAGCCAGCCGGCGAGGTTGTCGATCGTGGCCGGCTCCTGGCGTGCCAGCCGCAGCCACGCCTCCTGCACCGCGTCCTCGGCGTCCGTACGGGAACCGAGCATCCGGTAGGCCACCGCCACCAGCCGCTCGCGCTGAGCCTCGAAGGCTTGCGCGACGGCTTCGTGCGCGTCTGATCCGGCCATGTCGTTACCTTCCTGCAGCGCGTTGCGTCATGGATGTGACGAGCCGCGGAGGACCGAGGTAACGACCTGCTAGCCGGCTGCCGGCGGCGCGATGCGGGTGTCGACCGCAGTGCCGAGCTCGACCGTACGGGAGACGGTGCAGAGCCGGTCGTGCGACATCCGCGCCGCGCGCGGCAGCGCCTCCCGGGCCTGGTCGCCGGCGGTGCCCTCCGGGAACGTGACGCGCAGCTCGATGGCCAGATTGACCAGCCGGTTGCCGCCCGTCTCGTCCCGGATCTTGTCGCCGGTGACGTGGACGGAGAAGCTGTCCGGCTCCGCGCGCTTACTGGTGATGTAGTCGACGTCGGCGCCCGTGCAGCTGCCCAGCGCGGCGAGCAGCAGCTCCACCGGGGTGAAATCGGTACCGTCCCCGGCGCCGACGGTTATCGTGCCGCCGCGGGCGTTGCGTACCTCGTACCGGCCGAGGCTCGTCCGCTCAAGGGTCACCGAGCGCAGGGTGTCGTCTGCCATGCCGGCAAACCTATCCCAGAAGATCGCAGCTACCACTCACGCGCGCGCCCCCAGCAGCATGGGTGTGATCGGTGTCGCCGGCGTACTCATCTCCGGTCCGAACATGATCCACCTGGTCTCACGGACCGCGACCCAGGGCCGGCGGGCGGCCCTGACCTCGCTCGCCGGGGTCCGCCCGGGGCAGCGTCGCTGCGCAGAGCCTCACGCGCGGCCTGGTACGGATCACCATCGCGATCACGGTGAACGGCCTGATCGCGATGTCCGCGGGGCCGAGCTCCCGGTTCCTCCGCGACCGGCCGGGCTGGTCGAGAGCGCAGCGCTACTTCTCGGCGTCGGTGTTGCTGCCGCGAGGACGTCCACGACCTGCCTGGTCGCGTGGCGTCTCGCGGTCCGGTGCGCCGCCGCGGCCCCCGGGTATCCGAGGGCCGCGCGCGAGGCGGCGAACCACCGCTTGCGCCGCTGTTACGGGTGGGCCGGCTTCGACGCTGTGTAGAGCCATGCGGTGAAGAACGCGCCGAGGTCCCGGCCCGAGATGCGCTCGGCGTGGGCGATGAACTCCTTCGTGGTCACGTTGCCGTTGCGGTGAATCTGGGCCCAGGAACGCAGGATGCGGAAGAACGCCTTGTCGCCGACGGTCAGTCGCAGGGCGTGCAGCGTCATGGCGCCGCGGTTGTAGACCGCGCCGATGAAGAGGTTCGGAGCTCCCGGGTCGGCGACCTTGGACTGCCACAGCGACCCGATGGCCGGGGTGGCGTACAGCCGCTCGAAGTTCTGCTGTGCGGTGTCGCGGCCCTCGTGCTCGCTCCAGAGCCACTCGGCGTAGGACGCGAAACCCTCGTTCAGCCAGATGTCGCGCCAGCGATCCAGCGAGACGCTGTCGCCGTACCACTGGTGAGCCAGCTCGTGGACCACGACGCTGTCGCCGTCCTCCTGCGTGTCGAAGTCCTGCGGCGTGTAGATCGGACGGCCCTGATTCTCCAGCGCGTAGCCCCACTCGCCGTCGGCGTCCACGATGCCGCCGGCCGCGCGGAACGGGTACCGCCCGAAGTAGCCCGACAGGAAGCGGAGGATCTCCGGCTCGCGGGCGAACGACTTGGCCACCCGGGCGTACGTCTCCGCGGGCAACGCCGGATCGATCGCGTCCAGGAACCGGATCCCGTCGCGCTGGTAGGACGTCACGTCGAATCTGCCGATCGCCGCCATGGCGAGGTATGTCGCCATCGGTTCCCGCTGCTCCCAGCGCCACGTCGTCCAGCCGTGGGCGGTCGAGCGGCCGGCCGGGAGGCCGTTGGAGATGGCCTGGAGATTCTGGGGGACGGTCAGCGAGATCGAGAAGGAGGCCTTGTCGCTCGGGTGGTCGTTCGACGGGTACCAGGCCTGCGCGACGTCCGGCTCGCCGAGGATCACCACGCCGTCGTCGGTCGTGAAAGCGCCGCCGTCGCCGAGGTCCGGATCCCGGATCACCTTGGGGACGCCGTCGTAGACGATCCGGGTCTCGAAGGAGTGTCCCTTGCGCAGTGATCGGGTCGGCGTCACGGTCACCTCGGTGCCGTCGCGGTTCCACCTCGCCGCGCGGCCGTCCACCATGACCGATCGGATGGTCAGCCCGTCAAGGTCGAGATTGAACGCCGACAGATGTTGCGTCGCCAGGGCTTCGATCTCCACCACGCCGGCCAGCGCGTCGGTGGCCGGCGCGTACCTGATCGCGAGGTCGTAGTGCTTGACGTCGTAGCCGCCGTTGCCGTCCAGCGGATAGTAGGGATCGCCCGCGCCGGTCGCTCCCGGCACCGCGGGCGACCAGGACGCACTGGCCGGCGTGCCGGCGAGCACAACGGACGTCGACATCGTGAGGACCAGAGCAAGGGCCAGCTTCCGCACCATGGGAACAAGCTATCGGTCCCGGCCGATGGACGCATCATGCGATCGAACTCCTTCTCCCGGCCGACTGGCAAACCCGTGCCCGGTGCCGCGGGCGCCGGTTAGAGTCGCTCGGTGAACACGGTGTCCTTCGCGTTGGTGGATGTCTTCTCCGACCGGCCGCTGGCCGGGAACCCGTTGGCGGTGGTGCCCGACGCCGATCACCTGGACGACGCGGTGATGCCGCTGATCGCCCGGGAGTTCAACCAGTCCGAGACCACCTTTCTGGTCGCGCCCACGATGGCCGGCGCCGCGCATCGGTTGCGCTCCTTCACGCCGGCCGGTGTCGAGGTGTTCGGCGCCGGTCACAACGCGCTCGGCGCGTGGTGGTGGCTGGCTGACCACGACCGCCTGGACCGGCCGGGCGTCTGGCAGCAACAGCTGGGAAACGTGGTGCTGCCGGTCGAGGTGGGCCCGGGCCGGATCGCCATGCGCCAGGAACCGGCCCGGTACGGGGAGATCGTGGACGCTGCTCCGCTCGCGGCCGCGCTCGGCGTGGATGCCGGCGCGCTGGGCGCCGCCGCGGAACTGCCGGTGGCTCAGGTGGTCGACACCGGCGCGGCCCACCTGATGGTGGGCGTCCACGACCGTACGGCAGTGGACTCGGCGTCTCCCGACACCTCAGCATTGCGATCCCTTCTGCTGGCCGCCGGCGGTGAGGGCTGCTACCTGTACTCGCTCGACCCGACCGAGCCGGGCGCCACCGCGTACGCCCGGTTCTTCAACCCCGTCGCCGGCATCGCCGAGGATCCGGCCACCGGCACCGCCGCGGGCCCGTTGGCGTGCCTGCTGCACCGGCACGGTGCCGCCGGCGAGACCGTCGTGATCACCCAGGGCCATCGCCTCGGCCGGCCCTCGCGGCTCGAAGTCCGGCTGGACGATGTCACGCCGGTGCTGTCCGGGCGTGCGGTGCTGAGCGCGACCGGCACCTTGCGGCTGCCCTGAACGGCTCCGGCCATCCGTGGAGCTACGCCCGCCCGCGGCCCGGACGGGTCTCCCACACCGGCCGGTGCGGCTCGTCGTTGTGCACGATGATGTCGACCTGATCGACCGGCCCGACCATGGCGAAGTACAACTGCTGGGCGGGGAGGTAACGCTCGCGCCAGCGCCGTTCCACCTCGGCCCCGGACGACCTCCGGCGTTCTCGGATCACGGCACGTTCCACCGTCTTCTCGGGCGCGGCCGACACGAAGACGCGCAGGTCCCAGCGGTCAATGAGTTCCGGGCGCATGAGGAAGACGCCGTCGAAGATCAGTACGGCGTCGGCGGGGGCGGTCCTGGCCGGCGGGGACACCGCAGTATCGGTGGGGTGGTCGTAGACCGCGTGCCGGAAGCGTCGATCCCCGCCGGGGCCGAGCGGATCGAGCAGAACCCGGTTCAGCGCGTCGTGGTCGTGGGCGTCGAAGTAGCAGCCTTCGGCCGAGTATTCGCCGCGCGGGTAGCGCTGTGCCCGGGGGACGAGGAAATCGTCGATCGTCGCGCGGACGACGTGGCGGCCCTCCGCGCGCAGGACGACGGCCAGCTCGTCGGCGAGCGTGGTCTTGCCCGAGGCGGGCGGTCCGTCCACGGCAACCCGAGCCGGGTGAGCGACGGTGACGGCGTTGACCGCCTCAGCCAGCCGGCCGATCACCTCGTCGCGGGTGCCTCGTTCCATGTCCGTCCATTCTCGGGTGGACCGATGAGGGGTCGGCGCGCGTCCATCCTTCCATGGGCTCTGTACGGGTGCGATCGTTGGCTGGGCCGGGCCTCGTCGTCGGGCGACGCCGCCCAGGTGAAGATCCGCGTGCTCAACGGCTCCCGGACGGCCGGGGTGAATCAGTCGCGGGCTCAGCTCGGCGGCCCGGCACCACGTCCGCGGCGCGCAGGATGTCGCCCGCGTCCAGGTCCGCACCGTCGGTGAGGCTGATCCCGACGGACGCGCCGACGAGCACCGAGTGCTGAGCGATCGGGACCGGCTCGGTGATGGCGCGGATCAACCGGGCGAGCTGCCCGGCGGCGGTCTCGTCGACGTCCTCGGCGATCACGACGAACTCGTCACCGCCGAGGCGGCAGACCGTGTCCCCGGTACGCACGTTGGCCGTGAGCCGGCCCGCGATCTCCTGCAGCAGGGTGTCGCCCGCGGCGTGGCCGAGCGTGTCGTTGACGGCCTTGACGTCGTCCAGGTCGATGAGCAGCAGCGCGACGCGGGTCTCCCGACGGCGGCACAGTGCCAGCGCCGCACGGATCCGCTCGCCGCTGCCTTCGCGGGCTGTGAGCTGCTCGCGCACTGATAGACGGCACCGGCCAGCGCCACCAGCGGCGCGAGCATCCCGAGCTCCACGGCCAGCGCGCTCAGCGTGCGGTTCGAGGCCGGCACCGAACCGCACAACACGGTGATCGCGACGGACGCGCCGAAGCACATCAGGGCCCGCCGGCCGATCACGCCGGCACCGACGTAGGCGATCTTCAGGACGGCGAAGCCGGTGACCAGGGTCAGCACGGGTTGCAGGAGTGCCTGCAACAGCGCGGTGAGTCCGGCCTCCGGTGTCCAGCCGAGGCTCACGCTGAAGTACCAGATGAAGACGGCGCTGCCGAGCAGCACGATGCCGGCGTCCATGCCGACGGTGATGCGCTCGCCGCGCGTGCGGGCCGTCGTCGGGTACTGGTACATCGCGATGATCGTCAGCAGTCCCGCGATCGGGAACATCACGTCCGTACCCAGCCCGGCGACCGGTCCACCGAGGTCCAGGCGTGCCGGCAGGGTGACGAGATCGAACCCCATGCCGACGCCGTACGTGCACATCGCCCACACCGTCGCGCTCCAGAACCGAGCGGTGGCCCGGGCAGTCCGGGCAGGAGCGCAGTGCCGCGGAACGCCGGACCCCTCCCAGACCGTTGCGGCCCGGTCATGCCGGCCACGTTCCCGATGGGAGCCCTATCGGCAGGTGACCGCGCCACCTGAACAGGCGCGAGGAACGGCAATTCCGAGGCGCTCGCTACTTTCGTCAGAACCCCGATGCGTGAGGCGATTCTCTGCGAAGGTGGTCCGGTGAGTGCGCGGACACGACCCTCGCGATCCGCATTTGTTTCCCACCAGCAAAGATCGAGGTCCGAAGAAATGCGTCTTTCCGGTATCGGTGCTGCGGCCGCCGCCAGCATGACTCTCGCCACCGCTGTGCTGCTCGGTCCCGCGGCCGCGCAGGCCTCCACGCCGACGAACACCGGCAAATGCACCGACGTCATGGTCTTCGCGTCGCGGGGAAGCGGTGAGGCCTGGAACAGCGACGTCGTCGGGTTCGGCCGCACGTTGTCGGCGCAGTACCGGCAGCTTCAGAAGAAGGCGCCCCGTGCGCAGCTCTCGGCCGTGTCCAACACCTACACCGCCATCTCGGTCAACAACCTCAATGCCGCGCTCAGTCTCACCAAAGGCGGGCTGACGTTCTACGACAACTCGGTGAACCAAGGTATCGCGATGGGAAAGCGTCTTCTCGAGACCGCCATCACCAAGTGCCCGAAGGCGGCGTTCATGCTCTTCGGGTTCAGTCAGGGCGCTCAGGTGAATGACGGCATCATGGCCCGTCTCACGAAGGCCCATGCGGCCCACGTGGTCGCCGCATTCAATTTCGGCGACGCCATGTTCAATCCCGCGCTCCCGTTGACCATCGGCACCTTCAGCACCAACCGCAGCGGGTTCCGCGGGAAGAACGGCAGTTACGGATACGTCAAGAAGGTCGTTTCGATGTGCCACAGCAATGACGCCGTCTGCCAGGGCCCGAAGGCGCTGTCGCTCAGCGGCCACTTCAATTACGACAAGGAGACCGCCCCGTCGACACTGATGGTGAAGGCGTTGCAGGCCGCCGGCCGACGCGTCTGAGGCTGCGGTCCGGTACCGGCGTCGTCCTCAGCCGGGCGAGACGTCACCAGCCGAGAGTGCCCGGCGCACCCTTGAACGGTCCGGTGATGTCATCGGTGATCCAGCCGCCGTAGAAGCCGCCCTCCTGCGGCCGGACCAGCTCGGCGTCGACGCGGCACTCGTCCACGCGTCCCGGGTAGAACGCCACGGCCCCGGCCAGCTCGGCGTAGGGCGGCGCCGGCTGCTCGTAGGACCAGCCCGCCGCCGGCACCCGGTGGCCTCCGATCGTCACGTCCCAGTAGCCCGCCGTGCCCTTGAACTCGCAGTACGACCGGCCCGCCCCGCGTTCGAGCACGCCCGGCC
>NZ_CAKUCL010000198.1 GCF_934643405.1 uncultured Actinoplanes sp.
AGCAGGCCCAGCGCGATGGTCGCGCACTCGATGTGCCAGCCGGGGCGGCCGGGGCCGAGGTCGCCGCCGTCCCAGGCGGGCTCGCCGTCGCGGGCGCCGCGCCACAGCAGCGGGTCGAGCGGGTCCCGCTTGCCGGCCCGGTCGGGGTCGCCGCCCCGCTCCGCGAACAGGGCGATCATCTCGTCGCGGGACAGGTGCGACTCGTACCCGAAGGAGGGCGCAGCGGCGATCGAGTAGTAGACGTCGCCGGTGCCGTCGTCCAGGGTGTAGGCCGCGCCGGACGCCACCAGCGACCGGACGTGCTCGACGATCGCCGGGATCGACTCGACCGCGCCCACGTAGTGCTCCGGCGGGATGATCCGCAGCGCCTCCATGTCCTCGCGGAACAGGGCGGTCTCGCGCATGCCGAGCACGATCCAGTCCTCGCCGTCGCGGGTGGCGCGTTCCAGCAGCGGGTCGTCGATGTCGGTGACGTTCTGCACGTACCGCACCTCACGGCCGGCGTCGCGCCACAGCCGGTTGACCAGATCGAACGTGATCATGGTGGCGGCGTGGCCCAGGTGGGTGGCGTCGTACGGCGTGATCCCGCAGACGTACATGGTGGCCACGTCACCGGGGGTGGAGGGCAGCACCTGCCGGGCGGCCGAGTCGAGGAGGCGCAGGGGCTGCGCCTGCCCTGGCAGGGTGGGGATGTCGTGCCCGGTCCAAGCGTCCATGGTGACGAGCCTATCCAGCCGTCCGCCCGCGTCCGCGGTCGGCGTGAGGTATGCAACTGGCCGATCAGATGGGCGGCCACGGGATGGCCGGCCAGTCCTGCGGCGGCCTCGGGAACCGCCGGGAGCGCAGCAGCCGCCTGACCCGCAGCCGGACGTGCTGGACCTCGGAGATCGTCAGATGCTCCTCGAGCGTCGCGCCCAGATCGCCGTCCAGCCGGGCGGCCAGCCGGCCCAGCACGTCGGCCGCCTCGGCCGTCAGCTCCTTGCCGGTCCAGCCCCAGAGGACGGTCCGCAGCTTGTTCTCCACGTGGAAGCTGACCCCGTGGTCGACGCCGTGGACCGAGCCGGTGGCCGGGTAGAGCACGTGACCACCCTTGCGGTCGGCGTTGTTGATCACCGCGTCGAAGACCGCGAGCCGGGCCAGGCGCGGGTCGTCGGCGTGCGCCAGCGCGTACGCGTCGCCGTCCTCGTCGCGCGCGTTGGCCACGGGCAGCCAGCCCGGCGGCACGTCGTACGCCGGGACGAAGCCGATCAGCGACTCCGCCTCGGCCGGCTCGTCGATCCACAACTGGAGGGCGCCCACGCCGAGCGGGCCGTCGCGCAGGATCGTGGGCGGGACCAGGTCCCACCCGGTGGCCTGGGAGACCAGGAACGCGGACACCTCGCGACCGGCCAGCGTGCCGTCCGGGAAGTCCCACAGCGGGCGCTCGCCGCGAACCGGCTTGTAGACGCAGCGGCGGGTGACGCCGTCCAGAGTGATCTCGGCCCGCAGCGTCGTGTTCGAGGCGTCGACCAGACGTCCCTCGATCTCGATCTCACCGCGCGCGAGCAGGTCGAGTGCTTCGCGCTCGGCCAGGGCAGCGGCGGGCTCCGCGGTCACCGGTGGTAGCCGTTGTGCCGGGGGCAGAGGTGGCCGGCCGGGTCGAGCGGCTGGCCGCAGAGCGGGCACGGCGGGCGGCCGGCGGCCACGACGCGGCGGGCGCGGTCGATGAACGCGCGGGTCGCCTCGGGGGTGAGCCGCACGCGGAGCCGGTCGAGGTCGTCGGCGGGCTCCTCGTCCTCCTCCTCGTCCTCGTCGTCGTCCGGGTCGTCGCCGGCCAGCTCGATCTCCACCTCGGCCTCGCCGGCCTCGATCGCCTCGATCACCACGGTGCCGGTGTCGACGTCGAAGGCGAGGCCCAGCGTGCCGACCCGGAACTCCTCGTCGACGGGCGTGTCGAGCGGCTCGTTGTCGTGGCCGAACTGCGCGGTCTCGTCCGGCATCTTCACACCGAACCGCTTGTTGGCCTCGACGAGCAGCTCCTCGAGCTTCTCGGCGAGCAGCGACACCTGAACCTTCTCCAGGGCGACGCTGATCACCCGCCCGCCTCCGCGCGCCTGGAGGAAGAACGTCCGGTCGCCGGGCTCGCCCACCGTCCCGGCGACGAACCGCTCCGGCGGCTCGAAGGAATGCACCTGGTGGGTCATGTCGTCAACCCTAGCCACCGTCGACGCGAGGCGCTCTCCCCAGCCGGGTCGGTTCGCCTAGGGCGCAACCGCGTGGGCCAGGCGTGACACGCCGGTCACGCCGCGCGGTCAGACGCCGCCCCCGGCGCCGCCGCCCACCGCCGCGTCGCTCTCGGTGCCCGCCGCGGGCTTCGGCGGCACCAGGGACGCCAGGTCGGCGCCGTCGTTGACCCGCACCACGAAGGGGCGGGTGGGCGTGTACCGGATGACGCTGATCGAGGCCGGGTCGGCGACGATCCGCTGGAACTGGTCCAGGTGCATGCCCAGCGCGTCGGCGACGATGGCCTTGATCACATCGCCGTGGCTGCAAGCCAGCCAGAGCGCCTCGGGGCCGTGCTCGGCGGTCACCTTCGCGTCCCAGCGGCGGATCGCGGCGATCGCCCGCGCGGACATGGCGGCCATCGCCTCGCCGTTCGGGAAGACCGCGCCGCTCGGGTGGTGCTGCACGACCGGCCACAGCGGGTCCTCGGCCAGTTCCTTGAGCGGCCGGCCCTCCCAGTCGCCGTACCCGCACTCGATCAGCCCCTCGTCGATCACCGGGGTCGCGCCCGGCAGGGCCAGCTCGAGGGTGGTGCGGCAGCGGATCAGCGGGCTGGTCACCACGGCGGCCAGCGGCACCGGGCGCAGCCGCTCCCCCGCCCGTTCGGCCTGCTTGCGGCCGATGTCGTCGAGCTCGACGGGACGGCGCCCGGCCAGCTCCCCGGTCGCGTTGGCGGTGGTCCGGCCGTGCCGCAGCAGCAGGACGGTGGCCACTACTCGGCCACGCCGGACTCGGCGTAGGCCTCGGCCACGATCCGCAGCGTGTCGATGCCGCTCTTCAGATCGCCGACGTACGGGCTGATCGACAGCGTGCCGACCCCCGCCGCCGCGTACTGCCTGATGCGTTCCTTCACCTGGATCTTGTTCCCGATGATCGAGGTGCGCTCGATGAAGTCCTGGGGCACCGCCTCGGCGGCCTCGGCCTTCTTGCCGGACAGATACAACTCCTGCACCTCCGCCGCCTCGTCGGCGTACCCCATCCGTACGGCGAGCTGGTTGTAGAAGTTCTGGTCCTTGCTGCCCATGCCGCCGACGTAGAGCGCCGCGTACGGCCGGATGACGTCGGCGCACCAGGCCGTGTTGTCCCCGATCACCACCGGCACGCTGGGCGCCACGTCGAAACCGGTCAGGCCCAGCCCACGCTTGGACCGGCCGCGCTCGATGTGCTGCAGCGCCTCGCCGGCCGCGTCCGGCGCGAAGAAGATGGCCAGCCAGCCGTCGGCGATCTCACCGGCCAGCTCCAGGTTCTTCGGGCCGATCGCGGCCAGGTAGATCGGGATCGCCTCGCGCGGCGGGCGGAAGCCGAGCTTCAGCGCCTTGCCCGGCCCGTCCGGCAGCGGCAGCGTGTAGTGCTCGCCCTGGTACGACACCGGCTCGCGGGCGATCGCCATCCGGACGATGTCCACATATTCGCGGGTGCGGCCCAGCGGCTTGCCGAACCGCACGCCGTGCCAGCCCTCGGACACCTGCGGACCCGACAGGCCCAGGCCGAGCCGGAACCGGCCGCCGGACAGCGCGTCCATGGTGGCGGCGGTCATCGCGGTCGCGGCCGGCGTGCGTGCCGGGATCTGCATCACCGCGGCGCCCAGGTCGATCTGCTGCGTCTGCCCGGCGATCCACGCGAGCATGCTCACCGTGTCCGACCCGTACGCCTCCGCCGACCAGACGACGCTGTAGCCGAGGCGATCGGCTTCCTGGGCCATCGCCAGATGATCCGCCGGGGTGGTCCATGCCGCCTGATAGCCGAGGCTGAGTCCGAGCCGCACGTCTTCCTCCCAGGGGTGCCGGTGATCGCTTCTCGCAGCCTATATCCGACGCTGTTGCGCCATTTCGCTCCTGGCACCGTCTGAATAAGGTTCACTCATGCAACAACGACCGCTCGGCCGAAGCGGGCTGGCGGTCTCGCGGCTCGCCCTCGGCACGATGACCTGGGGCCGGGACACCGACCCCGACGACGCCGCCGCGCAGCTGAAGTACTACCTGGAGGCCGGCGGCACGCTGATCGACACCGCCGACGTGTACGGCGACGGCGACGCCGAGGCGGTGATCGGCTCCCTGCTCGACCACCTGGTGGCGCGCGACGAGGTGGTGATCGCCACCAAGGCCGGTCTCACCCCGCGCGGCTGGCGCCGCCGCGACGGCTCGCGGGGAAACCTGTTGCGCTCCCTGGACCTGTCGCTGCGGCGCCTGGGTACGGACTACGTCGATCTGTGGCAGGTCCACGGCTACGACCCGCACACCCCGCTGGAGGAGACCCTCGGCGCGCTCGACCACGCCGTGAACAGCGGCCGGGTCCGCTACGTGGGCGTCTCCAACTTCGCCGCCTGGCAGACCGCCCGCGCCGCCACGTGGCAGGCGGCCTACCCGGGGCGGGCGCCGATCGTGGCCGCCCAGATGGAGTACTCGCTGCTCGAACGCGGCATCGAACGCGAGCTGCTGCCGGCCGCCGCGGCGCTCGGCTTCGGCGTGCTCGCCTGGTCGCCGCTGGGCCGCGGGGTGCTCACCGGCAAGTACCGCAACGGCCGCCCGCTCGACTCGCGCGCCGCCTCCGAGCACCTGGCGCCGTTCGTGCAGACCTACCTGGAACCGCGCAGCTCCAGCATCGTCGAGGCGGTGGTGACCGCGGCGTCCGGCCTCGGCGTCTCCCCGCTGGAGGTGGCGCTCGCCTGGATCCGCGACCGGCCCGGGGTGGCCGCGCCCATCCTGGGCGCGCGCACCGCCGCCCAGCTGCAGGGCGCGCTGGCCAGCGAGGACCTGACCCTGCCGGTCGAGATCGCGGCGGCGCTCGACGACGTCTCGGCGATCGATGTCGGTTACCCGGAACGCGAGGGTGTCGGTTATCCCGACGGCGAGCCCTGATCAGGGGTGGTGCCCGGCCCGGCCGCGGGCGCATATTAGTTCGCATGGACTACGAATACGCGCCGCTGCGGTTGCCCTCGAATGTTGATCGGTTGACCGCGGCGGCGCAGCTCGCCATACAGGCGGAGTTCTCGGGCTGGGAGCTGGCACGCGTCCAGCTCTTCCGGGACGGCACCCGCAAGGTGATGCTCCGCAGGCGGATACAGCAGGGCCCCCAGCCGGGACTCTCTTATTAAGTGAGCGGCCCAGCCCGCATCGCGCCCGTCGATGACGAGGGCGCCGGGAAAAGCGCGGCGCAGCCGCTCTTTTTTCGTCGTCCTCGTCATCGACCTCAAAGGGCGCGATGCCCGCCGAGCGGAGCGAGGCCATCAAACTCAGTGGTTGTGGCCGGCGTGATCCTCTTCCTCGTCGGGGAGGAACGGGTGCTCGTCGAGGCGGCCGACCAGCAGGTCGGTCTCCTTCGGGGCGAACGGGCCGCTGCCGTCGGAGTCCTCGAACTGGTCCAGGTCGAGCGGCTCGGCGATCTCGCTCACGGTCAGCAGGCCGTCGAGCGGCTCCAGCTCGGGCACGTCCAGCGAGGACAGCGAACCGTCGCCGGCCTGCAGCAGCTCGAGCACGGCCTCGCCGACCGACTCGACGGCGCCCGGGTCCTCGTCCTCCGGCACCGAGTTGCTGCGGGCCGCCTCGGCCGCGCGCAGCAGCGCCGACACGCTGGGCACCCGGTAGTCGCGGCGCTGACGCACCGAGAGCACCTGCGGGTACGGGTCGGTCGCGCCGCCGTCCTCGAGACCGTCGACGCCCAGCCCGAAGCGGTTGTCCGCCTCCTCCGGGTCGATCGCCTCGACGTCCCACGGCGTCACCTCGCCGAACGCGTCGAGCAGCTTCTCGTCGTACGCGTAGGAGGCGTTGTTCAGCTTGACGTACGCCTGCCAGACGTCGTCGTCGTCGATGCGGCCCTCCGCCGCCCTAACCGCCGCGAGGTGCGCCCGCGCTGCCTCCACGACCTGCTCGAGTGCGGCTTCGAGCTCCGTGTTCTGGTCGGTCATCTCCAAGGGTCCTTCCACAGGTCAGCTGTTGCGCAGCAGGCGGTCGAGCACACGCACGCCGAACTTTAGCCCCTCGGTCGGGACCCGCTCGTCGATGCCGTGGAACAGCGCGGCGAAGTTCAGATCGGACGGCAGCCGCAGCGGCGCGAAACCGAAGCAGCGGATGCCCAGCGTCGAGAACGCCTTCGCGTCGGTGCCGCCGGACATCAGGTAGGGCACCGTACGCGCTCCGGGGTCCTCGGCCCGCAACGCCGCGCCCATCGCGTCCACCAGATCGCCGCCGAACTCGGTCTCGACCGCCTGCTGCCGGTGGTTGTGGGTGATCTCGACGTCCGGCCCGATCAGCTCGCGCAGCTCGGCGAGGAACTCCTCGGCCTGCCCGGGCAGGGTGCGGCAGTCGATGGTCGCCGACGCGCGGCCGGGGATGACGTTGTCCTTGTACCCGGCGGCGAGCCGGGTCGGGTTGGCCGTGTTGCGGATGGTGGCGCCGATCAGGTTCGCGATCGGGCCGAGCTTGGCGATCGCCTGCTCCGGGTTGTCCGGGTCGAGGTCGATCTGCAGAGCGTCGCCGACCTGCTCGAGGAACGCCCGGACGGTGGGCGTCACCACGGTCGGGAAGCGGTGCCGGCCGACCCGGGCGACCGCCTCGGCGAGCGCGGTGACCGCGTTGTCGTCGTGCATGAAGGAGCCGTGGCCGGGCCGTCCGGTGGCGTGCAGCTGCAGCCAGTCCAGCCCCTTCTCGGCGGTCTGCACCAGGTACAGCCGCAGGTCGTCGTTGACCGTGTAGGAGTACCCGCCGACCTCGCCGATCGCCTCGGTGCAGCCGTCGAACAGGTCGCGGTGGTTACGCACCAGCCACTGCGAGCCGTACTCCATGCCGGCTTCCTCGTCGGCGGTGAAGGCGAGCACGATGTCGCGCGGCGGGACGTAGCCGGTGCGCTGCCAGTCGCGGACCACGGCGAGCATCATCGCGTCGAAGTCCTTCATGTCGATCGCGCCGCGGCCCCACAGGTAGCCGTCCTTCTCCACGCCCTCGAACGGCGGCACCGACCACTCGCCCGCCTCGGCCGGCACCACGTCGAGGTGGCCGTGCATGAGCAGGGCGCCGCGGGAGCGGTCCGCGCCGGGGATGCGGGCGACCAGGTTGGCCCGCTTCGGCGCCGACTCGAGCAGCTCGACGTCGATGCCCACCTCGGTGAGCAGGGCGGCGACGTGTTCGGCCGCGACGCGTTCGCCGACGGTGGTCTGCTGGTCCCCGGTGTTGGTGGTGTCGATGCGCAGCAGATCGCGGCAGATGCCGACGACCTCGCCGGCGGCGGTGGTCTCCATCCGCCATTCTTACCAGCACGGTCTTGAGGCGGGTCAGGGGCGGTCGGCGGGCGGCCGGGCGGGTTTCGGCGGCGACACGTGCCGGGTATCACCCGGCCCGTGACCGCGCTGAATCTTCCCCCACTGCCGCCGGTCGGCGGCGAGGCCACCGGCCGCAACGTCGTCGATGTCGTCACCGAGCAGCACGACGAGCTGCTCGGTCTGTGCGAGCGCCTGGAGGCCTCGCCGGACGACCGCCGGATCGCCGATGTCGTGATCGCCACACTGTCCCGGCATCTGAGCGCCGAGGAGCAATACCTCTATCCGGCCGTACGGACGGTGGTGCCCGGCGGCGAGGATCTGGCCGACCGGGAACTGGCCGAGGACCACGAGCTGCTCGTGACGCTCAAGCGGCTGGGTTCCGGTGACGACGTGGCCGCGCACGCCGCCGAACTGGCCGCCGCGGTGCGCCGGCACGTCGAGGCCGACGCCGAGGAGCTGCTGCCGGTGCTGACCCAGATGGCGCCGATCGAGGATCTGATCCGGGTCGGCAACCGGTTCGAGATGGCCGAGGAGGCCGCACCCACCCGCCCGCACCCGGGCACCCCGTCGACGCCGCCGTGGAACAAGGTCGTCGATCCCGCGGTCGCCGTTTTGGACAAACTGCGCGATGCCGTCACCGGCCGCACGACGTACCCCATCGATTTGAACCGATAGCGCCCGGTTCGTTAACCGATTTGTCACAAGTGTAGGATCTTTCACCTGGCCACAGGGGTAGCCGTCGATGTCGTTAAGGTCCTAACGTCGCGTTATGAACCTGGAGCTGCGGCATCTCAAGGTGGTCTGCGCCATCGCGGAGACGGGCAGCGTGACCAAGGCGGCGTCCCAGCTCGGGCTGGCGCAGCCTGCCCTCACCGCACAGCTGCAGCGCATCGAGCGCACCCTCGGCGGGCCGCTCTTCGAGCGGGACCGGCGCGGTGCGCGTCCCACGGCACTCGGCGAGCTGGTGCTCGCCCGCGCCCGGGTGCTGCTGCCGGCGATGAAGGGCCTGCAGGACGAGGCCGCCCGGCTGGCCGGCGCGAGCGGCGCCGACACGATGAGCCGCTATCGGATCGGCGCGATCGGCGGCCCGATCCTCGGCGGCATGGTGCACCGGTTGTCGACCGCGCAGCCCGAGGCGCAGATCACCACCTACGCGTCGTACTACGTGGAGGAACTGGCCAACATGGTGCTGGCCGGCAAGCTCGACTACGCGCAGGTGGGCGTCTGCGGCGACGCCATCCCGTCGGCCGACTACGGGCTGGTGTGGCAGACGGTCGCGGTCGACGCGGTGTGCGTGCTGATGCCGGAGGACCATCCGAGCGCCAAGGGCGTCGACGTCGACCTGGCCGAGCTGGCCAGTGAGCAGTGGGTGGCGGGCACCGGCGACGGCTGTTTCGGCGACTGCTTCGCGGCCGCCTGCGCGCGGGCCGGGTTCACCCCGATCCGGGTGCTGGAGAGCGACATCCGCGGCTGCGTCGACATGGTCGAGTCCGGGCTCGCGCTCGGGTTGTGCCAGCCGACCTTCCGGGCCCCGGCCGGGCTGGCCCACCGCCCGCTGCGCGGCGCGCCGCTGCGCTGGCGGTACGTGCTGGGCTGGCATCCCGACTCGGCGGCGGCGCGCAGCGCGCCGAAGCTGATGGAGATGGCTCAGGAGTCGTACGTGGAGGTCGTCGCCCGCAATCCGTCCTACCTGGAGTGGCGCGGCTCCTACCCGCATCTCGGCATCTTCGACGGGATGGCACTGAACGGACGATAGGCGAAGGGCCCGGCCGTTCGGCCGGGCCCTTCTCCGATCACCTCAGGCGGTCGCCGGGGCGTTCGCGACGACCTCGAAGGTCAGCTTGCCGTCCGCGGTGTCCACCCGGACCGTCTGGCCGGGCGCCACGTCCGCGCCGAGCAGCATCCGCGACAGCCGGTTGTCCAGCTCCCGCTGGATCGTCCGGCGCAGCGGCCGGGCGCCGAACTCGGGCTGGAAGCCCTTCTCCGCGAGCCAGTCGATCGCCGCCGTGCTGATGTCGAGCGCGACGTCCTGCGCGTGCAGCCGGCGCCGCGTCTCCTCCAGCAGCAGCTCGGTGATCTTCCGGAGCTGGTCGGTCTCGAGCTGCCGGAAGATGATGATCTCATCGATCCGGTTCAGGAACTCGGGACGCAACTGCTCCTTGAGCCGCCGGTCCAGCTTGTCGCGCAGGCCCTCGTCGACCGCGGACTCGTCGCCCGTACCGAAGCCCACGCTGCGCCGGGTGCCGCTGATGATGTCCGAGCCGATGTTGCTCGTCATGATCAGCACGGTGTTCTTGAAGCTCACCGTGCGGCCCTGGCTGTCGGTCAGCCGCCCGTCGTCCAGCACCTGCAGCAGGATGTTGAACACGTCCGGGTGCGCCTTCTCGATCTCGTCGAGCAGGACCACCGAGTACGGACGACGCCGCACCGCCTCGGTCAGCTGCCCGGCCTCGTCGTAGCCGACGTATCCGGGCGGGGCGCCGACCAGACGCGACACGGTGTGCCGCTCCTGGAACTCGCTCATGTCCAGCCGCACCATCCGGTCCTCGTCGCCGAACAGCGCGCCGGCCAGCGAACGGGCCAGCTCGGTCTTGCCGACACCGGTCGGGCCGAGGAACAGGAAGCTGCCCACCGGACGGTCCGGGTCACCCAGCCCGGCCCGGGACCGCCGGACCGCCTCGGCGACCGCGACGACCGCGTCGTCCTGGCCGATGACGTGCTCGTGCAGGTGCCCCTCGAGGCGCAGCAGACGGTCCCGCTC
The DNA here is from genome assembly GCF_934643405.1 of uncultured Actinoplanes sp. Taxonomy (GTDB): domain Bacteria; phylum Actinomycetota; class Actinomycetes; order Mycobacteriales; family Micromonosporaceae; genus Actinoplanes. The sequence goes on from NZ_CAKUCL010000198.1 coordinate 10,278, forward strand.
CTCCTCGGTGAGCTGAGCGACCGGGATGCCGGTGGCCCGCGAGACCACCTCGGCGACGTCCGCGTCGGTCACCTGCGGAACGCCGTCCGCGCTGACCGTGGCCTGCGAGAGCTTCTCCTTGATCGCGTTGATCTCGTCCCGCAGCTGCGACGCCTTCTCGTAGTTCTCCGCCGACACCGCCTGGTCGCGGTCGCGGCTGAGCTGCTCGAGACGCCGCTCGTCCTCCCGCGTGTCCGGCGACGGGGTCTTGACCCGCAGCCGCACCCGCGCGCCGGCCTGGTCGATCAGGTCGATCGCCTTGTCCGGCAGGAAACGGTCGGTGATGTAGCGGTCGGACAGCTCCGCCGCGGCGTCCAGCGCCTCGTCGGTGATCCGCACCTGGTGGTGCGCCTCGTAGTTGTCCCGCAGACCGCGCAGGATCATCACGGTGTCCTCGACGCTCGGCTCGCCGACCAGCACCGGCTGGAACCGCCGGGCCAGCGCCGCGTCCTTCTCGATGTACTTGCGGTACTCGTCGAGCGTGGTCGCGCCGACCACCCGCAGCTGGCCACGGGCCAGGGCCGGCTTGAGCATGTTGCTCGCGTCCATGCCGCCACCGTCGCCGCCGCCACCGCCGGCGCCCACCAACGTGTGGATCTCGTCGAGGAAGACGATCAGGCCGTCGCCCTCGTTCTGGATCTCGTCGATGACCTTGCGCAGGCGCTCCTCGAAGTCGCCGCGGTACCGGGTGCCGGCCACCAGGCCGGCCAGGTCGAGCTGGATGACCCGCTTGCCCTCCAGGGTCAGCGGGACGTCGCCGTCCACGATCCGCTGGGCCAGGCCCTCGACGATCGCGGTCTTGCCGACGCCGGCCTCACCGATCAGCACCGGGTTGTTCTTGGTGCGCCGGGACAGGATCTCCACGGCCTGCTCGATCTCGTCGGCCCGGCCGATCACCGGGTCGATCTCGCCGCGGCGGGCCATCTCGGTTAGGTCCACACCGAACTGCTCCAGCGTGGGCGTGTTGCCACCGGAACTCGAGCCGCCTCGCGCCGGTCCGGGCTGCGGCTCGCTCTGCGGCTGCAGCGCCTGCGGGTCGAGCTTGCCGCCCAGCAGCCGCCCGGCCGCCGAGTCGGGGTTCAGGCCCAGCGCCATCAGGATGTGCTCGGGGCCCACGTAGGAGGAGCCGAGCGCCCGCGAGATCTGCAGGCTGTCCAGCAGGGCACGCTTCGCGGCCGGGGTCAGCGCGACCTGCTGCGGCAGCTCGTCACGCACCCCGGCCGGGCGGCCGAGGGCGGCGAGCAGCGCATCCGGGTCGGCGCCGGCGCGGCGCACGGTCTGCTTCATCGGCTCCTGCTGCAGCGTCGCCCACAGCAGGTGGTCGGTGTCCAGATCGGCCACCGATCGATCGGGGTCGGCGAGCTCGGCGGCCCGCCGGGCGGCGCCGGAGAGAACCTCGCGAGCATCGCCGCTCATGTACTTCGTGATGTCGATACGCGCCGAGCGGCGCGGGTCAGCCGCACCGAAGAAGCGCGCGAAGAAGTCGTCCCACTGACCGGGGCCACCCGGTCCGATCGGTCCGATGCTCATACGTCTTCTCTCTTCCACTACCTCGTCTTGGGGCGGCGGGGTCACCCCCGCGCGTCCAGCCCTACTCAGCGTCGAATGACCGGGATTGATTCCCAGGTTTTCCAAAAAGTTGACAGGGGTAGGCTCAACTTCATGACCGTACCTCTGGTGATCGTCGACGGGGCGAACGTGGTCGGTTCCGTGCCCGACGGGTGGTGGCGCGACCGGGCCGCGGCGGCCGTCCGCCTGCGCGACAGCCTCGCGACGATCCTGTCCGGCGGGCTGCCCGACCTGCCCGGGCCCATCGAGGTGGCGCTGGTCGTCGAGGGCCGGGCACGCGACATCCCGCAGACCACCAACGGTGTGCGCATAGAGCGAGCCCCCGCCTCCGGAGACGACAAAATCACCGATCTCGTACGCGTCGAGGCCCCCACCAGACGCACTGTCGTCATCACGGCCGACCGGGGGCTGCGGGAGCGGGTCGTACCGCTGGGCGCGGAGGTGCGCGGCCCGTCGAGCGTCCCCCGGCGTTAGGCTACCGCCGTGAATGCAGCGACCGGCGCCGTCTCGCACCGCCCGCTGACCACACTTTCCTCTTCCGGCCCGGCTTCCGCTGTGGGCCGCGTTACTGATCGGCGATTTGATCGACCCGGCCGGCGCTCGCGCTCGTGGACCACGCCGGACCTCCTTCTCTACGGCAACGACCCCGATCGGGCCGACTTCGCTCCCTGATGCGCGCGCTCCTCCTCGCGCGCCCGTCTCCTCCCCATCGCCAGGGAGCGATGCCGATGCCCGCCTGCCCTCGCCCCAGGCCAGCGCCCGGTCCCGTACTCGGCCCTCTCCGCGATCGGCTGCCTGACCCCGGCGTTCCTGCTGACCGGCGCCGGGCTCGGCACCCCGCCGCTGGAGGCTTGCCTCCGGGCGCTCTGGCCCGGCGCCGTCACCGCCGCGTATCGCCCTGCAAGAGGTGATCTTCGTAACCGGCCCGCTGGCGACCCTGGCGGCGATCGCCGTCGCCGGCCCGCTCGCCGGCCTCGTCAGTGCGGCCCTACCCCAGACGGCCGGTGTGATCGCCTTCGTCCGCGCACCCGCCGTCCGCAGCCGGCGCGGCCGGCCCGCACTCCGGCACCGGGCCAGACCGCTGCGCGCGCACCGCCTCGTCCTGGCGCGGCCGTGGGCAGCATCCCGGTGGCGCTGACCGAGGCCGGCCGGCGCCGCTCACCGACCGGCTGGTTGCTGCCCTGCCAGGCGGCCGGAGGGCTGTTATATACGCGCGCGAAATCCGGCGGCAGCCGGTGCTGGCCCCCGCCCCACCAGCTCGCACCGCTAGCGCGCCGCCACCCGCTGGAGCAGCACGGCGCGCGGGCGCTGAAGCGGCCATGCGCCGCGCGGCGATCCGGCC
>NZ_CAKUCL010000199.1 GCF_934643405.1 uncultured Actinoplanes sp.
CGAGGAGGCAGGCGAGGCGGCAGCCACCGGGACAGGAGCCGCCGGTCAGGACGCGTGTCCCGCTGCGCCCGAAAGGTTCCGTCCCGCCGGCACTCCACAACAGACGGTTCCGCTTACCGAGGAGGGCACGATTTCGCCGGAGGAGGCGCGCCGTCCGCCGCCTCAAATCTCCACGCAGAGGATGGGGGAGGGCGGACTGACGGCAGCCCCGGCCGCCGACGGAACCGCCACCACGATCGCGCTGCGCGAAGCCCCGGGCCCGTGTCGATCCCGCGCATGTGGGTGGCGACCGGGCCGGGCGGTCAGCCTGCGGAGAGGTTCAGTTCGAAGCTGTAGCGGCTTGCGCGGTACAGGTGGCTGCCGTATTCCAAGGCCCGGCCGCCGGCGTCCCACGCGGTGCGGGTCATCGTCAGCAACGACGCGCCTCGCTTCTCGTCGAGCGTTCGCGCCTCGGCGGCGGTGGCCGAACGCGCGCCGATCACCTGGGTCGCTATGCGTGGGACGTGGCCTGCCCGGCGCAGCAGCTCGTAGAGGCCTCGCTCCGCCAAGTCCTCGCGGGTGAGCGGGAGGACGTCGAGCGGGATCGCGTTGTGCATCAGGGCCAGAGGCTCGTTGCCGGCGTAGCGCAGCCGCTCGATCCAGGTGACCTCGGTGCCGGCCGGGATCTGCAGGGCCGAGGCGATCACGTCGGAGGCGGGCGTCGTGCGCAGGTCGAGGACCTCGGTGCGGGGCTCGCGGTCCCCGGCGATCAGGTCGTCGTAGAGGCTGGAGAGCTCGACCGGGCGGCGGACCTTCGGGTGCACCACCTGGGTGCCGACCCCGCGCTTGCGGACGAGCATGCCGCGCTCCACCAGGTACTGGATGGCGCGGCGGGTCGTGGGGCGCGACACCCCCAGGCGTTCGGCCAGGTCGACCTCGTTCTCGATGCGCGCGCCGACCCCGATCACGCCCTTCTCGATCAGCTCCTGCAGGCGCGTGGCCACCTGGTAGTACAGCGGCACCGGGCTGGTCCGGTCGAGCTCCACCGGACGCACCGGGCTGCGCGGCGACGACGTCACGGCACCCCCCAAGTTTTTCAGTTTGTCAGGACAAAGTATTGACCTGGAAGCCCTCACGTTATTACATCGACATCAGCAAACCTAGCGTCGCCGGGCTACTACCGGCGGCTACATCTCCTCTTCATCGCGCCGTGACGAAGCGCCATGACGAAGCGCCGCAACCGAACGCCGCAACCGAACGTCGTCAACGAACGTCGCAACAGAACGCCGCAATGAGGCAACCGCTTCTGACCATCTGCCGAGAGCTGGGCTCCGGAGGTTCGCGCATGCCCGCACATGAGGTACTGACGATGGGACGCATCGGCGTCGACCTGTACCCACAACAGGTCGGGGTCTCGCTGCGCGAGGTGCGGACCTTTGCCAAGTTCCTGGGTGGCAGCGCGTCCAACGTGGCGGTGGCGGCGGCTCGCCACGGCCGGCGGTCGGCGGTGATCACGCGGACCGGTGACGATCCGTTCGGCGCTTTCCTGCACGACGCGCTGCGGGGGTTCGGCGTCGACGACCGGTTCGTCACGCCGGTGGCGGGGCTGCCGACGCCGGTCACGTTCTGCGAGATCTTCCCGCCGGACGACTTCCCGCTGTATTTCTATCGCTATCCGAAGGCGCCCGACCTGGAGATCCACGAGGCGGAGCTCGATCTCGACGCCATCCGCGACGCCGACATCTTCTGGGTCACCGGCACGGGACTTTCTCAGGAGCCTTCCCGTACGGCGACCCTCGCGGCCCTGAAACATCGCAATAAGTCGGGCATGACCGTGTTCGACCTGGACTATCGACCTATGTTCTGGGATTCGCGCGAGGAGGCGCGCCGCTGGTACGAGCAGGCCTTGCCGTACGCGACGGTCGCCGTCGGCAACCTCGACGAGGCCGACACCGCCGTGGGCCGTCGCAAGCCGTCCGAGGCGGCGGCCGCTCTCCACGACGCCGGAGTCACGCTCGCCGTCGTCAAGCAGGGCCCGGCCGGGGTGCTCGCCTCGGAGCAGGGCCGCGGCGAGGTCGAGGTGCCGCCGGTCCCGGTCGAGGTGGTCAACGGCCTCGGCGCCGGCGACGCCTTCGGCGGGGCGCTGTGCCACGGGCTGCTGTCCGGCTGGGATCTCGAGGCGACGATGCGCTTCGCCAACGCCGCCGGAGCCATCGTCGCCTCGCGCCTGTCGTGCGCGGATGCGATGCCCACGGAGGAGGAGGTGCGCGCGTTGCTGCGCGGAGAGGTGGTCCCGGAAAGGGAGGCCGCCGCCGGCCCGGGCGGCGGAGGCGGGGCCGCAAGCGGGAGAGGCCGCTCAGGCGGCGGCGGAACCCACACCGAGGACGGGGAGAACGCCCATGCCTGACCTGGACGCCCTGCTCGACGCCCGGACCCGCCGGCCGGCCGCCATCGCCGCGGCCGCGGTCGCCCGCCGCCGGCCCGGCTCGCTGTTCGGCCCGCACGGCAAGCTGATGATCATTGCGGCGGATCACCCGGCCCGTGGCGCGCTGCGGGCCGGCGACGACCCGCTCGCCATGGCCAACCGGGTCGACCTGCTCGACCGCATCGCCACCGCCCTGCAGCGGCCGGGCGTCAACGGCGTCCTCGGCACCCCGGACATCCTCGAGGACCTGCTGCTGCTCGGCGCGCTCGACGACAAGGTCGTCATCGGCTCGATGAACCGCGGCGGCCTGGCCGGCACCGCCTTCGAGATCGACGACCGGTTCACCGCCTACGACGCCGGCAGCATCGCCGCGGCCGGCTTCGAGGGCGGCAAGATGCTGCTGCGGATCGACCCGGACGACCCGGGCACGGTCGCCACCCTGCAGGCGTGCGGGGCCGCGGTCGGCGCCCTCGCCGCGCGCCACCGGATGGCGATGGTGGAGCCGTTCATGTCGCACCGGGTCGACGGCCGCGTCCGCAACGAACTGACCGCCGACGCGATGATCCGGGCCACCTCGGTCGCCGCCGGCCTGGGTCCCACCTCGGCGTACACGTGGCTCAAGGTGCCCGTGGTGCCGGACATGGAACGGGTCATGGCGGCGACCACCCTTCCGGCGCTGATCCTCGGCGGCGACGCCGAGGCCGCGTACGGGGAATGGAGCAAGGCGTTGAGTCTGCCGACCGTGCAGGGCCTGGTGATCGGCCGTTCGCTGCTGTACCCGGCGAGCGGGAGCGTCGCGGACGCCGTGGACCGGGCGGTGGGGCTGCTATGACGACGAGGGCTCGGGTCAACCCGGTGATGCCCCGCGGCAGCACCGCGGCGAAGCCGTTCGAGGCCGTGGTGACCCCGGAGAACGCCGGCTGGCGGTACAGCGGGCTGCGCGTGCTCGACCTGCCGATCGGCGCACGGGCCCGGTTCTACACCGGGCCGGACGAGATGCTGGTCCTCCCGCTGTCCGGCAGTTGCGACGTGACGTGTGACGACGAGCGGATGACGCTGACCGGGCGCCGGTCGGTCTTCTCCCGGGTGACCGACTTCGCGTACGTGCCGAGGGACTCCACGGTCACCGTGCGGGCGCCGAACGGCGGCCGTTTCGCGCTGCCCGCCGCCCGGGCCACCCGCCAGCTGCCCTTCCGGTACGGCCCGGCCGAGAACGTGCAGGTCGAGTTGCGGGGCGCGGGGCAGGCGAGCCGCCAGGTGAACAACTTCTGCACCCCGGGGGTGTTCGAGGCGGACCGTCTCATCGCCTGCGAGGTGCTCACCCCGGGCGGCAACTGGTCGTCGTACCCGCCGCACAAGCACGACGAGGAGGTCGACGGCGAGACCAGCCTCGAGGAGATCTACTACTTCGAGGTCGCGCCGTCCCCGGCCGGCGGTCACGGGCACGCGTTCCAGCGGGTGTACGGGCATCCGGACCGCCCGATCGACGTGTGCTGCGAGGTGCGCAGCGGCGACGTGGTGCTGATCCCGTACGGCTGGCACGGACCGTCGATGGCCTCGCCCGGCTACGACCTCTACTACCTCAACGTGATGGCCGGTCCGGGCGCGCGGGCGTGGCAGGTCCGCGACGACCCGGCACACGGCTGGGTGCGCGACTCGTGGGCCGGTGTGCCGATGGATCCGCGGCTCCCGCTGAGCTCGGTCAAGGAAAGGACGCGTTCGTGAGACTCACCGTGGCGCAGGCCGTCGTGCGGTTCCTCGCCAACCAGTGGACCGAGCGGGACGGCGTGGAGCGGCGCGCGATCGCCGGCTGCTTCGGCATCTTCGGGCACGGCAACGTGGCCGGCGTCGGGCAGGCGTTGCTGCAGGCCCAGCGGACCCGGGAGGCGGACCTGCCGTACCACCTGGCCCGCAACGAGCAGGCGATGGTGCATGCCGCGGTCGGCTACGCCCGGATGACCAACCGGCTCTCCGCGATGGCGTGCACCGCGTCGATCGGGCCCGGCTCGACCAACATGCTCACCGGCGCCGCGCTGGCCACGGTGAACCGGATCCCGGTGCTGCTGCTGCCGTCGGACGTCTTCGCCACTCGCGCGGCCTCGCCCGTACTCCAGGAACTGGAGGATCCGCGCAGCTGTGACGTGAGCGTCAATGACGCGTTCCGGCCGCTGTCGAGGTTCTTCGACCGGGTCTGGCGGCCCGAGCAGCTGCCGTCGGCGCTGCTCGCCGCGATGCGCGTGCTGACCGATCCCGCGGAGACCGGTGCGGTCACGATCTGCCTGCCGCAGGACGTGCAGGCCGAGGCGGGGGACTTCCCGGAGGAGCTGTTCGCCAAGCGGGTCTGGCACGTGGCCCGGCCGATCGCCGAGCCGTCGTTCGTCGAGCGGGCCGCCGCGGCGATCCGCAGCGCGCGCAAGCCGCTGCTGATCGCCGGCGGGGGTGTCGTCTACGCCGAGGCGTCCGCCGAGCTGGACCACTTCGCGCGCGAGACCGGCATCCCGGTGGCCGACACGCAGGCCGGCAAGGGCGCGCTGAGCTGGGACCACCCGAACTCGGTGGGCGGGGTCGGCTCCACCGGGACACCGGTGGCCAACCGCCTGGCCCGCGACGCGGACGTCATCATCGGCGTGGGCACCCGCTACAGCGATTTCACCACCGCTTCCCGTACGGCGTTCCAGCACCCCGACGTGAAGTTCGTCAACATCAATGTGGCGTCGTTCGACGCGGCCAAGGAATCGGCGTTCCCGATCGTGGCGGACGCCCGGTCCGGTCTCGACGCGTTGCGCGCGGCCCTGTCCGGGGCGAGCTGGCCGCGCGACTACGCCGCGGATGTCGAGGCGTGGCAGCGGACGGTGGACGAGACCTACCGGATGGGGCACAGCCCGCTGCCGGCGCAGGCCGAGGTGATCGGGGTGGTCAACGACGAGTGCGGCGAGCGGGACGTGGTGGTGCAGGCGGCCGGCAGCATGCCGGGCGACCTGCAGCTGCTGTGGCGGGCCCGCGACCCGAAGCAGTACCACGTCGAGTACGGCTACTCCTGCATGGGCTTCGAGATCGCCGGCGCCCTCGGGATCAAGATGGCCGACCCGAGCCGCGAGGTGTTCGCCCTGGTCGGCGACGGGTCGTACCTGATGATGGCGCAGGAGATCGTCACCTCGGTGGCCGAGGGCGTGAAGCTGATCGTCGTCCTCGTGCAGAACCAGGGCTTCGCCTCGATCGGCGCGCTGTCCGAGTCGCTCGGCTCGCAGCGGTTCGGCACCAGCTACCGCTTCCGCAGCGACGACCAGGACTACGCCGGGTCGTACCTGCCGGTGGATCTCGCCGCGAACGCGGAGAGCCTGGGCGCGCAGGTCATCCGGTGCCGCACCATCGCCGACCTGCGCGACGGGCTGAAACGGGCCCGCGAGGCCGACCGCACCACGGTGGTGCACATCGACACCGATCCGCTGTCGCCGGTGCCGTCCTCCGAGTCCTGGTGGGACGTGCCGGTCTCCGAAGTCTCCGAACTGTCCTCGACGCGCGACGCGCGCGAAACCTACGCGGCCGCCAAGCGCCGGCAGCGGCTCTACCTCTAGGGAATCAGCCATGGCAACCATCGAGCACTGGATCGGCGGCCAGTTCACCGCCGGAACGTCCACCCGGCGGGCCGCCGTCTACAACCCCGCGACCGGCGAGCAGCAGCACGACGTCGTGCTCGGCTCGGCCGCCGACGTGGACGCCGCGGTGGCCGCGGCGAGGACCGCCTTCGCGGACTGGAGCCAGGCCTCGCTGAGCCGCCGCACGAAGATCCTGTTCAACTTCCGGGAACTGGTCAACGCGCGGACCAAGGACCTCGCGGAGATCATCTCGGACGAGCACGGCAAGGTGCTCTCCGACGCGGCCGGCGAGGTGCAGCGCGGCCTCGAGGTGGTGGAGTTCGCCTGCGGCATCCCGCAACTGCTCAAGGGCGACTACTCCGACCAGGCGTCGACCGGGGTGGACGTGTTCAGCTTCCGCGAGCCGCTCGGCGTCTGCGCGGGCATCACGCCGTTCAACTTCCCGGTCATGGTGCCGATGTGGATGCATCCGGTGGCGATCGCCTGCGGCAACACGTTCGTGCTCAAGCCCAGCGAGCGCGACCCGTCGGCGTCGAACTACGTGGCCGGGCTGTGGCGGGAGGCGGGGCTGCCGGACGGTGTGTTCAACGTGGTCCACGGCGACAAGGAGGCGGTCGACGCCGTACTCCAGCACCCGGACGTCGCGGCCGTCTCGTTCGTCGGATCCACCCCGATCGCGCGCTACATCCACGAGCAGGCCACCGCGACCGGCAAGCGGGTGCAGGCGCTCGGCGGCGCCAAGAACCACGCGATCATCCTGCCGGACGCCGACCTGGACTTCGCCGCCGGTCACCTGACCGCGGCCGCGTTCGGCTCGGCCGGCGAGCGGTGCATGGCGATCTCCGCCGCGGTCGCCGTCGGCGCGGCCGGTGACGCGCTGACGGACCTGGTCTCGCGCAAGGCCGCCGACGTCGTGGTCGGGCCGGGCCGCGACCCGCGCAGCGAGATGGGCCCGGTGGTCACCGCGGCCGCGAAGGAGCGGATCGAGACGCTGATCGGCTCCGGTGAGCAGCAGGGCGCGAAGGTGCTGGTCGACGGTCGTGGACTGAGCGTGCCCGGTCACGAGAACGGCTTCTTCGTCGGCCCGACCGTGATCGATCAGGTGCAGCCCGGCATGGACGTCTACGACGAGGAGATCTTCGGCCCGGTGCTGTCGGTGGTCCGGGCGGACGACGTCGACACCGCGATCGACCTGATCAACAGCAACCCGTACGGCAACGGCACCGCCATCTTCACCTCCAGCGGTGAGGCGGCGCGCCGGTTCCAGCGCGGCGTCCACGTCGGCATGATCGGCATCAACGTCCCGATCCCGGTGCCGATGGCCTACTACTCCTTCGGCGGGTGGAAGGACTCGCTCTTCGGCGACAAGCACATCCACGGTCCCGAGGGCGTCTCGTTCTACACCCGCGCCAAGGTCGTCACCTCCCGGTGGCCGCACGTTTCCACGTCGACCGATGCGTCGCTGCACTTCCCTACGGCGTCCTGACGCCCAGTTCATAGGTGGAGGAAAGATGTTCCGATCTGCGAAACGGACGACGGCGGTCGTCCTGGCCATGGGCCTGGCGGTGGCCGCCGGCGCCTGCAGCAGCTCCGGCGGCAAGAAGGCCGAGGAGCAGAGCCAGGGGGTCACCGCGGGCAAGGCCAGCACGCCGGCCATCACCATCGCCATGGTGACCCACGCGGCACCCGGCGACACCTTCTGGGACATCATCCGCAAGGGCGCCGAGTCGGCTTCCGCCAAGGACAACGTCACCCTGAAGTACTCGTCCGACCCCACCTCGGCCAACCAGGCGAACCTGATCCAGAGCGCGATCGACAGCAAGGTGGACGGCATCGCCGTCACCCTGCCCGACCCGCCCGCGCTGATCCCGGTGGTGAAGAAGGCCATCGCGGCCGGCATCCCGGTGGTCGCGTTCAACGCCGGCATCACCTCCTTCGAGCAGTCCGGCGCCCTGGCGTACTTCGGCTCGGACGAATCGGTCGCGGGTGAGGCCGCCGGCAAGCGGGCCGCGCAGGACGGCGCCAAGCACGTCCTCTGCGTCGTCCAGGAACAGGGCCAGGTGCAGCTCGAGGCCCGCTGCGACGGCGTCCAGAAGGGCTTCGGCGGTCAGTACGACAAGATCTACGTCAACGGCCGGGACGAGCCGTCGGTGCAGACGACCATCGCCGCGAAGCTCCAGCAGGACAAGAGCATCGACATGGTGATCACGCTCGGCGCCCCGTTCGCGCTGCGTGCCATCCAGTCGGTGAAGGACTCCGGCAGCAACGCGAAGGTCGCCACCTTCGACTTCAACCCGCAGATCCCGGCGCAGATCAAGTCCGGCTCGCTGCAGTGGGCCATCGACCAGCAGCCCTTCCTGCAGGGGTACAGCGCCATCGACGGGATCTGGCTCTACAAGACCAACGGCAACGTGCTGGGCGGCGGCAAGGCGACCCTGACCGGTCCGTACCTGGTGGACAAGGCCAACGTCGACTTCGTCGGCAAGTTCGCCGCGGCCGGCACGCGGTAGGAGGCTCACATGACCACGGTTGAGACCCGGCCGGCGCCACCTCCGGCGCCGGCGGCCGACGAGCGGTACGCCCGCCGGTCCCTGATGTCCCGGCTGCTCACCCGCCCGGAGGTGGGCGCGCTGGTCGGCGCGATCGTCATCTACTTCGTCTTCTTCGCGGTGGCGCCGCCGTTCCGCCCGCTCGACTCGCTGTCGTCGGTGCTCTACGTGAGCTCCACCTACGGCATCCCGGCGGTGGCCGTGGCGCTGCTGATGATCGGCGGTGAGTTCGACCTGTCGGCCGGTGTCGCGGTCACCAGCTCGGCGCTGGTGGCGTCGATGTTCAGCTACCAGTTCACCACCAACATGTGGATCGGTGTGCTGGTGTCGCTGGTGGTGGCGCTGGTGGTCGGCTTCATCAACGGGTTGCTGGTGATGCGGACGGGCATCCCGAGCTTCCTGGTCACGCTCGGCACGTTCTTCATGCTGCGGGGGCTGAACCTGGCGCTGACCCGGTCGATCACCGGCAACGTCGCGACCAACGACGTGTCGAACATCGACGGGTTCAGCTCGGCGCAGAAGGTGTTCGCGTCGTCGTTCTCGGTCGGCGGTGTCTCGATCCGGGTCACCCTGCTGTGGTGGATCCTGTTCGTCATCATCGGCACCTGGGTGCTGCTGCGCACCCACATCGGCAACTGGATCTTCGCGGTCGGTGGGTCGTCGCCGAGCTCGCGCGCGGTCGGCGTGCCGGTCGCCCGGGTGAAGATCGGGCTGTTCATGGCGGTCAGCTTCCTGGCCTGGTTCACCGGCATGCACATCCTGTTCGCGTTCAACACCGTGCAGTCCGGCGTCGGCATCGGCAACGAGTTCATCTACATCGTCGCGGCCGTGGTCGGCGGATGTCTGCTCACCGGCGGCTACGGGTCGGTGATCGGCGCGGCCATCGGCGCGTTCATCTTCGGCATGGCCAACCAGGGCATCGTCTACGCGGGCTGGAATCCGGACTGGTTCTACTTCTTCCTCGGCGCGCTGCTGCTCGGCGCGATCCTGCTCAACACGTTTGTCCGCAAGCGGGCGGAGGCAATGCGATGACCACGGAGACCGCGGCGCCGCTGGTGCGGCTGACCGAGGCGGGCAAGAACTACGGCAACATCATCGCGCTGCGCGGCGTGAACCTCGAGGTGAGCGCCGGCGAGGTGACCTGCGTGCTGGGCGACAACGGCGCCGGCAAGTCGACCCTCATCAAGATCATTGCGGGGCTGCACCAGCACAGCCACGGGTCGTACGAGGTCGAGGGCAACGAGGTGCAGTTCTCCTCGCCCCGCGAGGCCCTCGACCACGGCATCGCCACGGTGTACCAGGACCTCGCCGTGGTGCCGCTGATGCCGGTCTGGCGCAACTTCTTCCTCGGCAACGAGGTGAAGAAGGGGCCGTTCATGGACATCGGGTTCATGCGGCGCACCACCAAGAAAGAACTCATGGACATGGGCATCGACCTGCGCGACGTGGACCAGCCGATCGGCACCCTCTCCGGTGGCGAGCGGCAGTGCGTGGCGATCTCCCGGGCCGTCTACTTCGGAGCGAAGGTGCTCATCCTGGACGAGCCCACCGCGGCGCTCGGCGTCAAGCAGTCCGGCGTCGTGCTGCGGTACATCATCCAGGCGCGCGAACGCGGCCTCGGCGTCATCTTCATCACCCACAACCCGCACCACGCCTATCCGGTCGGCGACCGGTTCCTGCTGCTCAAGCGCGGGCAGAGCCTCGGCTACTACCGCAAGAGCGAGATCACCCGCGACGAGCTGACCGCGCTCATGGCCGGCGGCGCCGAGCTGGAGGAGCTCAGCCACGAGCTGCAGGGTGCCGGCGGGGTCTCCGCCGAGACCGCCCGCCTGCTCGGCGAGGAGGTCCACGACCTGGGCATCGACCGCATCTCGACCGGGGAGTCGAAGTGACACGACCCGAACTGCGGCTGGGCAGCTGCCCCGACTCCTGGGGTGTCTGGTTCGCCGATGATCCGCGCCAGACGCCCTGGCAGCGGTTCCTCGACGAACTGTCCGGCGTGGGCTACGAATGGCTCGAGCTCGGCCCGTACGGGTACCTGCCGACCGACCCGAACCAGCTCGCCGACGAGCTGGCCCGGCGGAATCTGCGGGTGTCCGGCGGGACGATGCACGGGTACAGCGGCCTGCACCGGGCCGGGGAGTTCTCGGAGATTCTCTCCAAGACCCGGCCGGTGGCCGAGCTGACCGCCGCACTCGGCGCCCGGGACCTCGTCTTCGTGCCGGTCCCGGGCTACCGCGACGACGTCACCGGGGAATACCTGGAACCGGGGACCCTCGACGACGACGGATGGAAGACGCTGGTCCGCAGCACCAACGACCTGGGCCGCGCGCTGGCCGAGGAGTACGGGCTGCGGATGCAGTTCCACCACCACGCGGACAGCTACGTGGAGACGCGGCCGCAGATCGACCGGCTGCTGGCCGAGACCGACCCCCGGTTCGTCTCGCTCTGCCTCGACACGGGCCACCTCGCCTACGGGGGCGGGGACGCCGCGCACCTCATCGAGGACCACCCGGACCGGATCGGCTATCTGCACATCAAGCAGATGGAACCGGGGCTCGTGGCCCGGGCGAAGGCCGAGGACATGGCGTTCGGCCAGGCCGTCGCGCTCGGGGTCAGCTGCGAGCCGCCGGCCGGCATCCCGGACATCCCGTCCGTGGTGCGGGCGCTGGAGCAGCGCGGCACGGACACGTTCGTCATCGTGGAACAGGACATGTATCCAGTGGACTTCGACATCCCCGCCGGCGTGGCCGCGCGCACCCGGGCGTACCTGCGGGACTGCGGCATCGGGGTACCGGGATGATCCGGGTGGGCGTGGTCGGCACCGGCATGATCGGCCAGGACCACATCCGGCGGATGACCTCGGTGCTGTCCGGGGTGCGGGTCACCGCGGTGACCGATGTGGACGCGTCGGTCGCGGCCGAGGTCGGCGGCCGGATCGGGGCGCGGGTCTTCGCGACCGGCGAGGAGCTGATCGGCTCGCCGGACGTGGACGCGGTGGTCGTGTGCTCCTGGGGGCCGACCCACGAGGATTACGTGCTGGCCTCGATCGCGGCGGGCAAACCCGTCTTCTGTGAGAAGCCCCTGGCCACCACGCAGGAGGCATGTCTGCGGATCGTCGAGGCGGAAACGGCGTACGGGAGCAGGCTTGTCCAGGTCGGTTACATGCGCCGGTACGACTTCGCCTATCGCCGGCTCAAGCAGGCGCTGGACAGCGGCGAGATCGGCATGCCGCTGATGATGCACTGCGCCCACCGCAACGCCGGTGTGCCACCGCATTTCCAGAAGGAGATGGCGATCACCGACTCGGTGGTGCACGAGATCGACATGGTGCGCTGGATGTTCGGCACCGAGATCGCCGCCATGCGGGTGCTGGAGCCGCGACGCAGCCGCAACGGTGGTGAGCTGGCGGATCCGCTGTTCGTGCTGCTCGAGATGGACAACGGCGTGCTGGTCGACGTCGAGGTCTCGGTCAACATCCGCTACGGCTACGACATCCGCGGCGAGATCGTGGGGGAGAACGGCACGGCCGCGCTGGGTTCCCAGAGCCCCCTTTCGGTACGGCGTGAGGGTCGCGCCTGCACTCCGGTGCCCGCGGACTGGCGCGAACGGTTCCTGCAGGCGTACGACGTCGAGTTCCAGGAGTGGATCCACGCCATCGCCGGCGGGGGCCGTCCGCTCGGGCCCAGCTCGTGGGACGGCTATGCGGCCGCGGTGGCTTCGGACGCCGGGGTCGAAGCCCTCCGTACCGGAGAAAGGGTGGCCGTGTCGCTCGCCGAGAAACCCAAGCTGTACCTGGAGTCGCCGTGAAGATCGCCCTCGATCCCTACATGCTCCGCAAGGTGCCGTTGCTGGAGCTGCCGCGCGTGGTGGCCGACCTGGGCTACCACTACATCGAGATGTCGCCGCGCGACGACTTCCTGCCGTTCTTCCTGCACCCGCGCGCCTCCCGCTCGGAGGTGACGGCGTTCCGCAAGGCCCTCGCCGACGCGTCGGTCTCGGTGGCGTCGCTGCTGCCCCTCTACCGGTGGTCGGGTCCCGACGAGGACGACAGGCAGGCGGCCGTCCGGTACTGGAAACGCGCCATCCAGATCGCGGTCGACCTCGACGTGCGGGTGATGAACTCCGAGTTCAACGGTCGCCCGTCGCAGCCGGACAGGTCGGAGGCGCAGTTCTGGCGCTCGCTCGAGGAACTCCTGCCGATCTTCGAGCGGGAGGGCATACGGCTGGTGCTCGAACCCCATCCGGACGACTTCGTCGAGGACGGGATCGCCGGGGTGAACCTGGTCCGGGGCATCAACTCCGACCTGGTGTCGTTCCTGTACTGCGCGCCGCACACGTTCCACCAGGGCGGCGACCTGGAGGCGGTGATCCGGCACGCCGGGCCGTTGCTCACCCAGGTGCACATCGCCGACTCGTTCGACCACCGCGGATCGTCCGGTCTGCGGTACATCGTGAACCCGCCGGGGTCCACCGCGCGGGTCCACCAGCATCTGGACATCGGCCAGGGTGAGGTCGACTGGGACCTGTTCTTCCGCACCCTGTCCGAGGTGGGGTTCGACGGCATCGCGACGGTGTGCGTGTTCGCCTGGGAGGAGCGGGCCGAGGACAGCGCCCGGTACAACCTGTCGCAGATCAGCCAGTACCAGCAGAAGTATCCCCGGTCCTGAA
>NZ_CAKUCL010000200.1 GCF_934643405.1 uncultured Actinoplanes sp.
GTGCTCGCCGCACCGAGATCCTTCTGCGCCGGCGTGGACCGGGCCGTCGAGATCGTCGAGCGGGCGCTCCGGCTGCGCGGCGCGCCGGTCTACGTGCGCCGGCAGGTCGTGCACAACGCCCACGTCATCCGGCGGCTCAGCGACCTGGGCGCGGTCTTCGTCGAGGAGATCGACGACGTGCCGGCCGGCGCGACCGTCGTGCTGGCCGCCCACGGGGTGGCGCCGGCCGTGCGGGCCGCCGCCCGCGAGCGCGACCTCGACGTCATCGACGCGACCTGCCCGCTGGTGACCAAGGTGCACAGCGAGGTGAAGCGGTACGCCGCGCGCGGCGAGACGGTGTTCCTGATCGGCCACCGTGACCACGAGGAGGTCGTCGGCACACTCGGCGAGGCGCCCTCGTCGATCGTCGTGGTGGAGGACGCGGCCGCCGCGGCCCGCGTCACCGCCCCCGACCCGGGCCGGGTCGCCTACGCCATGCAGACCACCCTCGCGGTGGACGAGGCCGACCAGATCGCCGGGGTGCTGCGCGAGCGGTTCCCGGCCCTGCACGCGCCGCGCCGCGAGGACATCTGCTACGCCACCACGAACCGCCAGCAGGCGGTCCGTGCCATCGCCGGGGAGTGCGACCTGGTCCTGGTCGTCGGCTCCGGCAATTCGTCGAACTCGTTGCGCCTGGTCGAGGTGGCCGAGCGCGAGGGGGTCGAGGCCCACCTGGTCGAGGACGCCGGCGAGGTCGATCTCGCCTGGCTGGCCGCGGCCCGCACGGTAGGCATCACGGCGGGCGCGTCCGCCCCGCCGCATCTCGTCGACGACGTCGTCGCCGGCATCGCCGGGCTCGGCCCGGTCACGGTCCGCGAATCGAACGCCGGGGCCGAGAACGTCCAGTTCACATTGCCCAAGGAGGTGAGCTAGGTATGGGGATGCCGTTCCGCCAGACCGTCCGGCTCGGCCAGTACGTGATGAAGCAGAAGCTCAAGGGCAACAAGCAGTATCCGCTGCTGGTCGAGTTGGAGCCGCTGTTCGCCTGCAACCTCAAGTGCATCGGCTGCGGCAAGATCCAGCAGCCGCACACCCTGCTCAAGCAGCGCATGCCGGTGGAGCAGGCGGTCGGCGCGATCGAGGAGAGCGGCGCGCCGATGGTCTCGATCGCCGGCGGCGAGCCGCTCATGCACCCGCAGATCGACGAGATCGTGCGGCAGCTGCTCGACCGCAAGAAGATCGTCTTCCTGTGCACGAACGCGGTGCTGCTGCCCAAGCACCTGCACAAGTTCACGCCGCACAAGAACTTCACCTGGATGGTCCACGTCGACGGGCTCAAGGAACGTCACGACCTGTCGGTGAACAAGGACGGCGTGTTCGAGCAGGCGGTCGACGCCATCAAGCAGGCCAAGGCGGCGGGCTTCCGGGTGATGACCAACAGCACCTTCTTCAACACCGACAGCCCGCAGACGGTCATCGACGTGCTCGACTACCTCAACGACGAGCTCGGCGTGGACAACATGCAGATCAGCCCGGCCTACGCGTACGAGAAGGCGCCGGACCAGGAGCACTGGCTGGCGGTGAACGAGACGCGGGAGCTGTTCGCCAAGGCGTTCGCGGGCGGGCGGCGCAAGAAGTGGCGGCTCAACCACTCGCCGGTCTTCCTGGACTTCCTGGAGGGCAAGCGCGACCTGGACTGCACGCCGTGGGGCATCCCGTCGTACTCGCTGCTGGGCTGGCAGCGGCCGTGCTACCTGCTGGCCGACGGGTACGCCAAGACCTACCAGGAGCTGATCGAGACCACCGACTGGGAGGCGTTCGGGCGCGGCAAGGACGAGCGCTGCGCGAACTGCATGGCCCATTGCGGCTACGAGCCGACCGCGGTCATCGCCACGATCGGCTCTCTCAAGGAATCGTTACGAGCCGCGGTGAGCGTGTAGCCATGACTCTGCAGATCAACCCACCCTTCACCCTGGACATGGTCACCGGGCCGGCCGACCTGCGCGCGATGCCGGCGGCGGCGCTGCCCGCTCTCGCCGAGCAGATCCGCCACCGGCTGATCGAGACGGTCAGCCGCACCGGCGGGCACCTCGGCCCCAATCTGGGCGTGGTCGAGCTGACCATCGCGCTGCACCGGGTCTTCGACTCGCCCCACGACGCGATCCTCTGGGACACCGGCCACCAGAGCTACGTCCACAAGATGCTGACCGGCCGTGCGTTCTCCCTCGACACGTTGCGCCAGGCCGGCGGGCTCTCCGGCTATCCCCGCCGGTGCGAGAGCGAGCACGATCTGGTCGAGAACTCCCATGCCTCGACCGCGCTCTCCTACGCCGACGGGCTGGCCAAGGCCTATCAGTTGCAGGGCCGGGCGGACCGTACGGTGGTGGCCGTGGTCGGCGACGGCGCGATGACCGGCGGCATGTGCTGGGAGGCGCTGAACAACATCGGCGCGGCCCCCGGACGGCCGGTCGTCGTGGTGCTCAACGACAACGGCCGCTCGTACTCGCCGACGGTGGGGTCGGCCCATCCGGCGCTGCCCGACGTGCTGTCGTCGCTGGGGCTGGCGTATGTGGGTCCGGTCGACGGGCACGACATCGGCGCGGTCGCGGCCGCCCTGTCCGAGGCGCGAGCCTTGCGGCGACCGGTCGTCGTCCACTGCCGTACGGTCAAGGGAAAGGGTTATCCGGCCGCGGAGGCCGAGAAGTACGACCGGATGCACGCGATCAGCCCGCCGCCGTCGTCCTCGGCGTCGGTGTCGGCGCCCGCCCGGATCTCCTGGACCAAGCTGTTCGGCTCGGCGCTGGTCTCGCTCGCCGCGCAACGGCCCGATCTGGTCGCCATCACCGCGGCCATGCTGCACCCGACCGGGCTGGGGGAGTTCGCCGAGGTCTATCCCGAGCGCGTCTTCGACGTGGGCATCGCCGAGCAGCACGCGGTCACGTCGGCCGCCGGGCTGGCCATGGGCGGCATGCACCCGGTGGTCTGCCTGTACGCGACGTTCCTGAACCGGGCGTTCGACCAGGTGCTGATGGATGTCGCGCTGCACCGGCTGCCGGTGACGTTCGTGCTCGACCGGGCCGGGGTCACCGGCAGCGACGGGCCGTCGCACAACGGCATGTGGGATCTGTCGCTGCTCGGCCTGGTGCCCGGCATGCGGCTGGCCGCGCCGCGCGACGGCGACACGTTGCGCTCGCTGCTGGCCGAGGCGGTTTCCTGGGACGGTCCCACGGTGCTGCGCTTCCCGAAAGCGGACGTGGGTGAGCCGCTGCCCGCCGTCGGCCACGTCGGCTGCTCGGACGTCCTGGTCGATTCCTCCGGCGCGGACGTGCTGATGCTGGTCACCGGGCCGCTCGCGGGGGCGGCCATGGAGGCGGCCCGGCAACTCGCCCTCGACGGCATCGGCGTGCGGGTGATCGACCCGGGCTGGCTGCTGCCGGTCGAGGCGGCCCTGATCGAGGAGGTGGGCCGGCACCGGCTCACCGTCACGGTCGAGGACGGCGGCGTGGCCGGCGGGTTCGGCGCCTCGGTGGTGCGGGCCTGCCCGGGCAGCCGGATCGAGGTGCTGGGCCTGCGACAGGAGTTCCTGGACCACGGATCGCGCGGCGCGCTGCTGGCCGCGCAGGGACTGGACGCGGCCGGGATCGCCGCGGCGGTCCGCCGAGTCGCCTGAGTCGAATCAGGGACTCAACCGCCGTCCGCGGCGGACCACGGATCGACGATGGCCGTACGACACGCACACCGAGGAGATGATCGTCGTATGGCCGGCAGCCTGAGCCCGTGGCCCGAGATCCGCCAGGGCACCAAGGAACACCCAGTGATGACGTTGCAGCACCTGCTGCGGGCCCGCGGGCACGCGGTCGCCGTGGACGGCGTCTTCGGACCCCTGACCGACAAGGCGGTCCGGGACTTCCAGAAGGAGAGGAAGCTCTCCGTCGACGGCATCGTCGGCCCGAAGACGTGGGGCGCGCTGATCATCACGGTCCGCCGCGGCGACCGGGGTGACGCGGTGCGCGGCGTGCAGGAGGAGTTCCAGTTCCGCAACCTCTCCGGCGACCCGTCCAAGGGCCCGCAGATCGACGGCATCTTCGGCCCGGTGACCGAGGACGCGGTGCGCGGCTTCCAGGACGCGATCCGGTCGATGGTCTCGTCGATGGCGGTCGACGGCATCGTCGGCCCGATGACCTGGCAGGCCCTGATCAGCGGGATGCTCGGCAACTGACCCACCGGTCCGGGCACGCGCCGCCGGCCACCCGGCGGCGCACACCGCGGCCCGGGCCGCGCCGCCCGGGCGGGGGCGTTGGGTATGGTGGAGACGCGGGCCGCCCGGCGGGTGCCGCCGGCGGTGGGGCCCGCCGATCCCCGGCACGGGGTGAACCGCGATGAGGCCAACGGTCCCTGCCAGTGCTGCCGTGTGCCCTGGTGGGAGGAACTGACGGTGAGCCGGACCGACCCGGACGTCGATCGGCACGTCGCGCGCGATCGCGTCGAGCGCCGGCGCGCCTGGCCCGTGCCGGCCGTCATCTCGGCCGGTGGGGTCATCGGCGCGGAAGCCCGCTACGGCCTGTCGGTCGCGTGGCCCCACCCCACCGACGGCTTCGCCTGGTCCACCTTCGTGACCAACGTGTCCGGCTGTCTGCTGATCGGCGTGCTCATGGTCGTCATCGCCGAGGTGCTGCCCCGGCAGCGGCTGCTGCGGCCCTTCGTCGGGGTCGGGATCCTCGGCGGCTACACCACCTTCTCGACGTACGTGCTGGACGTGCACCAGGCCGCGACGGCCGGCGCGGCGACGGTGGCACTGATCTATCTCGCGGTCACCCTCGTGGCGGCGCTGGCCGCGGTCTGGGCCGGCTCCGCGCTCACCGCCGCGGTCCTGCGCGGGCGCGCCCCCGGAAGGAGACGGTGAGATCCGATGCGGCTGGAAGGTTCGGCGTTGCGGCTGTCGGTGTTCATCGGCGAGTCCGACACGTGGCACCACAAGCCGCTCTACACCGAGATCGTGCACCGGGCGCACCGCTGCGGGCTGGCCGGAGCGACCGTGCTGCGGGGCATCGAAGGCTTCGGGGCGTCCCAGCGCGTACACACCACGCGGTTGTTGTCGCTCTCGGAGGACCTGCCCGTCGTGGTGGTGATCGTGGACGAGCCGGCCAAGGTGCGTGACTTCCTGCCGGAGCTCGACGAACTCGTCGCCGAGGGCCTGGTCGTCGTGGACCCGGTCGAGGTGGTCCGGTACGTGGGCCGGGCCCCGCGATGACGGTGCTGCTCGTGGCGCTGGGCGCCGCCCTCGGAGCGCCCCTGCGCTACCTGGCCGACCGGACGATCCAGGCCCGGCACGACTCGGTCTTCCCGTGGGGGACGCTGACCGTCAACGTCGCCGGGTCGCTCATCCTGGGGCTGGTGATCGGGCTCCCGGCGGGTCCGGCGTTCACCGCGCTGGCCGGCACCGGCTTCTGCGGGGCGCTCACCACGTACTCCACCTTCAGTTACGAGACACTGCGCCTGGTGCAGGACGGGGCTCGCTTCTACGCGGCCGTGAACGTCCTGGCGTCCCTGGTGGCCGGGCTCGGCGCTGCCGCGCTGGGCGTGCTGGTGGCGCAGGCGCTGACCTGATCCGCCCCATCCCTTTCCCCGCACGCGCGTGAATGGTCTGCTGGTGGGGCACGATCGATCGCCGAGCGGGGGAGGCTGCCGATGCGCGCGGGACAGGTGCCGTTCCTGCTGATGACGCTGTCGTTCCTGCTCACTTTCGTGGCGACCCGCACCATCACGCGGCTCATCCGGGCCGGCCGCGGCCCGTTCCGCAACAACGTCAGCGGCGGGGTGCACATCCACCACGCCGTGCCGGGCATCATCCTCACGCTGGTCGGGGCCTACACGTCGGTGGCGGTCGACGGGCACCGCCCCTGGGCCGAGGTGGCCGGCGTGCTGGTCGGCGTCGGGTCGTCGCTGATCCTGGACGAGTTCGCGCTGATCCTGCACCTGCAGGACGTGTACTGGTCGTCCGAGGGGCAGCTGTCGGTGCAACTGGTCGCGCTCACCCTCAGCGGGATGGGCCTGGTGCTGCTCGGTTTCAACCCGATGACGTCGGACAGCGGGCTCGGGGCGGGCCATGCGGCGGTCGCCGCGTCCGCGGTGCTGCACATCGCGGTGACGCTGATCTGCGTCCGCAAGGGCAAGTACTCGACGGCGGCACTCGGCGTCTTCCTGCCGCCGCTGGCCTGGATCGGCGCGATCCGCCTGGCGCGGCCGACCTCGAAGTGGGCCCGCAACCGCTACGACACGGCCCGCCTGGCGCGCGCGGAGGCGAGGGCGGACGGCTTCGACGCCCGGTTCGGCCGCTGGGGGCTCAGCATCGCCGAGCTGGTGGCGGGCCGCCCGTCGCTCCCCGACCCGCCCCCACCCGCCGCTCACGCCGCGCCCGCCGCGGGCCACCCGCCGGCGCCTCAGTAGCGGAACGTCGCTACCAGGGACTGCAGGTCGCTCGACGCGCGCCCCAGGTCCCGGGCGGTGTCCTGGGTGCGGGCGGCGCCCGCGCTGGTCTGCTCGGCGGTCCGCGCGACGCCCTGGATGCTGGCGGCTATCTCGCCGGCGCCGGTGGCGGTCTCGCCCACGTTGCGGCTCATCTCCGCGGTCGTCGCGGTCTGCTCCTCGATGGCCGACGCGATCGTCAGCTGGGTCGTGTTGATTTCGGAGACCACCTCGCCGATCCGGCCGATCGCCTCGGCCGCCGCGTCGCTGCCCGCGCGGATCGCCGCGACCTGCCGGGCGATGCTGCCGGTCGCCGAGGCGGTCTGCTCGGCCAGGTCCCGCACCTCCTCGGCGACCACCGCGAAGCCCTTGCCGCTCTCGCCGGCCCGCGCCGCCTCGATGGACGCGTTCAACGCCAGCAGGTTGGTCTGATGGGCGATCGCGCTGATCATGTCCGTGACCGACTGGATCTCCGCGCTGGTCACGCCCAGCCGCGCGACGGTGTCGTTGGCCTCGGCGGTGGCCCGCACCCCGTTCTCCGCGATCTGCGACGCCAGGCTCGCGCTGCGCGAGATCTCGGCGATCGAGGACGTCATCTCCTCGGCGGACGCCGCCATCGTCGAGACGATGGCCGAGACCTCCTCGGCGCCCGCGGTGACGAACCGGGCCTGGTCGCTGGTGACGGCCGCGCCCCCGGCGAGGTCGGTGCTGATGGTGCCGAGGTCGGTGGCGGCCTGAGCCACCCGGCCGGCCTCGGTGGCGACCTTGCCGACCAGCATCTGCATCCGGTCGGCGAACCGGTCGAAGCTGCGGGCCGCCTCGCCGATCTCGTCCCGGCTGTCGTCGCCGACCCGCTGGGTCAGGTCGCCGTCCCCGTCGGCGATCTCGCTGAGCCGGCGGTTGAGCGTGCGCAGCGGCCGGGTGATCGAGCGGACCAGCAGGACGGCGAGCGCCAGCCCGAGGATCACGACGCCGAGGCCGGCGGCCGGCATCAGCCTGGCCGCGCGGTCGGAGGCGGCGTCGGCCGCGGCGACGGCGGCGCCGGCCTCCCGGTCGATCGACGTGACCATCTCGTCGACGGCGGCGGCCACCTCGTTGAAGATGGCGATCTCGTCGGTCGCGACGAGCCGCTCGCCCCGCGCCAGGCGCGCCGGGTCACCGCTGCGGAAATCCGCGATGATCTTGGTGTCCATCGCCATGAACCTGTTGAACAGCCTGGTCGCGGTCTCGACGGTGGCACGCCCGGCGGCGGTGAGGCGGGCGCCGTTCAGGGCGGCCAGTTCCGTACGGAAGGAGCCCGCCGCGGCGAGGAAGGCCGCCCGGCTCGTGGCGGTGTCGGCCGTCGCGCCCCGCACCCCGCGGGACACGTCGTAGGCGTACGCGGTCTGCCAGCCGTTGAAGTCCGCGGAGCGGAACTTGACCTGCATCGCGAGCCGGGTCGCGGTGCGGTGGTCCTGCACGTCCGCGGTGGCCCGGCGCTGATCCGACATGGCCGACAGCCCGATGAGGATCATCGCCACGATCAGGGCCAGCAGCAGCGTCATGCTGACCACCAGGCGTACGGCGATCTTGGTCTTGCGCAGTGTCGTCAGCACGGGTTCCCACCTCGAGGTCTTGTCGGTCACCACAGTTGTCGGTTGCGCGCCGCCGGAGTTGACGGTCTTGGCGGGGCGAAGGGCGGCGCTGCCGCGCGGGCGTCGGTCAGACCGGGATCAGGCGGGCGGCGAAAGCGACCGTGGAGATGTCGCCGCCGCGCAGGCGGTGGGCCGCCGGGTGCTCGCCGAGCGTCTCCAGGCGGGACGCGGTGGCCTCGACCAGCTGCGGCTCGGCGTTCAGCAGACGCTTGGCCATGCGCGCCTGGCTCGGGGTGAGCCCGGCGTAGGCGCACTGCTTGAGCGCGGCGATCGTGTCCGCGCACAGGGTGCCGGCCAGCACGCGCTCGGTGACGACGGTCAGCAGCCACGACGGCCACCAGCTGTACCGGCCGAGGGCGACGCAGGAACGCACGGCCGTCGCCGGGGAGTAGCCGCCGTTGAGCAGACGCATGGCCAGCTCGGCGCCGAACGTCTCCAGACGCAGCGCGGAGACGAACGCCTTGAGCAGCGGCGCGGTGCCGAGCACCGGCTCGATGTCGGCGGCGGCGCGGGCCCAGCGGCCGTGAAGGACATGACACAGCGCGTACGCCGCGGTGGTGCCGGCGTCGTCGGCGGTGGTGCGCTCGTTGATCCGGGCGACCGTGGCGACCAGGCGGTCGGCGGCGGTGGCGGCACGGTCGGCCAGTTCCGGGCTGGAGCGCTTGTTCAGGTGACGCGTCACGGTCTCGGCGGCGATCTCGCCCTCGCGACGCAGCAGCAGGGACGGGATACCGGGAATGATCACGTCGGCGAGCGCCTCGGTCGCCGACGCCACGTCGAAGCGGTCGCAATTGCCCTCGAACTCGGCCCACCAGGACTCGGGGTGCCGCGAAAAACGGTTCTCGTTGCTCACGTGTCTCCTCCGCAGGGTCGAGCCCGCCGGCTTGCCCGGGCACGAAGGACGGATCGGCCCTCGCCGCAGATGTCTGAGTGCAACTTTTGCCGACCGTTCCGGCAACCGACCGGCGACCGAAATTGACCGCTCTATTGCCTTTGAGCTGCGCAGAGTCCTAGCATCGCGGCACACATACATTGACGTTCGTCGACGCTTCGGGGCCACCGTCGAAGCGCTTCGACACACCGAGGACAGGATGATCATGCACAGACGTACTCTCGCTCTCGCCCTGGCCGCCGCCGGGGTGATCACCGTCGGAGCCGCCGTCCCGGCCTCCGCGGCGGCCGGCTGCCGGGTCGCGTACACGATCGGCGGTGAATGGCCCGGCGGGTTCACCGCCGGCGTCACCATCACCAACCTGGGCGACCCGCTCACCGCGTGGACGCTCGTCTGGTCGTACGCGAACGGTCAGACCGTGACCCAGGCGTGGAACACCGCGCTGACCCAGAGCGGATCGCAGGTGACCGCGCGCAACGCCGGCTACAACGGCGCGGTCGGCACCAACGCGACCGTGTCGTTCGGCTTCAACGGCTCCCGCACCGGCAGCAACCCGGTGCCCACGGCGTTCACCCTCAACGGAACCGCGTGCGACGGGTCGGTCCCGCCGGCCACCACGCCGCCGGCCACCACGCCGCCCGCCACCACGCCGCCCGCCGGCGGCGTGCCGGCCGACGCGGTCTGGGTCGACGCGGCGCAATGGGCCACCTGGACCGCCGACGGATACACCCTCTACAACAACATCTGGGGCTCGGGCGCGGGCTCGCAGACGATCTGGGCGCGCAGCGGCACCCGTTGGGGGGTGGTCGCGAACCACCCGCGGACCAGCGGCGTGAAGTCGTATCCGAACACCGGCAAGACGCTGAACCGCCGGCTCGGCTCCCTTGCCACGCTGACGAGTTCGTTCACCGTGTCGGTGCCCGCCGACGGGGACTACACCACCGCCTACGACATCTGGGCGGACAACCATGCGTACGAGGTCATGCTGTGGATGAATCAGCATGGTGCGGTGGGCCCGATCGCCGAGTCGTACGACGCGGGCGGGGCGGTCCCGACCGTACGCAATCTGACCGTCGGCGGGCACACCTGGAACGTCTACCGCGGATCGAACGGCGCCAACGCGGTCTATTCGTTCGTGCGGACCAGCACCAATTCCGGCACCGTCGACATCCTGGCGATCCTGAACTGGTTGCGCAGCAACGGATGGTGGGCCGATGTGACCGTGGGCGAGGTGCAATTCGGTTTCGAGCTCACCGGGACGGCCGGGCAGGCGAATTTCACCACCGACAGTTTCGGGCTCAGTTACAGCTGAACGGGCGAACGGGCGGCGGACGCGGTTGTCCGCCGCCCCTGCCGGTCAGCCCCGTCGCCCGGGACAATCGCTGCCGGCCGGTTCCCGCGCCGAGCGGCCAGGGCGCCCGCGGTGCCGGTGCGGGCGACCGCGCGTCCGCCCGGCTCCACCGGGACCGTGCGTCCGGCACGACATCCTCGGCGTCGTGGTCACCGCCGGGCGCTCAGCCGCCGATCCGCACCGCGAGCAGGGCGATGTCGTCCGCGCGTTCGTCGCCCGGGCCGCCGACCGCGTCGGCGAGCAGTCCGTCGAGACCGGCCGAGTCGCCGCCGCGCAGACGTTGGTGCAGCCGCCGGTAACCGACGTCGATGAGCTGCCGGCGATCCTCCACCAGCCCGTCGGTGTGCAGCAGGAGCGTCTCGCCCTCCCGCAACAGACGGGTTCGGGTACGCCGTGGGCTGTCCACGCACGCGCCGAGCAGCATGTCGTGGCCGGCGAGCGCGCAGACGCCGCGGTCCGCCCCGATCAGCAGCGGCGGCGGGTTGCCCGCGTTCGACCAGGACAGAGTGACCTCGCCGGCCGCGGTGCGGTCGAGGACGGCCACGATCGACGTCGCGACGGCCGGGTCGCCGAGCGCGTGATTCGCCGTTTCCAGCCGGGTCAGCAGTTCCGCCGGGGAGGCGCGACGGTCCACGGCGTACGACCGCAGCCGGCACCGCAGGTCGTTCATCCGGGCCGCCGCGGCCGCGTCATGCCCGGCCACGTCGCCGATGACCAGCATGAGCCGCCCGTCCGCCGTCGCGACCGCGTCGTACCAGTCGCCGCCGACCTTCGCCGCGTCGCCGGCGGGCAGGTACCGGGCGGCGAGCTGATAGCCGTCGGCCCGGGGAAGCTCGGGAAAGGTCGTCGCCTCCGCCTCGTGGCGGAGGGTCCGTTCCAGGGCACGGGCGACATGGGCGGTCAACGCGGCGAGGAAGGCGCGCTCGCCCACGTAGAAGAAGCGCGGCTTGTCCCAGCGCAGCTGGAGCGTGCCCAGGATCGCCCGGTCGGTGATCAGCGGGGCGCAGACGACCGCGGCGTAGTCGAGATCGTCGCCCAGTTCCGGGAAGGCGGCCAGCACCTCCGAACGGTCGCCGTAGTGCAGGGTCCGGCGCTCGATGACCGCCCGGCGGGAGAGCGCATCGGACTGTTCCCCGCACTGCCGCAGCGCCACCGCGACGACGTCCATCCGCGCCGACAGCACCGACGCGACCGTCGCGGCGACCTCGTCTGTCGTCGCGGCGGCGGCCAGCCGCTCGCTGGCCGACAGCAGCAGCTGGTGGCGCAGGAGGAGGACGTCGTCCGGCGGCCGCTCCCGCACCGCCGCCCCCGCGTTGCTTGTCGTCATGGCTCGGCTCCCGTCCTGGGTACGCACAGCTAGGACCGGTCGGAGGCCCGCGTTTGTGACGGGAGCGGAGCGGATGGAGCAGATCACGGTTCATGGTCACCGACGACGGCAGGCCGGACATCACCCACGCAGGGTGAGGCGGCCGGACGGCGAGCTGCGTCAGGCCGAGCCGCGGATCTGCAGGCGCGGCTGCACCACGGCCGGCGGCGGACGGTCGCCGGCGAGCAGGCGCCCGGCCTGCCCGACGGCCAGTTCGCCCATCCGGCGCTTGTCCAGGTAGAGCGAGGTCAGTGGCGGCTCGACCAGCTCACCGAGGCTGAGACCGTCGAAGCCGATCAGCGCCACGTCGCCGGGGATGGACAGGCCGGCCCGGCGGGCCGCGCGGTGCGCGCCGAGCGCCACCACGTCGTTGAAGGCCAGGATCGCGGTGATCTCCGGGTGCGTCGCGTGCAGAGCGGCGAACCCGGTCTCGCCGCCGGCCATCGACTGCTCGGCCTCGACGACCGCGTCCGGCGGCACGCTCAGGCCGTGCGCGGCCGCCTCGGCCAGGAAGACGTCGCGGCGGGCCGGGTCGTACGCACGCGGGCAGTCGATCATGCCGATCCGCCGGTGGCCGGCGTTGACCAGATGGTCGACTGCGGCCCGCACGCCGGTGGCCACGTCGACGTCGACCGACCCGAACGCCGGATGCGGCGCGCGGCGGCTCATCACGACCAGCGGGATGCCCTCGGCCGCCTCGGCGACCAGGTCGTCGGGCAGCAGGAGATACCCGACGACCGCGTCGACCTGACCGGCCAGGGCCCGCAGCAGCTGCGGCTCGCGGTCCGGGTCGTTCTGGCTGCTGGTGATCACGGTCTGCCAGCCCTGCTTGCCGACGGCGTCGATCACGCCGGCGATCAGCTCGGGGAAGAACGGGTTCACCACGTCCGGGACGATCAGCCCGACCGTCGTGGTGTCCGGCCGGACCAGGCCGCGGGCGAACCGGGACGGGCGATATCGCAGCTCACGGGCCGCTTCGAGGACGCGCCGGCGGGTCTCCGGGTCGATCTCGCCCTTGTCGTTGATGGCCCGGGACACGGTCTGATGCGACACGCCCGCAAGGCGGGCGACGTCCCTGAGCGTGGGCCGCTTGCCCTGCCGTTCCTCTTCCACGATCACCGCATCCTATGCCGTCCCGCGGTTGACGCCGCCGCACGAGGGCGCCAGGATGGCGTTAACGGTCACGTGACCGTTAACGAGGATCGAGGGGGAGTGATGGATTTCGCGGCATTGGTGTTGAGCGTCGAGGTCACGCGGCGGTCGGCGGGATCGGCCTTGCCGGGGGCGCCGGCGGACCGCCGGAGGCGCCGCTTCCGGTGGCCGTGGCGAAGGAACGGGGGCCGCCCCCGGTAACCGGCGGGGGCCGCTCTCGGCAACCGGCGGTGGGGCGGGCGGGGCGGTGAGAGGCTCGCGGCCGGGTAGCCGCAGGCGGGGGCGGGTGGACGCGGCGCCTCTCGTCCGGGCGTTGCAGCTCTGGATCGGCACGGTCGCGGAC
>NZ_CAKUCL010000201.1 GCF_934643405.1 uncultured Actinoplanes sp.
CGCCGGCTCCGCCGCGCCCGGCCCCGCCGGCTCCGCCGCGCCCGGCGGTGCCTCGGCGGACGGCCCGCCCGGGGACGACCGGCGGCTGCTGCGCGCCCAGGTGGTGCTGGCCGCGGCGATCGGGATGGCGCTGCTCCGTTCGACCAGCAAGCTCGAGCCGCTCGCCTCGGCGACCGAGGCGGAGCTGACCGGCCCGCTGCGCGACATGATCACCGCGTTGCTGGCGGAGGGACCCCAATGATCGGCAAACTTCGATAAGTTATCCGGACGTCACTGTCCGGAGGTGGTCCCGTTGACCGAGGCGCCCGTCTCGTTCCCGTTCCCGAAGCCGCCGTCGATCTTCCATCCCGCGCCCGAGCTGACCCGGCTGCAACTGTCCCGGCCGGTGGCCGAGATCCGGCTGCCCGACGGCAAGACCGGGTGGCTGGTCACCCGCTTCGAGGACGTGCGGCGGGTGCTGATCGACCCTCGGTTCAGCCGGGCCGAGGCGAGCAAGCCGGGCGTCGCCGACACCGGGCTCGGCCAGGCCTCCGCCGGCTCGATCCTCGGGCTGGACCCGCCCGAGCACACCCGGATGCGCCGCCTGGTGGCCGGCGCGTTCACCGCCCGCCGGGTCGAGGCGCTGCGCCCGCGGGTGACCGCGCTGGTCGACGAGCTGATCGACCACCTGCAGACCCTGCCGCAGCCGGCCGACCTGGTGGAGAACTTCTCGTTGCCGCTGCCGGTGCAGGTGATCTGCGAGCTGCTCGGGGTGCCGCCGGAGGACCGCCACCAGTTCCACGAGTGGTCCGACGCGATCCTGGGCGACCTCACGTCCGATCCCGCGGTGGCCGAGGCGGGGTATGGGAGGCTCGCGGCGTACTTCGGGGAACTGATCGCGCGCAAGCGCAAGCAACCGCGGGACGACCTGATGACCGCGCTGGTCGAGGCGCGCGACAACGAGGACCGCCTGACCGAGGCGGAACTCGTCCAGCTCGGTCTCACCCTGCTGGTCGCCGGGCACGAGACCACGGCCAACCAGATCAACATGTTCCTGCTGACGCTGCACGAGTACCCCGGCGAGCTGGCCCGGCTCAAGGCCCGGCCCGAGTACGTTCCCGAGGCGGTCGAGGAGCTGATGCGGTTCGCCCAGCTCGGCGAGGTCGGCACCGGCCTGCCCCGGGTGGCCACCGAGGAGGTGGAGCTCAGCGGCGTACGCATCCCGGCCGGCGCCGCGGTGATCCCGGTGCTCACCGTGGCGAACCGCGACCCGTCGATGATCCCGCAGCCGAACCAGCTCGACGTGACCCGGCCGCAGGGCGCGCATCTCGCCTTCGGCGCCGGGGTCCACCACTGCCTCGGCGCGCAGCTGGCCCGCATGGAGCTGCAGGAGGCGCTGAGCGGCCTGCTGCGCCGGCTGCCCGGCCTGCGGATCGAGACCCCGGTCGACGAGCTGGATTTCAAGCAGGGGCTTTTCGTGCGCAGCCTGCACGCCCTGCCGGTGCGGTGGTGACCGCGGTGGCGTCGTGGCGTGTCGACATCAGCGAGGATTGCATCGCCTCGGGCGTCTGCCTGGCGCTGGCTCCTTCCCGTTTCGCCCTCGGCGACGACGGCCGGTCGCACCCGGTCACCCCGGTGGTTCCGGCCGACGACGCGGTGCTGGACGCCGCCGCCTCCTGCCCGATGGAGGCGATCGCCGTGCGCGACGCGGCCACCTCGGCGCCGATCCCGTACTAGGTTCCGTCCCGCGGATGATGTCCGTCGAAAACTGCGGGTGGCCAGTCGAGCATTTCTGCCAGGTCGAGGGTGGCCCGGTAGTTGACCCCGAACTTGTCCGATCGCGTGGCCCGTCCGCGCCGGTGTTCGGCCGGTTGAAGCCGCGTTCGACCTGAATGCGGCGGCAGGCCGATGCTTTGCAGATCGCGTTGATGATGGTCGACCGTCCTGCGCCGGCACGGCGATGCCGCCGGCGGAGCTGCCGTAAGAGGCGTCCAACAGTTGGGTCTTTTGGGTGACGGCGCTGGCCGAACGGACCTGGCCGTGTACACAGCGGACACTCAGAATGACGCGGTGACGAATCAGACGTCGCCCTTCGTGGGTGGGAACGAGCCGCGGACCGGGTTCTGGGCACGGCTCACGCCGGTGCAGCGGGTGGGGATGATCCTGGCCGTTCTGGTGCTGCCGTGCTGCGGGGGTGCGGCACTCATCAGCGCGGTGTTCGGGGACGACAAGCCGAAGAACGCCGACACCGCGGCGGCCGCGGAACAGATCGCCGGGGAACGGGCCGCGACGCCGGCCACCACGGAGCAGGCCGGTGATCAGCCCGCGGCGGCGACCAGCGAGCCGGAGACCGTGCCGACGTCGGCGGCCGCGCAAGCGCCCGTCGTCACGAAGAAGCGGGTCACGCAGAGCAAAACGATCGGGTTCACCACCCGTACGGTCAAGGACTCGACCCTGCCGAAGGGTGAGACCGAGGTCCGTACGAAGGGTGTCGCCGGGGTCCGGACGATCACGTACGAGGTGACGCTGACCGACGGCAAGGAGACGTCGCGCAAGCAGATCAGCTCGGTCGTCACCCGCAAGCCGGTCACGAAGGTGATCGCGGTCGGCACGAAGACCACCGGCGGTGGCGGCACCTGCGACCCCAACTACTCCGGCGCGTGCGTGCCGGTCGCCGACGACGTCGACTGCGCGGGCGGCAGCGGGAACGGCCCGGCCTACGTCCGCGGCCCGGTCCGCGTCGTCGGGAGCGACATCTACGACCTGGACCGCGACGGCGACGGCATAGCCTGCGACTCCTGATCGGACGACGGAAGTTTCGAAACCCCTCCCGGCGCGGGCCACGACACCGCGCAAACTGGGCGGCGCCGGAGGCGGAAGTTGCGGTAAGGTCACGGAACTTGCGCCCGACGACGGGAGGCCGATGATGACCCGCGCTGAGACGACCGCTGCCGCTGAGGGCGTGCGCGACCGCGAGCGTCCCGTCATTCACAATCCGGTACTGCCGGGATTCCATCCGGATCCGTCGATCCTGCGGGTGGGCGACGACTACTACATCGCCACGTCGACGTTCGAGTGGTTCCCCGCGGTCCGCCTGCACCACTCGACCGATCTGGTCAGCTGGCGGCCGCTCGGCGGGGCTCTCAACGAGCCCCGGCTGCTCGACCTCGCCGGCACCGCGGACTCGTGCGGGATCTGGGCGCCCAATCTCACCTACGCGCACGGCGAGTTCCACCTGCTCTACACCGACGTGGCGACGTTCGCAGGCGGGTACTGGGATCCGCAGAACTACCTGGTCACCGCGCCGCGGATCGACGGGCCCTGGTCGGACCCGGTGGTGCTGCACGGGCGGGGGTTCGACGCGTCGCTGTTCCACGACGAGGACGGCACCACGTGGATGCTGTCGATGGTCGCGGACGCCCGGCCCGGACACGACCGATTCGCGGGCATCTCGATCCAGCAGTACGACCGGCTGGCGAAGCGCCTGGTCGGCGACGAACACATGATCTTCAGGGGCACGTCGGCGGGGCTCACCGAGGCACCGAACCTGTACCGCAAGGACGGCTGGTACTACCTGGTCACGGCCGAGGGCGGCACCAGCTGGGAGCATCAGGTCACCGTGGCGCGGTCCAGCCACCTGCTCGGACCGTATCTGGCCGATCCGAGCGGGCCGCTGCTCACCTCGTACCGGAACCCGGAGCTCACGCTGCAGAAAGCCGGACATGGCAGCCTGGTCGAGACGCCGGCCGGCGAGTGGTACCTGGCGCACCTGGTCGGGCGGCCGTACACCGAGCGGGGCCGCTGCGTGCTGGGCCGGGAGAGCGCGCTGCAGCTGGTGCACTGGACGGCGGAGGGCTGGCCACGGATCGACGGTGGCGTGCCCGCCGACGACGTGCCGGCGCCGCTGGCCGCGAGGGAACCGGGCAAGCGCTCCTCCGAGCTGGAGGAGGACGACGACTTCGACGGCGGCCGGCTCGGCGTCAACTGGTCGACGCTGCGCCGCCCGGCCGCCCCCGACTGGATCGATCTGGCGGCGCGCCCCTCGTACCTGAGGATTCTGGGCGGCCGGTCCCCGATGTCCACGCACCGCCCGAGCCTGGTGGCGCGCCGGGTGGTCGCGCGGCGGTGCGCGTTCGAGGCGGTCATGGAGTTCACGCCGCGCAACTACCGGCAGCTCGCCGGCGTCGCGGCGTACTACAACACCCGCAACTGGTACCACCTGCACGTGACCGCCGAGGACGACGGCACGCCGGTGCTCGGCCTGCTGGCCTGCGACAGCGGCAAGGTCGCCGCGCTGCCCGGCGTCCGCACCGACCTCACCGGCATCTCCCGGATCGGCCTGCGGGTCACCTTCGACGATCAAGAACTGACCTTTGCGTACGCCGTGGATCCCGCCCAGAGGGACTGGCAGACCGTGGGCCCGGTCCTCGACGCGACGACCCTCTCCGACGAGTACGCCGCGAGGATCGCCGAGGGTGAACCGGAGGCGTGGGGCTTCACCGGCGCGTTCACCGGCTTGTGGGTCCAGGACCTGGGCGCCGAGGGCGCATACGCCGACTTCGACCGCGCGTCCTACCGCAGCTGGTAGGAGCGCGGGCGAGGCCGGCGGGAAGCGGAAACGGCGGCATCTCCCGTGGGGGGTGGGGCACGGGGATGCCGCCGTCTCGGTGGGGTGGGCAACAAAGGTCAGGAGAAACGCGCGGCGATCCAGTCGGCCGCCAGAGCGGTGGTGGCGAACACGGCACCGTCGTGAGTGGCGCCGGCCACCGATTCGAACTGGACCGGCTGCGTGTTGTAGGACTGCAGCTGCTCCAGCAGCGGGCCGGCGGTCAGGTCGTAGGGAACCGCTTCGTCGTCGGTGCCCTGGATCAGCAGGATGGGCGCGGTCGGAGCCTGCTGGCCGGGATTGTCGTAGTGCTGCAGCTTGGTCAGCACCGATGACGGCAGCGCGCCGTTCGTCAGCAGCTGGGCCGAGGTCAGCGACTGGTACGCGGCGAGGATCTCGTAGAGGCAGCCCGTGGTGAGCACCGGCGTGCGCAGCTTCGCCGGCGCCGCGAGCAGTGACAGCGCGTTCACGCTCGGGTCGACCGCCTGCAGGCCGTACAGGCCCATCACCAGGTAACCCTGGCCGGGCGTGCCGGGCACCAGCGGCGCGAACACCTGCGCGTTGGACACCGGCGCGATCGACACGACACCCTTGAGAACCAGGTTCCCGTCGTACGCGGGGGCCAGCTCACCGGCGAACAAGGCGCCCTGCCCGCCCTGGGAGTGCCCGTCGATCGCGTACTGCGTGGACAATGCCGGATCGAGCTGCCGGGCCGCTTTCACCGCGTCGATCATCGACCGCGCCTCGCTCGCGCCGATCAGGTACGGATGCGCGGCGGGCGTGCCGAGGCCCGGGTAGTCCGGCGCCGCCACGGTCCAGCCCTTCGCGAGCAGCGCGGCGATCGCGGCGCGCGCCTCGGGCCAGAAGACGGCCTGGTTGTTCGACGGGGCACATTGGTCGGCGAGGCCGGTGGTGCCGTGGCCCCAGACGACCGTCTTGTTCGTCTTGCCGGTCTTCGGCGTGAGCACCAGGCCGGTCGCGTTCAGCGAACTCCCGTTGACGGCGGTGGTCGCGTAGCTGATGCGCTTCCCGGTGGCCAGCGACGACAGTTCCGACGGCAGTGTCGCCGGGGTGGCGAGCAGGACGCTGCCGGGGGCAGAAACCGCCGCGGCCGGCCGGCCCGGGAAGATGAAGGGGGTGACACTTACCGCGATCAGCGTCGCGACGCACCTCCGCCAACGGGCATGATTCATGTATTGCTCCTTTCTGTGAATGGCTTGCGCCAGACGGAATCCGGGCAGGGGAAAGCCCGCGAACAAAGCTGGGGGACGGGAATGGTCTAGGCGAAATGGTCGGCGATGCGGCGCAGCGCGGCTATCGTCTCGCGGTCGCGGCGTTCGTCGTCCTGAGTGGGCCAGGCACTGGTCTTCACGATGACCACATCGGCGGCCGGATCCACGTAGAGGTATTGCCCGTGGACGCCGAGCGCGGTGAAAGCGTCGAAACAGGAGTGGCCGAGCGTCCACCACTGGTTGGCGTATCCGTAATGGGCGTACCCGCTGGGGCCGAGCGCGCCGACTGCGAGCTGGGGGAGGTCGCTGCCGCGGCTCAGCCGCACCCACTCGGAGGGCACCACCTGGCGGCCGTCGACCCGGCCGTTGTCGATCATCAGCCGGCCCAGGCGGGCGACGTCGCGGGCGGTCGCGTTGAACGAGCCGGCGCCGAGCGCGGTGCGGGGGTGGGCGCGGGTCAGCCAGTAGTACGCGTCGCGGTCGGCGCCCAGGTGACGCCACAGACGATCCGCCGCGTACGCCGCAATGGTCTGCCCGGTGGCCGCCTCCAGCACCCAGCCGAGGATCTGCGCGTCGAAGGTCGAGTAATTGAAGCTCTCGCCCGCCAGGGCGGTGCGCGGCGCGGAACGGATCACGTCGGCCACGTCGCCGCCGCCCATCACGGCCTGCTCGAATCGTTTGATGCCGCTGTCCGGGACGTCCCAGGCCTCGAGGTCACCCACCCCGCTGGTCATGGTGAGCAGCTGGTCGAGGGTGGTCTCCTCGTACGCCGTACCGAAGAAGTCGGGACGGTAGTCGGTGACGTGGTCCTTGACGCTGCCGATCCGGCCCTCGGCCAGGGCGATCCCCACCAGCAGCGAGGTCACCGACTTGGACACCGAGAACAGTTGCATCCGGGTGCGCGAGCCGGCGAACGCGCCCGGGTAGTACTCGTGGACGATCGCGCCGCCGTGCATGATGACGAATGCCGTCGTGAAAGTGCGGCGGTGCAGGTCATGCAGCGTACGGTCGTGGCCCTCGAACCGATAGGTGAGATCCAGCGGGTGCGGGTCGTGCGGCAGCGGCCGGTGATGACCGCCGCGGGACACCCGCTCGGTCGGCATCAGCCAGTTCATGTGGGTGAAGGTCCACTCGTTGAACGGCCGTCGCATGATCAGGTCACCCTGCCGGTCCCACCACGACGGGGGCCGGACGGCCGTGACGGGTCGTTCGGTTGTGGTCGTCATGTCAGGCTCCGGTCTCGAATTGCTCCCGCAGGGTCGTGCTGGGACTGTCGTCGTCCTTCTCCAGATAGCTGTTCATGATCCCGAGGATCGCCATGCCGACCAGGTTGCCGCTCGGGTCGTCGCCGATGACGCCGGAGCGCGGGTCGCCGAGATGACGGATCGCGAAACCCTCGAGGACCGCGGCCAGCATGTTCGCGAACTGCTCGATCGTGACCCCCTTGCGCAACCGGAACCCGCGCGCGGCGATCGTGGCCTCGTACACCTTCTTCCACGGCTCCAGAGCGCCCGCGTAGTTGTTCGCGATCGCCTCGTGGATGCCGTCGTTGCGGTCGGCGGTGGCGCTGACGATCAGCTGGAGCCGGAACAGCGGCATCCGGACGATCGCGAGCAGCTCGTGGTGTGCCGCGCGGTCCACCGCGTCGGTGAAGCTCTCGTCGGTGGCCAGCCAGTCGCCGCGCGTCTCCAGCCCGGCTCCGTACTGCGGGTCGTAGTTCATCGCGTGGAACAGGAACGCCAGCAGGTCGTTGAGGTAGTCGTCGTGGCTGGCCCAGGTCGACCGGTACGGCCCGGCGCCCTTCTGGCGCAGGAACGGCGGCTCGAGCTCGGCAACCTCGCGAGAAAGGGCACGCTCGGACAAGAAGTGCAGACCCGACCAGTACGCCTTGCACCCGTCGCCGCCCGCGATGGATTTCGGGGCGCCGAGGTGGCGGGTGACCAGATTTTCGCCCGCCTTCAGGTAGGACGCGACCTTCAGCGAGTTCACCAGGGCGGCCCTGGTCGACTCCCGGACTCCTTTCACCCGGGTCACGATGCCGGAAAAGTCCTGACTGTAGGGGTAAGGCAGGTCCTTCTTGCCGTACGTCATGACTCGATTGTTGTCCGTTTCCCGGACGCATCAAGTGCGCACGTGCGTAGTACTCCGAGTCTAGTACTCACACAGTTAGAAATTTAACTCCTTGTGTTTGTGCCGTCGCTTTCCGAAACCATTTATTGGCGTACGCAATGGGTCGTCGCCGATCCTCCACCGTCCGGCGCCTCGACCCGCACGGTGATCTCCACGCAGCCGGTCGTGTCCAGCAGGATGTTGCCGAAGACGGCCTGCCCGTCGAAGTCCGTCGCATACGCCTCGCCGACGGTCCCGGTGGCCGGCCGCCGCGCCGTGATCGTGACCCGCACCGGGCCGCGCAGGTAGGTGAGCCGCTCGCTCGGCTCGAACCGGCCCCACGACGCGTGACAGCCGGGGGAGTGCCGCACGGCCGCCACCCCGAGCAGGTTCTCCTTGGCCGTGTTGACCTGGATGCGGTCGAGCTCCTGGATCGTGGCGGGGTTGTCCGCGCAGCCGGAGCGCTTCGGATCGGCGTCGTCCCGCACGGGTTCGTGGCTGGGCAGCGAGAACCGGGCGGTCGGTTGAGCCACGTTGTCGCGGACCGTCGCCGGCGGGTCGTGATCCATCGTCCAGGCCGCGACGGCGACGACCGCGGCGGCGGCCAGGGCGCCGGCGGCGAGGCCGGCCCGCCAGCCGCGCCTGCGCCGGTGGCGCTTCGCCGGTTCGGCCACGCTTCGTGCCGCGCCCGGCGTGGCTTCCCGTACGGCGTGCCAACGCTCCCGCCACTCATCCTCCCGGCCGCCGCACGCCCGGACGTACTCCCGGGTCACCTCCCAGGTGGGCAGCCGGCGACCGTCGGCCGCGGCGGCCAGCGCGGACGGCGAGACGGGCACCCGCTCGGCCATCCGGCGGTAGGTCGGGTTGCCGGCCGCCGCCCGCAACGCCCGCAGGGCGACGGCGAACTGGGCGATCGGGCCGGCGGCCGGGTCGAGGGGGCGTTCGGGCCGGGGCATGGGGGCCTCCCGAGGCGAGGGGACGTCCCTCCATGAGAAGCCGGACCCTGGTCCGTACGGCGTGGTCCGTCGCGATGCCGACAGTTGTCCACACCTGCGTTGTCCAGCCAGGACAACGTTTCGGACATCAATAGACCTTGATACGTCTGAGAGCGGACGACCACGACTCGGGAGGTACGACGCCATGCGCCCAGCTCGACCCGCTCTCGCCGCCCTGCTGCTCCTCGTCACGGTCGCCGGCTGCGACCAGCCGGTCGGTGGCAAGCAGCCAGCTT
The DNA here is from genome assembly GCF_934643405.1 of uncultured Actinoplanes sp. Lineage (GTDB taxonomy): Bacteria > Actinomycetota > Actinomycetes > Mycobacteriales > Micromonosporaceae > Actinoplanes. Next base: position 9,158 of record NZ_CAKUCL010000201.1, read on the forward strand.
CCGATTGGGCCGCGGAGCGCTATGACGATCTGGATTGCCCCGACGCGGACGTGAGACAAGTTGGTCTCGACTACTACGACATGACGGGCGACCGGATCCCCGAGGCCTTCGTGACTCTGCGCTGCGGACCGACTGCCGGGGCCGAGACGGATCAGCTCGAGGTCTTCGAGGGTGGGAAGTCCATGCGGGACGCCAGAAAGCTCGCCGTGATGGTGCGTCAACACGACAACGCCCAGCTGGACGGGCACGTGATTTTCTACAACGGCTCGCCTTTCGCGGTTGGACGCCAGGGCGGCTCCTTGAGGACCTTCGGTCTGTATTGGGTTGGCAAAGGGGACAAGCGCCGATTGCACCGCCGCCCGGCGAGCCTTCCGAGCGAATTGCCCGGCTGCAACTAGCTCGAACAGACGGTTCCGTTGAGGCGGAACGCGCCCGGCAGCACATTCGGTCCGCTGTAGGCGCCGACGAATCCGACGTTGGTGCTCGCCCCGATCGCGAGCGGCCCCGCGCCGGTCACCTTCACGGTCCGGCCGGTCTGCTCCCACGTCGCGTTCCAGCCGCTGCTGACGCTCTGCCATCCGGTCGGCCAGGTGAAGGTCAGCGTCCAATCGGTCAGCGTCCTGGTGCCGTTGTTCGTGACGTCGATCGACCCGACGAACCCGTTCCCCCAATCGTTGGTGTCGGCGAACGTGACGGCGCAGGTGGACGACGCCGGGCTGCCGGTGGTGAAGGTCAGCGGCGGCGACGACCAGGATTGCGCGCCGGCCGCGTCGCGGGCCACGACATTGACGGTGTACCGCGTTCCCGGCTCGAGATTGCGCACGGTGAACGCCGTACCGGAGGTCTCGCCCAGCTGCTCGCTCACCGCGCCGTTCTGCCGGTAGATCTCGTACTTCGCCGGCGTGCCCGCCGCCGGCCAGGAGATCGTCGCGGTGCGGTCGGTGACGCCGGAGACGGCCGGCGTGCCGGGTGCCCGCGGCAGCCCGGTCGTCGCGCCGGCCGGGTGCAGCCTCAGCAGCGTCAGCGAGTACGCCGGCAGGGTGCGGGTGCGGGCGCCGCTCGCGCCGGTCGTGAGGCTTTCGCTTCCCTTCAGGTACGCCGTGACGGTCGCGTCCGTGGCCGGCGCATAGCCTGGATAGTCGAGCGTGACGTCGTGCGACGCGGCCGGGTCCTCGTTGAGCAGCAGCACGTTCAGGTCGCCGTTGGGCCGGCGGGTGGCGTGCGCGATCACCTTCGGGTCGGTGGTCGCCGCGCGGACGAACTGGTCGCCCGGCCTGGCGAAGGAGCTCATCAGCCGCAGCGCGTGGTAGGCGGGGAACGGCGTGTTCAGCGGCGGCTCGCAGGCGCTGCGGTCGGCGGTGCAGTTGCCGCTGGACAGCAGCCCGAAATCGCCGTAGTCGGTCTGCCCCTCGACGGTCGAGACGGTGCCGATGCCGTTGTGGACGTTCCACCATTGCACCGTGAAAACGCCCTGGGCCAGCAGCCGGCTGTACGCGTCGGCGAGGAACAGCGCGCCCGGTTGCGTGTTCTGCCCGGTGCCCACGTTCAGTTCGGTGAGGCTGATCCCGAGGTCCCGCCCCACGTATTGATCGATCTGCCGGCGTAGCAGGTGGACCGCGTCCTCGACCTGCTCCGTCTTGCCCAGCGCCTCGGCCGCCGTCGCGCCACCGGGATACCAGTGCACGTCCACGAAGTCGATGTCCGCCCCCGCGATGCCGAGCACGGTCTTGTTCCAGCTGCCGCTGTCGCCCTCGGCCACGAGCGCGTCCGGCCAGTTGGCGGGCGTGGTGAGAACGGCGCCGACCTTGATCGACGGGTCGACGGCCTTCATGGCTCGCGCGTACGCGACGACCTCGTTCGCGTACGTGGTGGGGCTCTTGTCCGCGTGGTCGTCGGCCTCCCACGCCGTACCGTAATGCCCGTTGCCGTAATTCTCGTTCCCGACCGTCCAGTACTTCGCGCCGTACCGCTTGGTGACATTCGCGTAGCGCACCCAGGCGGCCGCCTCCGGAGCCGACCCGGTCCCGTAATTGGCGATGATCATCGGCTCGGCGCCGGTGCGTCTCGCCGACGCCATGAAGGTGTCGAAATCGGTGTCCGGGGCGACGTAACCGCCGGGCGCGGTGTGCGTCTCCCAGTGGTAGATGTCGCCGTACGACCCGCCCGGGTAGCGGATCATCCGGACGCCGGCGTCGGCGAGAAGGCCGGCAACCGCCTCGGTGCCGAGTTCGGTGTCCCAGATGGCGTCGTTGACGCCGATCGCCGTGCCGGGAACCGTGGCGAGTCCGGCGCGGGCGTTGACGGTGACGGTGACCGTGTCCGCCGCGAAGGCCGGCAGGGGCAGCGCCGCGACGAGGGCGGCGGCCACGGGCGCGGCCCAGCAGAGAAGACGAGAAGACATGGGCATCCCTTTACGGCTGCAGAGGTGGGAGCGCTCCCAGTGTCCGTTCGGGATATACCTCTGTCAATGGTCGGCCGCGAATGCCCCGCCGCCTTCGGCCTGTTCTCGCTCCCCGCCATGCCGGTGTTGCCCGGCCTGCGCCGTACGAAAGGAGACGCCGGGAAGCCCCGTCCTGGTGGACATCAACCGGGGTTCAGGTCATACGGTGGGCGTCATGCGGGGGATCGAGGGGCAGCGCGCGACATTTTTCCAGCTGCTGGTGAACACGCTGCTGGTGTCGGTCATCAACTACACCGTCTGGTTCGCGATCACCTTCTACGTCTACATCCAGACGCGGTCCGTGTTCGCCACCGGCATGATCTCCGGGATATTCCTGGTGATGACCGCACTGACCGGCATCTGGTTCGGCAGCCTGGTGGACCATTACGCCAAGAAGACCGTCATGCAGATCTCGGCGGCGACATCCTTGCTTTTGTACGGCGTGGCATTCGTCATCTATGCCCTGACTCCGGCGGAGGAGTTCACCAAACCGACGAGTGTCGCTCTGTGGTCGCTGGTGGTGCTGCTGATGTTCGGCGTGATCGCCGGCAACATCCGGACGATCGCCCTGCCGACGATGGTGACGCTGCTGATCGCCGAGAAGGACCGCGACCGCGCCAACGGGCTGGTGGGCACGACGTCCGGGGTGTCGTTCCTGGTCACCTCGGTGATCAGCGGCGTGCTGGTGGCGCTCGGCGGCATGTTCTGGGTGCTGATCCTCGGGCTCGTGGTGCTCGCCGCGGCGCTGGTGCACCTCGGTCTCGTCCGCGTCGACGAGGGCCGGGTCGCGGCCTCGGAGAGGCCCGAGCGCAGCGTCGATCTCAAGGGCACCATCCTGGTCGTCCGTTCGGTGCCGGGCCTGATGGCGCTGATCGCGTTCTCCGCGTTCAACAACCTGCTCGGCGGCGTCTTCATGGCACTGCTCGACGCGTACGGGCTGTCCTTGATGTCCGTGCAGGCGTGGGGCCTGTTGTGGGGTGTGCTCAGCACCGGCTTCATCGTCGGCGGCCTGCTCGTGGCGCGGACCGGCCTGGGCCGCAACCCGGTCTGGCTGCTGCTGATCATCAACGTCGTCCTGTGGGCCGTGACGTTGCTGTTCCCGCTGCGCTCGTCGATCGTCCTGCTGGCGATCGGCCTGTACCTGTACATGGTCCTCTCCCCGTACGCCGAGGCAGCCGAGCAGACGATCATGCAGAAGGTGGTGCCGTACGAACGCCAGGGCCGCGTCTTCGGCTTCGCCCAGAGCGTCGAGCAGGCGGCGTCGCCACTGACCGCGTTCCTGATCGCCCCGGTGGCCCAGTTCGCCTTCATCCCGTTCATGACCGACGGCTACGGCGCCCGCACGATCGGGACCTGGTTCGGCACGGGCGCCGACCGGGGCTTGGCGCTGGTCTTCGTGCTGACCGGCGCGGTCGGCTTGATCGCGACTTCGGTGGCGTTGCGCAGTCGTCCTTACCGGCGCTTGAGCACGCGCTACGTCCAGGCGCCGCCGGCGCTGAAGCAGTGAGCCGCCGCAGGGCCCCGCGGGTGGTTTCGGTTGGTGTGGGGCGTC
>NZ_CAKUCL010000202.1 GCF_934643405.1 uncultured Actinoplanes sp.
GGGCGTGCTCGTTGTCGTGGGCGCTGACGGTGACCACGACTTGCCCGGTGGCTTGGCGCAGTGTGCCGCCAGCACCGGCTGGGCTGCCACCGGCGCCTGGACGGGTACCGGGGCCGCTGGGTGCCTGCAGGCTGGGCAGGGTGGTGTTGTCCGGGTCGACGCCGAGGACCTCGCACCAGCGGCGGCCAAGCTCGAGCATGGTGTCGGTGTCGAAGTCGTCGGTGCGGTGTGCCTGCTGCCAGATGTGGGCGAGCCGGTTCAGGGTGGCCGGCCCGAGGATCTTCGTGACGGCGTCGCGGACCGGTTGGACCTCGTCGGGGTCCAGCACGCCGGCGTCGGCGCGGCCGAGCACGACGGCGGCGGTGCCGGCGGCGGCCCAAACGTCGTCGGTGTCCGGTACCTCGGCGAGCAGGATCTTCGTGGCTGCGCAGCGCAGCCAGCGCCGGTCACCGGGCCGGCGGCCGATCTGGGCGGCCTCGATCCGGGATTCTTCCAGGATTGTGGCGGCTTCGGCGGCGGCCGGTTGCCCGGCGCCGAAGTCCCAGCAGGTGTGCTGGCTGTGGGCTGCCTCGTGCACGAGTAGTCCCCACAGCACCGGGATGTTCTCGCGCAGGTCCGGATCGTCACAGTCCAGCGTGGTCAGTGGGGTGTCGAGGTAGGTGCCGTCGATCTCGACGCAGGCCTGTTCGCGGATCAGGCAGGCGGGGGCGCCGTGTCCGGCGCCGGGTTCGCAGACCACGATCAGGTCGTCGCGGCCGGCCACCGGGGCGATGTGCTCGGTCAGCGCGGCGGACAGCCGCAGCCAGCCGGGTTCGGTCGGTGCCGCGACGGCGGGGGCGGCCGGGTCCGGGTTGAGGTGCTTGCCGCTGGTGCTGCCGGTGGGGGCAGGTGTGCTCATCGTCGTCACCGGCCCGCTCACAGCTGCTTGCCGAGGGTGAGCGCCTCGAGCGTGGTGGGCCCGAAGGTTTGCTTGATCGCTTTGACGACGGCGTCGCGGTCCTCGACCGGGGCAACGCCGAGCAGATTAGCCACCGCAACATCGACGCCGAGCACGTCGGTGATCTTCTTGAAGGCGAGCAGCTCGCGTAGTTGCGGCGCCCAGCCGATGTCGTCGGAGTCGAATCGGGTGGCCAGGTTGCGGGCGGCGCGCACCATCCGCGCGTCGACGCCCAGCGCGGCTGCCAGGTCGTAGTCGGTCGATACCTTGATCTGGGCCGAGAACCGCGACGCGAGGGCTTCGGTGAGTACGGCGCCGTGGACGCCGGGGTTGTGCCCGGCCACCACGTAGAAGCCCGCGGCGGCGGTGACGACCTGCCCGCCGGCGGCCTTGAGGATGATCTGCCGGCGGCCGTCCATCGCCGGGTAGACGACGGCGAGCACTTTGGGGGCGATCAGGGTGGCGTCGTCGATGAACAGCACTCCACCGGCCTGCATGGCTTGTGGCAGCGGGCCGGGCACGAGCGCGTAGCCGCCGCCGTCGACGGGCACGTAGTCGCCGGTGATGTCGCCGACGGTGGTGTCGCCGTCGCCGGGCACCGTGTACAGCTCGTCACCGAAGGCGGCTTCGATCAGCGCGGTCTTGCCGGTGCCGGGTGGTCCGTACAGCAGCACCGGCACCTCTGCGGTGCGCAGTTCGCGTAGCACGTCGACGTCGGTGCGCTTGGCCAGCCGGCGTGGGTAGTACAGCTGGCCGTTCGGCCGGCGCACCGGCCCGGTGGTCTGCTTCGGCTTCGGCGGTGCCGCGGCTGCGGGCGCAGGCGCGCGGGTGGGTGGTGCGGCGGCGGGAGCGGCGGGGCGGGCGGCTGAGCCCGGCTGGGGTGGGGCCACGGGCGGGACCGGCGGCGGTCCCGGCCGGTTCTGGTGTTCGGCCAGCCCGGCGGCGGTCACGGTGAACTGCGTTGCGTTGCGGGTGGCATGGCCGAGTTCGACGAGCCGGTCGCAGGCTTGGCCGACTGCTCCGGTGGAGCGGCCGTGCAACTTTCGGGCGATCTCCCCGACCGTGAACAACGTGCCCCTGTCGGCGGCCAGCACGGCAAGGACCTGGGCTTGCAGTTCGCCGGGGCGCAGGCGCGGCAGCCCGGTGACCGGGTTGACGTGACCGCCGGTCGGTGTGGTCATCGCCGGGGACCGTCCCGGCTGCAGCGCAGCAGCGGCCGTGACATCGGGGCCACCGGGTGCTGCACCGGCCGGCACGCCGGCGGGCAGTGTCTGTTCGCGGATGGTGGGATCGGCGACGGTTGGCTGGTCGGAGTGCATCAGGGTTCCTCCATCAGGGCGGGAGGTGGCCCTGGCCGCGTCCGGCAGGGCCACCTCAAGGGGCAAGGTGGCGGCCTGCCGATGCCGGCCAACCGCCTGGTCGCGGTCGAGGCCGGGGCGGGCTGCCGGGAACGGCGGGTTTCACGTCGGGTGACGGGCAGAGCTGACACCGTCCGGTCAGACCGCGGCACGGTGTTTCGAGACGGTGGGATCAGGTGAGGTGCCGCGCGACTGCTAGGCCGCGCGGGGCGGGCGGCCGGGCGCGTCAGCCGGCCTGCCGGCGTCGATGGGCGTCGATGCGGGCGGTCAGCCTGTTCAGCGCGTCGTCGCTGAACCCGTCGAGGTTCAGGCTGGACAGTCCCGGTTCGTCATGGCGGCAGAGATGGCCGAGCAGCAGGGCGGTCAGTTCGCCGGCGGTGGGCAGCGGCACGTCGCCGGCGGCCTGGGCGAGCACGTCGCATTCGCTGTCGAGGCCGTCGCCGTCGTGCTCGCATGCCTCGTTGAGCGCGCCGTCGTCGTAGCCGGACAGCGGCGCGCCGTCGAACGTGAGCGGGTCGATCTCCCACCGGCCATCCGCGGCGAGCAGCAGGTACACGCCGGGCTTCTGTTCGATCGTGTGCCGTCCTGCGGCGTCGCGCAGCACGTTGGCGGCGGTGGCCTGCCGTTCGATGCGGGCCGCGCTCAGCGGTTGCTGCAGGCCGCAGACGCGACGCGCTTGAGGGGTGGGAAGGGCGTTCCATCGGGCGCACAGGGTTTCGTAACGGCGGTCGGCATCCCGGAACCGCTCGACGGCAGTGCTCATGGCGGCCTTTCGTGGTAGCTGCGAAAGTGCAGGTGCTGGGGGTGACGCCGGCGCGGTGCTGCGCGTCAACGTTCGGCCTTGCGCCGCCGTGACGTGCTGGTGATCGGTCACGGCGGCCGGGCGCGGTCGAATGTCCGTGCGGGTACCGGGCACGGAGATGCCGCGGCGGTTGCTGCTGGAGCGGCTGACAGCGCCGGCCGGGGGGTCCAGCGGGGCGGCGACCGAGGCCATGAACGCCACCGGGTCCACCGCTGTCTGTGCGCTGTGGTCACCGAGGTGGACCTCGAAGTGCAGGTGCGGGCCGCTGGAGTGGCCGCTGCTGCCGCAGATGCCGATCACCTCACCGGCGTCGACGTGCTGCCCCACCTGGACATAGGGGCGGGCCAGCTGGTGGCAGTAGCGGGTGACGATGCCGCCGTCGTGGTCGATGTCGACGTACCAGCCGCAGCCGGCCGTCCGGTTCGGGTCTCCGTCGCGGTCGCAGCCCCAGTCGGTGCCGGTGCGCACGTCGGTCGCGTTGCACCGGACCCGGCTGACGATGCCCGCAGCGGCGGCGTGGATCGGGGTGCCCTTGGCGACGATCAGGTCGACGCCGTCGTGACCCGGCCGGCCGGCGGTGCGGAATCCGGAGCCGACCTCCCCGTGCACCGGCCGGGTCCAGCCCTGTGCGCTGATGGTCGTGCCGCAGGTGCCGGCACCGGCGGTGACCCCGGACAGGGCGGCGGCAACCAGCTGGGTGGCGTCGGGTTCCCACTTGGCGTACGCGTCGGGATAGGCGCTGATCTGGACTTTCTGCGCGGCCTCGGTGAGCGGCATCGTCTGCCAGCCGTCGATGGTCAGCAGTTTCTGGTAGAAGTGCGCCGCCGCGTACTGCGGGTCGTGCAGCTCGGCGAGAGTGCCCCATCCTTGCGACGGCCGTTGCTGGAACAGACCGACCGAGTCATCCGCGCCGCCGGGCACGTTGATCAGCCGTGATTCCTGCATCGCGGTGGCGACCGCGATGACCCAGCCACGCGGCGGCACCTCGCGGCCCTGCCCGACGGCGATGATGGTGGCAGCATTAGCGACCTGCTCGGCGTTCCATTGGCCGACCGGCCCCATGCCGCCGGAGCGGGCCTCGGGTGGGGCCGCGACGAAAGCTGGCTCGCTGGCCACAACGGTGACGCAGCCGGCGGTGGCTCCGGCGCCGCCGAACAGCAGGATGCCGGCCAGCCCCGAGCACAGCAGCAGGACGCCGAGGACCACGACGGTGATCCCGGACAACACGCGGGTGGTCATAGCTGATAGCTCCTGTGGAAGTCGGGTCGGGGACGAAGCGCGGCGGGTCCGGGCGGCGGTCACGGTGATCGACGCTCGCCTTCGGTGCGGCGTCAAGTGCGTCCACCGCCCGGTGCCGCGCGGTGTTACCCGGCGGGTGGAGGGTCGAGGTGGACGCGGCTGCGGTCGATGACGGTGAGCTGGCGGTGCGGGACATTGCGCCAGTAGCGGCCGTGGTCGCCGCCGAGCCGGACGATGGACGCCTTGCCGTCGCCGTTGTCGCGCAGCACGACGTAGAGCTGGTCGGACGGGATTTTCGGCGAGGTGACGGTGACGAGGGTGCCCTGCTCCAGCGGCGTGTGGTACCCGTTGGTGGTTGTTGTGGTCGGCGGTTGCGCGGTGCCCTCGGGAGCAGGTAGCAGGTACATCGGATTGATGCGCGACGCCCGGCCCCCGTTGACGGGTTCGATGACGACGTTGACGCGCAGCAACTGGGTGATCCGGTAGACAACGCCGAGGTGGCCGGCTTGCGCCACGGCGGGTCGATGATGACCAGGTCGCCGACCTGGTGCCTGTGAGGGCTGGTCATGACAGGTGTGCTCCTTGCAGAAGGGTGATCGATTGCCGCCCCGGTGGCGCTCGTCAGAGGCCACGGGGGCGGGGGTTCGGGCGGCCGGCTGCATGTATCGAGACGAGCCGGCGGAGTGGCGGGCAGGTTGCTGAGGTCGGATTGCTCCTCGCGCACGCATCGGGGCTGGCATCAGATAGGAGGCGGGTTGATGTGTCGACGCGCGCCCGTCACCCGGCGTCGATGCGTCGGGCCGGGATCAGCACGCTCTGGTCGGTTGCCAGGTGGTCGTGGTGGACGGCCCAGGCCAGCAGCCGTGCCGGGCCGGGTTGGTCGGCGAGGGGGTGCTGGATGATGGGGAGAGGTGGTTCAGCTGCGGGGAAGGTCGCGGTAGCGGGCGTGTCCCGGTCGGTGGCCGCCGGTGGTGGCGGCGCGGATGCCGGTACGGGTTTGTTTCGCCTCGTACATGGCCAGGTCGGCGGCGCGTAGCAGCTCTGCTGGTGTTGCGCCGGGCCCGGCGGTGACATGTCCGACGCTGGCGCAGACCTGCAGGTAGGTGTTGTGCACGGGGATCGGGTCGCGGCTGACCGCGCGCCAGGCGGCGCTGGCGGCGGCGGCCACCTGTTCGGTGTCGCCGAGAACGAGTAACGCGTATTCGTCGCCGGAGAGCCGGGCGGCCAGCTGTACGGGAGGCATGAGCGCGGCGAGGCGGCGGCCGACGGCGGCGAGGACGTGGTTGCCGTTCTCGTGGCCGAAGGTGTCGTTGATGGCTTTGAACTGGTCGAGGTCGAGGATGATCAGGCCGACGTGGTCGCCGTCGCGCAGCGCGCGGCGCAGGGCCTGCAGGAGTGCGCGCCGGTTGAGCAGGCCGGTGGTGTCGTCGTGATGCGCCAGGTCGCGCCAGCGGTTGAGGGTTCGCTGCTGCTGGCGCAGTAGGAGGCCGGCCAGGGCGAGGCCGGCGAGGACGCCGCCGCAGGCGGTGACGATCGATTCCAGGGTGGAGGACACTTCAGGGGCTCCTTGTCTGTGAAGGAGCACCGGGGGCAGGCGTGGTTCCGGCTAAGTTCGACGCCTGCCCCCGGGCTACCGGGCGGGGGCGCGGCGGGGTTCAGGCGTCGGTGGTGGACAGGGCGAACGTGGCAGGTTTCTCCTGCAGCAGCACGACCCTGCCGCCCTCGACGAGCTTGTGCGCGGCGTTGGCCACGGCTCCGGCGCTGGCCCGTTTGGCGCCGGTCTGCTCGTTGGCGCGGTCGATCAGCTTGCACAGGTCGCTGACCTTGTACTGCTGGCCGGGGTTGGCTTCGAGGATGTCGAGGATTGCCCCGCGCAGCGAGCCCGCGGCCCGCCGGTCGCTCGGCGCTTGCTCACTGGTGAGGTCAGGGCCGGGCGATGGCGTGTGCTGCGGGTCTGGTTGCCCGTTGCCCGCCGACGCGTTGGCCGGTGCGCTGCTTCCGCTCTCGGCGTCCGGCCTGTCCTCGCCGCTGCCAGCGGCGGGTTCGGTTTGCTCGTCGCTCTGCTCCGGGATGCCGGGTGACGGTTCGCCGGCGTTGTCGATGGGCGGGCTCTGCACAGTTTCGCCGGGCGGCTTGGCGTGATCCGCCGGGCGCGAGGCGTCGTTCTCGTCGGCGTCGGGCTCCGGTGTGCCGGTGCCGGCCGTGTCGTCGTTGGTGGTCGTTGGTGTTTCGTCCGCGGTGGAGACGGTGCTCGGCGAGCTCGTGCTCTCGATGTCGTGGGAGCGCCGCGGCGGTGCCGGGTCGGCGGGTTCGCCGGAGTACGCGGTTGTGGCGCGGCCGTTGGCGGTCAGCCGCCACAGCGTCTGGTTGGCGCCGTTGCGGAAGCGTTCGGCGTGACCGCTGGTCTCCCAGGCGCGCAGTTTCGGCGTCACCGTGGAGTAGGCCAGGTCGGTGTGGCTGGCGACGGCGGCGGCGGTGGCCTCGCCGAGGTCGGCGAGGGCCGCGAGGACCAGGAACGCGCTGTGCGCGGGCGTCGTCGTCGCGGGGGCTTCGGTCATGGTCGGGGTGTCCTTCCTGATTGCCGGGTCGAGGGGTGTCCTGATCCACGCGTGAACGAGGCGCATTCAGCAAGTGCGATCGGGAGGCTGGCCCGGGTGTGGCGCACCGGGGTCGGGGCTGCCGCCGGGACGGTGCGGCGAACAGGGCCGACGCCGGGGGCTCGCGCCGGCTCCGGGTGCGTGTCGGCCGGGCTGTCCTCGTAGGCGTCTTGCGGCGTCGGCGCTACGCGTGCCGGCACACAGATGGGGCCCGGGCACGACCCGCCGGTCGTGCCCGGACAGACGGTGACGGAGGTCCCGGGGTGCGCCGTCCGCGCGGATCCGCAGGCTGGGTGTCCTTACCGGCGGGGCGCGGGCAGCGTTGCGGCCAGGGCGGCGGTCTTGGTGGCGGTCCGGAACATCGACACGGCGTTGGCCCTGATCGTGGCGATGCCCTCTTCGCTTTCCCGGGTAGTGAACCGCAGCCGCGCGTGCGGGCCGACCCGGTATGCCGGGATGTCGTCGTGTTCGAGCGCGACCACCTCCGCGCCCGGGATCACATAGGAGGAGAAGTGGGATAGCTCCAGTCCGTCGATGACGGTTTCCTGGTAGCCCGTGCACACGATGACCAGGTCGTAGGTGCGGCCGTCGACCAGGGCCATGGCGGGTAGCGCGATCGGGCGGGCCCGCCGGGTGAGGACGGTGAGCCGGCGCACCCCGCGACGGTCGGGGCGCAGGTAGCGGCCGATGGCTTGGTACCGCCCGCGGACCTCGCGCTGCCACTGCTCACACGTCTCCGGCAGCGCTTCGGCGTAGCAGTCGATCGAGTCGACGGTGTCCAGGGCCGCGGCGGCGACGACCGGTGGGGGTGCGATGCCGAGTAACGACTCGATCGCGCACTTGGCGGAGTCGCCGCCGCCGATGACGGCGACCCGCCGCACGCCCTGCAGCGGCCACGGGCCGGCCATGCGGCGCATGAACTGGCTGAAGGTGACGATGGTGGTGCCGTTGATGCCCGCGTCGTCCGGGTCGCCGAGTCCTCGCGCGTCGATGATCCGCCCGGCGCGCACCGGCACGCGGCCGTCGAGGTCGATCTGCACGCCGGTTCCGGCCGGGCCGGCGGCCAGGACGCGGGCGTCGGTGACGACGTCGGCGAATTGGGCGAGGGTGACCCGGATGACGAACGCCATGTCGGTGTTGGTCTGATATTCGGCCATGGACAGACTGGCTGCCTGGATCGGGGCGCCGGGAAGATAGTTGAGGCTGGCGCGCTGGTCGCCGGCCAAGCCGGGGTTTCCCGCGCGGTTGCGGGAGTTGAGGTAGAAGGTGGGCCGGGCGGTCATGGCGAACGTGCCGCCAGCCCGCTGCTGACGTTCCAAAACCAGGGTCGCCGGTGGCCGGTGAGTACGCGGACGGCGGCGTACACCGCGGCGTGGAATCCGCTGCCGATGATGACCTCACGCTCGGGGCCGCTGTCGGTCAGGGCGTCCTGCTGGCGTGCTGCGTCCGACCACAGGTCGTCGAGGAGTAGTTCGGCGAGGTCGCGGGCGCGCGGGTCGAAGGCGATGCCGGCGAGCTGGGCCTGCAGCGGGCTGGCGAACTCGGTCTGCCGGGCCATCACCGCCTGGAGCCGGGCGGGGTCTGTCTGTTGCCGGGCGGCGGCGGTCAGCAGCGCGGTGATCGGGACGGAGGGGTCGAGCATGACGTCGGTTCCTTTCTTCGGATCCGGGTAGCCGTGCTCGGCCGTGCACCACCCCGGTACCTCCGGGGCTGCGGCACGCGGCCAGGCGCGGTTCCCGGAGGGCTTCGAGCAGGTGTGGTGGGTGGTTGGCGACGTAGTCGTGCGGTGCAGGCGCGTGCAGGAAAACGGGTCCGGGGCCTGGCAGGGACCTGCGCCGGGCAGATGACTGGACCGTGTGGTTGGTTGCACTGGGCCTTGGCGGCCACGGGTCGGTGGAAGAGGGAAAGGGCGGCCTGTTTCGCGGGCCGAGCTGGTGCGCGCGCCCCGGCCCGAGGCGCCGGCGGTGCCGCGTGGGTACGTCGGTGGTGCGTCGTGGGCTCGGGGCTGCCCGCCGCGGCTGCGTGGGCGAGGGCGGGCAGTCCCGGGGCCGATTGCCGGCGGGAAGGGGGTTAGAAGGTGATCGCGAGCAGCCGTTGGCTGGGCTCGATGGTGTTCAGGTAGCGGCCAGCTTGCTCGAGGTAGGTCACCCGGTGGGCGAGGGCGTCGCTGGCCGGGGTGAGTTTGTGCCCGTCGGCGGTGAGCAGCGCATCGGCGCAGACCGCGGTGGTGGCGTGGAAGTGCTGGTAGGCCATGGGGCCTGCCTGGAACACCTCCACCTCGGGGAGGGGCAGGTGGGTGGTGCCGTAGCCGGCCGCGTTGTGCATCCGCATGGCGTTGATGCGCGGCTGGTTCCAGAAGTCCGCGGCCGCGCGGTCCTGCGGGTAGGTGGCGGGGTCGGCCAGGTGCCGGCTCTGGAACACCTGCCATAGGTGGGCGGGGCGGGTGCCGTGCACGACCTGCTGCCAGATCTGGTGGCGTACGCCCGCGGCGATCGCGGCGGCGTGGCGCAGGCCGTCGAGGTCGAGCAGCTTGACCGGTCCGCCGGCGCACGGCGCCGGGCGGCCCTTGCGCAGGCCGATCAGCTGGGCGGGTTGCCACAGCCACAGGTCGGGCTTGGCCCAGAACCGCGGCTGCAGGGTTCCGGTCACGCCGAAGTGCCGGTGGAGCGCGGTGGCGGTCAAGGCCTGGGCGGGGAGCCCGTCGGGCAGGCAGATGACCATCGAGGTGATCGTCGCGGCGGGTGTCGCCACAGCAGCGGCCGAGGCGGCGGTGGTGGCCTTGCGGGCTGCGACGGCGGGGACGCGGCTGCCGAACCGGGTCAGCGGCGTCGCTGTGTTGAGACCAGTCATGCGGGGTCCTCTCGTGTGGGCGCGCTGAGGGCGCGCAGCAGTGACCGGCCCATCGGGTGCATGGGTCGGGTCAGCGATGAACGGGGATGGTCAGCGGTGGTGCTTGATGGTCGCGGTGCGACCTCGGGGTCGCCGCGCGGTGCGCGACGCCGACCGGCCGTCAAGCGGCGGGTGGGCGAAGCACACCGAACGGGTGCGGCGAGAGGTTCCCGATGGTGGGACCGGACCGGGTGAAGCGATATGACGTGGTGTTGCCAGCGACGGTAGCGGCCGGATCTGACAGTCCCGTCCTCGTTCGTGATCGTCAGAAGGGTGGGTGAGCTGCGCTGTCAGACTTCCGGCGGTGCCGTGTCAGATGTGGGTGAGATGCGGGCTTTCTGACACGGCGTGGTGGGTGCTTGGCCGGGCGCAGCCGTTCACCGGATCGTTTCGTGGCCGGTGAAGCGGTGCGGGTTGGTGGCGGGGTTGTCCGGGCCGTGGTCGCTGGGCAGCTCGTGCAGCCATCGCCGCAGCCGCGGCTGGGCGGTCAGCGTCCAGGCGGGTCCGGCGGGATGCTCGCCGTGCACGCCGGTGGCGACCGGCATGGCGGTCGGCACCCCGGACAGCGCGTCGAGCAGGTGCTGTTCGCGGCGCCGGCCGGGCACCCGCAGCAGCACCGGGTAGCGGGGGCCGTAGGCGGCGAGCTGCTCGTAGCCGCGCAGCTTCTTCAGCACGGTGCGCAGGGGTTCGGTGCCGTTGTCGTGCTCGAGGAAGAAGCCGACCTCGCGGCCGCCCGCGATCCAGACGCCGTGTCCGTCGGGCTGCACGCCGGCGCGGGCGAACACTGCGGTGGTGTGCTGTTCGGACCACCAGCGTGCCAGCTGCACGCCGGGGTCGGTGCGGGCGTAGGCGGCCAGGTCGATGAACAGCTGGTTGGTGCCCAGCAGGTGGGCGAGCCGGCGGCTGCCGATGATGCGTTCGGTGCGTTCGATCGCGGTGCGCGGGGCGCGCGCGTCGGGCCGGTTGGGGTTGTTGAACTGCGTCGGGTACACCATCGCGCCCAGCGGGCCGAGGGTGTACAGGTGGTGCCGGCCTGCGGTGGTGGTGTCGACGAATCGGCTGACCGCCTCCAGCTGGTGCAGCACGGCCAGGCGCAGCCGGGCCGAGCGTGGTGAGGCGAACAGCGCGGCCGCGATCTGGTCGGCGCAGAGCACATAGTGTTCGGCGAGCCAGTCCAGCAGCTGGTGGTCGCGAGGGGTCAGCCGGCGCAGCCGGTCGAGGCGGGCCTGCCGGGCGGAGCGGCGGCGAGGATCGGACGGATCAGACGGTGTGGTGGGCACGGTGGATGCTCCTAGCGGAAGAGGACGTCCCTCCCGGTGGGGAGGGTGTCGGGAAACGGTGAGCCGGTTGCCAGCCGCGGACACGGCCGGTGTGCAGCAGGAACCACCGCGGCCGGCGGGTCTGTCCGGGCGGCCGGGGTGAGCAGTGGTGAAGGGCTGGTGAAGAGCCGGCGGAAAGGGTCACGGAAGACCGCGGAAGAGCGGTGGCAGATCTGTCGGTCTCTGTCACCGGGCTGGCGCGGCGGCTCAGGTTTTCGGCGGCGCGCCGCTGCCGGTGCGGGCGCGCCGGTTGTCGTGGGGTCGGGTCGATAGCCGGTCGACGAGCTCGTCGATGGCGCTGGTGTCCTGAGCGGGCACCTTCGCCGCGGCGGCCTGCCGGATCGCGGTGGCCTGCCCGATGACGGGTTTCGGGGGCCGGGTCTTGAGGGTGAACGCCGGGGTGTGCCGGCCGGCGACGACCAGCCGGCCCGCGGCGGTGTAGGCGTCCAGGTGGGTCAGGTCGTGCTCGTCGAGTTCCGGGAGGGTGTGGCGGGCCAGCACGCGCGCGTCTTCCGGCGCCACCGAGAAATAGATCTTGTTGCGGGCGTTCGCGGACGCCGCGGCGAGCAGATCCTTCGGGAACTGGGCCAGGTCCTGATGCGCGAGCACCATCGACAGCCGGTATTTACGCGCCTCGGCCAGCATCGTGTCGAGGCTGTTGGCCAGGGTCAGGAAGTTCTGGCATTCGTCGATGATCAGGGTGGCGTCGCGGCGTTTCTCGGCCGGGATGCCGGCGCGGGCGGTGGCCGCCTGCCACACCTGAGCCAGCACCAGCGAGCCCAGCAGCTTGCTGGTGTCCTCGCCGAGCTGGCCTTTGGGGATCCGCACGAGCAGGGCACCGCCGTCGAGGACGGTGCTCATGTCGAAGCTGGACGTCGGGTAGCGCATGGTGCGTTTGACGAAGTCGCGCAGCAGAAACGCGCGTAGCCGGGCCAGGACCGGGCCGATGACCTGCGAGCGCAGCGCCGGGTTCAGCTCGTCGTACCACTGCCAGAACCCGGACAGGCCGGCCGGGTCGTCGAGGCCGACGGTCATCGCCGAGCGGAACTGCGCCGAGTTGAGCAGCGGTGGGATGTGCTGCAGGGTCACGTTGGCGTGGCGCAGCAGGGTCAGGCAGGCCACGCGCATGACGTCGTCCATCCGCGGCCCCCAGGCTTTGGCGAAGATGGTGCCGAAGATGGAGACGAGGTTGTCGACGACCAGGTCCGGGTCGTCGCCGGACAGCGGGTTCAGCGTCGGCGGGTTGGGCTGGTCGGGGTCGAACAGCACCACCCGGTCGGCCACGCCGGTCGGGAGCCGGTCGAGGATGTCGGTGACCATGTCGCCGTGCGGGTCGATCACCACGGTGCCGCGGCCGGCGGTGATGTCGTCGACCGCCAGGTTGACCAGCAGGGTGGTCTTGCCGGAGCCGGTCGCGCCGACCACGTGCAGGTGGTAGCGGGCGTCAGAGACGGCCAGGGCGACGGCGTGTCCGCCGACCTCGGCGTCGCCGAGCACCTTGGTCCCCCGGCCTCCGGTGGGTATTGCCACCGGCGGCGGCATCGGCTTCGCCCTGGCCCGGTCCAGCCCGGGGACGGCCAGATCTTGGGGCAGTGCGGCCAGCACCGCCAGCTCCGGGGTGCAGGTCAGGAACCCGGCGCCGAGCCGGCGGGTGGCCAGCACGGCCACCGGTCCGCTCATCCGGGCCCGGTGGGCCAGGGTGTTGCGGGCGGCGTAGACGGCGAACGACGAGGCGATGGCGTCCGCGACGCCGCGCAGCCGCGGATACGGGTCGCTGCCCTGCCGGCGGTCGTCTTTGGCGATCGCGTAGCGGATGCCGATGCTCCACAGCGGGTGGGCGGTCTTGTCGAGGATCGCCCGCACGTCGCGTTCCACCCCGGGGTCCCGGCGCCCGGCGGCCGGCCCGGCGGGGCGGTTGGGTGTGGTGCGGCCGGGCAGGACCAGTTCGAGCGCCCAGAGCAGTGGTGCGGCCGGGTTGATCGCCGGCAC
>NZ_CAKUCL010000203.1 GCF_934643405.1 uncultured Actinoplanes sp.
GGCCGAGGCCGGCGACGCCGCCCCGGCGACCCGGGTCATCGAGGTCCGCGACGTCTGAGCAGACCGCGGGCGCGGCTGAGGCCATTCACTCCCGGTCCTTCTACTTGGTCAACTTCGAGCCGGAGATCGAGGGGTTGCGGGCGCCCAGGAAGAAGATGCCGGGCAAGCCCGACGTCTCGAAGCCGGCGCTGCGGTTGCGGCGCAACGTGGAGTTCTTGACGGTCATCGTGCCGGTGCGGTCGTTGCTCACGAAGAAGACCGCGCCGCCGCCCTCGGCGGCCCTGTTGTCCTCGATGACGGTGCCGTTCAGCGACAGCGTGAACAGGTTGCCGTCCAGGTAGATGGCGCCGCCGCTGCCGCCGCCCGGCGTGCCGCCGCGGGCCGGGTTCGCGCCGCTGCCCACGGCCGAGTTGCCGGTGAAGACGCTGTTGAGCACGTTCCACGAGACGCCGATGCTGCTCAGCGCGGCGCCGTTCGAGCACACCCCGCCGGTGAAGGTGCTGCCCATGACGTACACCGGAGCCTTGCCGCCCTGATCCAGCACCCGGATCGCGGCGCCGCCGAGGTCCGGGCCGGTACGGTCGCAGCGGTTGCCGGTGAAGCGTGAGTTGATCACCTTGAGGTGGCCGCCGCGGACGAAGATGGCGCCGCCGCCCCCGCCCTCGGTCTTGTCGCCGGTGCTGTTGCCCTTCGTGAACACCATGTTCTGGACGGTCAGCCGCGGCGAGTCCTGGTCCTGGCAGTGCGAGGTGGTCCAGCCCTGCGCCTGGTCGCACGTGTTCATGTAGAGGATGCGACGCTTGCCGGCCCCGCTCAGCGTCACCCGGCCGCCGCCGTCCAGGACGAGCTGGCTGGTGCGGTTGCGCACCTTGGCCGTCGCGGTCATGGTGATCGTCACCGGCGCCGGGCCGCAGTCGAACGTGACGATGCCGCCCGCGGCGACCGCCTTGACGACCGCCGCCGAGGTGCAGCTCGCCGGGGTGCCGGTGCCGACCGTACGGGTCGTGTGGCTCGTGTCCACCGGACGCGCGGCGGCCGGCACCGGGGCGTGCCCCTTCGGATTGCCCGGCTTCGGCAGCGTGACCGGGGCGGCCGACCGGGACGGCGAAACCGGCGGCGCGGCCGATGAGGGCGCCGGTGCCGGCGAGGACGGCGCCACAGTCGACGGCGCATCCGGCGACGGCGCGACGAAAGACGGCGCCGCGGCCGGCGACGAACACCCGCTCAGCAGCAGCCCGGCCACGGCGACGAGAGAGACCAGTCGATTTCGCACCGGGCGATGGTAGCGGCCCTACCAGCGGGCGAAGACCCGCGCCTGCCCGCCGGAACCGTCCTGGTAGGGGATCAGGCCGACGGTCAGCGTGGCGCCGTGCCGCGGCACCCGGCGCAGGTTCGCGATGTTCTCCACGCCGTACCGGTCGGCGCCGGTCAGGATCACGTGCACCTCGAACTTCTCCGACACTCCCGGATCGATGCTCAGCGTGTCCACCCCGAGGCTGCCGATCCGCCGCTTGCGCAGCAGCCAGTCGCAGGCCTCGGCGCTGAAGCCCGGGAAGTGCAACCCGCCCTGGGCGTCGGTTCCCCGGTACGCGGCCGCGTCGCCCGACCGGGACGCCCAGCCACTGTCCATCACGACCGCGGCGCCGCGCGGGATCCGCTCGTACCGCCGCTCGTACGCGAGAAGGTCGGCCACGGTGACGGTGGTGTCCGGCTCGTGCGCCGCGCGCCGCGAGATGTCCACGACGGCGAGCGGGGTGATCAGCTCGGCCAGCGACAGCTCGGTCGAGGTGCGGCCGCCGGCGGTGAAGTGCGCGGGCGCGTCCACGTGCGTGCCGAAGTGTTCCAGGATCCGCCATTCCTGCATGTAGTACCCGTCGGCCTCGATGGTGGTGGCGGTGCGCCGGACGGGTTCCTCGCCCGGCTCGAAGGCGGGGAAGGAGGTGGTCACGGGATGGGTGAGGTCCTGCAGCCCCCGCGAGGGCGCGGCCGCGGCCGGTGCGGGCGCGGCAAGCGCGACGGCCCCGGCCGTCGCACCGAAGAGCAGGGAACGCCTGGTGACGGTGTCGTTACACATAGACCGTGACGTTAGTCGTCATCGTCCTCGACGGCGGCCACCGGCTTTCCGGCGCCGCACGAGATCTTCAGCTCCGATCGGCCCTCGTCGCCCTCGAAGCGCACCTCCACCTCGTGGTCCGGGCCCTGTTTCACCCGGTCGACCTGGTAGCCGGGGCGTGGTGACCAACTGACCAGCAACGCCAGGCCACCGGAGCAGCGGGCCACCGCGGTTCCCCCGTTCGTGGAGAACGACGCGGCGCCGGGGGCCGGGGGAGGGGTCGTGGTGCGGGTGGACGGGCGGGGCTGCGGCGCCCGGGTGGCCGGCGGACGGGGAGAAGGGCCGGAGCGTGCGGGGCGCGCCGCCGACGGGGAACGCGACGGCCGGGGGGACGGTGTGACGGACGTGGCGGAACCGGTCGAGCGGGGCGGCGGGGACGTGGCCGCGCGCGCCGGTGTGGCGGCGGACGAGGAGGATGCGGAGGCGGAGGACGGGGCCGCGGACGGGGACGCCGGGGAGACGGTCAACGCGCGGCGCACCTCCTCCTGGCTGAGCACGCCCCCCGGCGTACCGGTCAAGCTCTCACCCACCAGCCGGATCCCGCCCAGCCCCGCCGCCGTCGCCACCAGGGCCGCGGCGGCCCAGCCGGCACCGGCGGCCAGCGTGGGGCGGCGGAGAAGGCGCATGAGCGCACTATGCCGCACCGGCCCTCAACGCCGCCGCGAGTCGGCCCTAAGAGCCGGTTAAGGACGCCGGCGGCAACTACGCTCGGGGTAATGGCACGCCTGCTGCTGATCGAGGACGACGCGACCATCCGTACGCCGTTGATGCGCGCCCTCCGCGACCGCGGCCACGCCGTGGCCTCCGCCGGCACCGCCCTCGACGGCGTCCAGTGCGCCCTCGCCGACCGTCCCGACCTGGTCGTGCTCGATCTGGGCCTGCCCGACCTGGACGGCAAGGAGATGCTGCGGATGCTGCGCGCCGTCAGCCAGGTGCCGGTCATCGTCGCGACCGCCCGCGACGACGAGAGCGAGATGGTCCGCGTGCTCGACACCGGCGCCGACGACTATCTGGTCAAGCCGTTCACCGCCGCCCAGCTGGACGCCCGCATCCGGGCCGTCCTGCGCCGCGGCGCGAGCGCCCGGGCCGACCCGGCGATCACCGTCGGCGAGCTGGTCATCGACCCGTCCGCCCGCCGGGTCAGCCTGGCCGGCGACGAGATCGAGCTGACCCCGCGCGAGTTCGACCTGCTGCACCACCTGGCGCAGCGCAAGAACCAGGTGGTCACCAAGCGGGAACTGCTCAGCGAGGTGTGGCGCATCCCGTACGGCGGCGCGGACAAGACCGTCGACGTGCACCTGTCCTGGCTGCGCCGCAAGCTGGGGGAGAGTGCGACGGCGCCGCGCTACCTGCACACCGTACGCGGCGTGGGGGTACGTCTCGGCTCACCGCCCGCGGACTCGCGGTGAGGAGCCGGCTCGCGCTGCTCGTGCTCGCCACCACGAGCCTCGTGATGATCGCCTTCCTGGTTCCGCTCGCGCAGCTGGTGCGCCAGGTTGCGCAGGACCGGGCTACCGTGCGCGCGACGGCCGACATCCACGGCATCGTCACCGTGGTGGGCACCGCCGACCTGCCGCAGCTGACGCTGACCGTCACGCAGCTCGCCGCCTCGGCGAACCGGCCGGTCACCATCTATCTGGCCGACGGCATGGTGCTGGGCACGCCGGTGTCCCGTACGCCCGCGGTCGCGCTGGCGAGCCGCGGCCAGAGCCTCACCGCGGACCTGGCCGGCGGCCGGGAGATCGTCGTCGCGGTGCAGGGGCGTCCGGAGGGGACAGCCGTCATCCGTACGGCCGTGTCCGCAGCCGAGACGCAGCGCGGGGTGACCCGTTCCTGGCTCGTTCTGGCGCTGCTCGGCGTGGTGCTGGTGTTGCTCGGCCTGGTGGTCGCCGACCGGCTCGCCCGCTCGCTGATCCGGCCGATCACCGACCTGTCCGACGTGTCGCACCGTCTGGCGAACGCCGAGCTGACCGCCCGCGCCGAGCCGGCCGGCCCGGCCGAGCTGCGCGAGGTCGCCGGCGCGCTCAACCACCTGGCCGGGCGGATCCAGGACCTGCTGCGTCAGGAACGCGAGCACGTGGCCGACCTCTCCCACCGCTTGCGTACGCCGTTGACCGCGCTGCGCCTGGAGGCCGAGGGCCTGCCCGACCCCCGGGACAGCGCCCGGGTCGCCGCGGCCGCCGACGCCTTGGAGCGCGCGGTCAGCGGCCTGATCCGCCAGGCGCGCCGCCGCACCGAGGACGTCCCGGCCCGCTGCGACGCGACCGCGGTGGTGGCCGAGCGTGCCGCGTTCTGGGAGGTGCTCGCCGAGGACACCGGCCGCGACATGACCGTGCGGCTCGACGACGACCCGCAGCCGGTGGCGCTGGCCGCCGAGGAGCTGGCCGCGGCCGTCGACGCGTTGCTGGGCAACGTGTTCGCACACACCCCCCACGGCACCCCCTTCTCCGTACGGCTGGAGGCCGCCCCGCCGGGCCCGCTGCTCACGGTCGAGGACCGTGGCCCCGGCATGCCGGCCGGCCTGGTGCGGCGCGGGCTGAGCGGCGGCGACTCGACCGGCCTGGGCCTGGACATCGCGCGCCGGGCCGCGCAGGCCAGCGGCGGCGCCCTGGACATCCACCCGGCCGACCCGACCGGGACCGTGATCGCGCTGCGGCTCGGCCGGGCCCCGCGGTCCTGACCCCGTGGCGTCCCGCCCACTCTTAACCCGCTCTTAGGGATCATGCAGCGCGCCGCTATCGTCGCGTCCGCGAATCTCGTGGTCACCGCACCAGCCGGGAGGACCACATGAACCGCAGATTCTCGGTCGCCGCCGCGATCGGCGCCGCCGCGGTGCTCGGCCTGGCCGGGTCGGCCCTGGCCGGGTCGGCCCTGGCCGCCACCGACGCCGGCCGAACGCCGGTGCCGCCGGCGGTGAGCCCGTCGGCCCGCTCCGGCTTCGGCGGCTTCGGCGGCGTCGGCGGCGAGCAGACCCGGGACGAGGCCGCGCGGGCGGCGATGGACGCGGCCGGTGGCGGCTCGGTGAGCCACGTCGAGGCCGAGGACGAGCACGGCCGCGCGATCTGGAAGATCCGCGTCATGGTGAACGGTGCCCGGCACGACGTGTACGTGGACCGCGGGACCGGCGAGGTGACCCGTCACGACGTGCGCGGGGCCGGCACGGCCGCCGCCCCCACCGGGTCCCACGGCGACGATCGGGGCCGTGGCCGCCACGGCCGCGGCCGTGGCTCCGGCGACTGACCTCCCCCTCACCCCTCCCGTTGGCGTGGGCCGGGTGACAGCGACGGCCCGCGCGGGAAACCGCGCGGGCCGTCGTGCCGTGGTCGCCATGCGTCCGGCAAGCGACGTCTTCAATACTCAGAGTGACGAAGGGAGGGCGGCCCGCCCCGTACGGGAACATCGCGCAGCGTGACCGGACGCCCGGCGCAAGGTGGTGGCCCCGGCGGATCGTCGCCGTGCGGCATGTGCCCCGTTTCGGCCGCGGAAGACCGGCCTGAGATGTCTGGGTTGGCCCGATCGGCCCCATTGGCCCGGCGCTAAGGTCAGCGGCCTTGCCTCACGCTGCGTAGCTTCGTAATGTCCTATTACGTCCGAGAGCGTGGGAGGAACACGCCGGTAGACAACACGAACAGTGACAACACGGGGGAGGTGGGCCGGTGACCGCCACGCACGGGTGGATCCTTCTCATCATCTGCTACGCAATCATGATGTCCTGGCCCATGTTGACCGTCGTGCTGGTCACGTTCGGGGTCCGCTACGTCTCCTCGCACCGGATGACCACCGTCGCCCGGCACCTCGAGCACGGCGACGGGAGCCCCGAGCACTTCTGGGTGATCGTGCCGGCGCTCAACGAGGAGGTGGTGGTCGGCGCCACGGTGCGGGCCGCGCTGAACCTGCGCGGGCCGGTCAACACCCTCGCGCGGGTGCTGGTCGTGGACGACGGCTCGGACGACGGGACCCCGGCCGTGCTGGCCGGCATCGACCATCCGCGGCTGCATGTGCTGCGCCGGGAGCTGCCGGAGGCGCGCCAGGGCAAGGGGGAGGCGCTCAACGCCGCCTACCGCTACATCGTGGAGCGCAGCGAGCAGGCCGGCGTCGCAGCCGACCGGGTCGTCGTCGGCATCATCGACGGCGACGGCCAGGGCAGCGAGAACATCCTGCTCGAGGTGTCCCGGATGCTGCGCGACATGACCATCGGCGCGGTGCAGGTCCAGGTGCGCATCCGCAACCGCAACAAGCTTCTCGGCGCCGTGCAGGACCTGGAGTTCGGCGCGATCGTCAACGCCTGCCAGAGCCTGCGCGACTCGATCGACACCGTCGGGCTCGGCGGCAACGGACAGTTCAGCCGGCTGTCCACATTGGTCGCCCTCGGCGACGCGCCCTGGTCCGCCTGCCTGGTCGAGGACCTCGAGCTGGGCCTGCGCATGCACCTCAACGGCGTCGGCATCCGCTACACGCCACGGGCCAGCGTCACCCAGCAGGCCGTGGTGGATGTCCGCCGGCTCACCCGGCAGCGCACCCGCTGGGCGCAGGGCAACCTGCAGTGCGCCCGCTATCTGGGCCGGCTGTTGACCTCCGGGCGCTTCCGCCCGGCGGCGATCGCCGAGGTCCTGCACTACCTGGTGTCGCCGTGGGCCAACGCCCTGGTCACCGTGGTGCTGGCCGGCCTGGTCGTGGTCGCGGTCGCCGGGCTCGCCGCCGGGCATCCGATCCCGTACATGCACACCTGGTACGACCTGGCGGACAGCGCGGGCCTCTGGCTCGGCATCAGCTTCTTCCCCGGACTGGTCTGGGCGCTGGTGCACCGCGTCCACCTCGGCGACGAGAACCTGCGCCGGCTGCTGGTGGCCGCCCTGGCCTACCCGCTGTTCCTGCTGCTCGGCCTCGTCGCCACCTACCGCGCCATCGCCCGGCAGGCGACCGGCCGGCAGGCCTGGGCCAAGACCGAACGGCTCGCCGAGGAGCCGATCGCCGCACTGCCCGGCCGCACCGACGAGAACCACGAACTGGCCCTCGCCCACTGACGACCCCCCGGAGACCCCCATGTCGCTCCCCGAAGTGCACCTGATCGGCGGCACCCGGCCCGAAGCGGTGAAACTCGCCCCGGTCGCGATCGCCATGCGCGAGCAGGGCCTGATCACCCCGATCCTGCTGGCCAGCGGTCAGCATCCGGCGATGGTCACCCAGGCGCTGGCGGCGTTCGACCTGACCGCCGACATCACGTTGCCCGTCGAGCGGGCCACCGGCAGCCAGGCCGAGCTGCTCACCGAGATGATCCGCCGGCTCGACGACCTGTGGGTGACCCGCCCGCCGGCCGCGGTGATCGTCCAGGGCGACACCACGACCAGCCTGGCCGGCGCGCTCGCCGCGTTCTGGCGCCGCATCCCGGTGGTGCACCTCGAGGCGGGGCTGCGCTCCGGCGACATCGACTCGCCGTTCCCGGAGGAGGCCAACCGCAAGCTGGTCGCCCAGATCGCCGCGCTGCACCTCGCGCCGACGCCGCTGGCCGCCACCAACCTGCTGGGCGAGAACGTCACCGCCGCCGACGTGATGATCACCGGCAACACGGTGGTGGACGCGACCCTGGCCGTGGCCGGGCGCCGGCTGCCGTTCGAGAACGCGGCCGTCGCGGCGCGCCGGGCCGGCAGCACCCACCGCCTGATGCTGGTCACCGCGCATCGCCGGGAGTCGTGGGGCGAGCCACTGGACCGCATCCTCAAGGCGGTCCGCCAGCTGGTGGCGAAGTATCAGGACATCGAGGTGATCCTGCCGAGTCACCCCAATCCCGCCGTACGGGCGCAGGTCGAGGCCGGGCTGGCCGGCGTGGAGCGGGTGACGGTCACCGACCCGCTGCCCTACCCGGACCTGTCCCGCCTGCTGTCCGAGGCCTACCTCGTGCTCACCGACTCCGGCGGCATCCAGGAGGAGGCGCCGTCCTTCGGCGTCCCCGCCCTGGTCCTGCGGGACGTCACCGAGCGCGTCGAGTCGCTGCACGCCGGCTGCGCCAAGCTCGTCGGCTCCGACACCGACCTCATCGTCACCGAGGCGTCCGCGCTGCTCGACGACCCCGACCGCCGCGACGCGATGACCGCCGCGGGCAACCCGTACGGCGACGGCCTCGCCGCCGCCCGCACCGCCCAGGCCACCGCGGCGCTGCTGGGCCTCGCGCCTTCCCCCGACGCCATGCCCGCCCTTGTCACGAGTGGAGTGTCCGCCTGATGCGCAACCTGAAAACGACCCGCCGGGCCCTGATGGCGGCCGGCCTGTCCGTCGCCGCGGTGGCCGCGTTCGGCCTGAACGCGGTGACCGCCGAGGCCGCCGTCACCGTCCCGGCCGCGAGGTCCGGCGCGGCCGCCCCCGGTGGCGGCACCGCGAAGACGCTGGTCCTCTACGACATCACCGGCGACTACGGGTGGCTCGGCGAGGTCTACGCGACCCAGACGGCCAACCTCAGCTCGCACTTCGGGTCGTGGACCGCGGCCCCGGTCGCCGGCTACAAGGCCGGTGACCTGAACGCCTACACCGCGGTCATCTACCTGGGCTCGACCTACGACGAGGCGCTGCCGGCCGCGTTCCTCACCGACGTGGCCGCCACCACCAAGCCGGTGACCTGGGTCTACGACAACATCTGGCAGCTGACCGCGGCGGACGCCACCTTCGCCACCCAACACGGCTTCACCAGCGGCACCTTCGACTTCGCCGACGTGTCCGAGGTGGACTACAAGGGCAAGAAGCTGACCCGGGACACCACCGACAAGTCCGGCATCATGAACCTGTCGGTCAGCGACGCGACCAAGGTCACGACGCTCGCCACCGCGGTCCGCCCGGACGGCACCACGTTCCCGTGGGCGGTCAAGTCGGGCAACTTCACCTACGTCGGCGAGATCCCGTTCGCGTACGTGACCCACGACGACCGTTACCTGGCCTTCGCCGACCTGCTGTTCGACTCGCTGGGCAGCACCGCGGTGACACGCCACCGCGGCCTGGTCCGGATCGAGGACGTCGGACCCGACTCCGAACCGGCCGAGCTGCGCGCCGTCGCCGACTACCTGTTCGCTCAGAGGGTGCCGTTCACCGTCGCCGTCTACCCGCGGTACCGCGACCCGAAGGGCGTCAACAACGCCGGCCGGGCCGAGGACTACACGCTGCTGCAGCGGCCGCAGGTCGTCTCCGCGCTGAGGTACATGCAGAGCCGGGGCGGCACGCTGCTCATGCACGGCTACACCCACCAGTTCGGTGCCATCGCGAACCCGTACGACGGCGTGAGCGCCAACGACTTCGAGTTCTACACGGCGCACGTCGACGCGAACAACAGCGTGATCTACGACGGACCGGTCCCCGGTGACTCGGCCGCCTTCGTCACCGGCCGGGTCGCCTCGTCCAGCCTGGTCTTCGCGGCGGCCGGCCTCGGCGTCCCGAACACCTTCGAGTTCCCGCACTACGCGGGCAGCGCCGTCGACTACCGGACGATCAACAGCCTGTTCGGCCGGCGCTACGACCGCGGCCTGTACTTCCCGGGCGTGCTCACCGGCGCCGCGCCCGACTACTCCCGCCAGTTCGGCCAGTTCTTCCCGTACACCGTCCGCGACGTCTACGGCTCGGTCATCATCCCGGAGAACATCGGCAACATCGAGCCCGAGGCGTTCAACAACCACCCGCCGCGCCTGCCCGCCGACCTGCTCGCCTCGGCCGACCGCAACCTGGTCGTCCGCGACGGCGTGGCGAGCTTCTTCTACCACCCGTACCTGGGCACCGACTACCTGCGGCAGGTCGTCACCGGCATCAAGGCCGAGGGCTACACCTTCGTCACCGGAGCGTCGATGCTGACCACCAACTGAGCCCTGCCGACCAGAAGCGCCGCCCGCTCCCCCGGGCGGCGCTTCTCCGTGCGCGCACCGCCCGGCACGGCAGTGTGCCCGGACGCCCGGCTGCGATTTCTCCCGCGGCGCGTTCCGCTGTCCGCCCGGGCAGTCCGACTCCCGTCCTGCGACCAGGTCCCTGACCGCCTGCGACCACTGACCTCAGTGAGGACTCACTCGTCTAGACCCGCCCGGGGCAGGACGCGGTCGAGCAACGCCACCAGCGCCGCCGCCTGGGTGCCGTCCGGGTCCAGGTCCGGGCGGAAGTCGGCGACGCTGACGCCGACCAGTCCCGGCGACGCCGCCAGCGGGGTCAGCACGGCCGCGAGCTGGTCGAGGTCCGGCCCGCCGGCCTGCGGGTAGGTCACCGCCGGCAGGACCGACGGATCCAGGACGTCCACGTCGATGTGCAACCACATCGGTATCCGCAGCCGGTCGGCCCACCTCGCCGCTCGGCGCCCCGCGGCCTCCGGATCGTCGACCACCGCGCGC
Source organism: uncultured Actinoplanes sp. (assembly GCF_934643405.1). Classification (GTDB taxonomy): domain Bacteria; phylum Actinomycetota; class Actinomycetes; order Mycobacteriales; family Micromonosporaceae; genus Actinoplanes. The sequence goes on from NZ_CAKUCL010000203.1 coordinate 10,465, forward strand.
GCGTCGAGGGTGAACAGCTCGCCGGGCACCCGGGCCAGCTCCGCCGCCGCCGCGGGATCGAGACCGGCGGCGCGGTGCCCGATCAGCGCGACGTGCCGGGCCGCCACCATCGGCACCGCCCCGCCCAGACCGGTCAGGCTCCGCGGTCCGTCGCCGGTGAGCACGGCCAGCTCCAGGTCGGCCGTCTCCCCGGTGTCCGAGCCGGCGGCGTCGAGGTAGTCGGGGTGGCCGTCGACCATCCACAGGCCCATGTCACCCCGAGCAGCGCGGGCACCCGCGAAGACGCCGAGCAGCAGGCTGCAGTCCCCGCCGGCGACCAGCGGCCGCAGCGGGGAGTTCTCCCGTATGCCGGTCCACAGCGTCGTCGCCAATGCCCGCGCCGCGGCGATGGTGTCGGCCAGCGCCCGCACCCCGGTGGCCTCGTCGCGGCGGCTGCTCCCGATGACGACCGCGGCGTCCCCCAGATCGGCGTCGACGAGGCGGCCCAGACCCGCCTCCCGCAGTGCGCGAGGCGCCAGCATCTCTGCGCGGTTCGTGCCCGAGCAGTCCCAGGGCGCACCGATCAGGAACCAACCACCCACACCCTCACGGTACGGCGCGGACAGCGCCGTCATCGCCGTCATCGCCGTCATCGCCGTCATCGCCGGAAGCCGACCAGGTGGCGCTCGCGCGCTCGGGTCAGATGGTCGCGCATCGCCGACTCGGCCGCGTCCGCGTCGCGCGCGTCGATGGCGGCCGCGATCCGCCGGTGCTCCGCGGTGGTCACGGCCGTCTGCTCGTACGGGAGATGGCGCCGGTGCAGATGCAGGTGGGAATGCAGCCGGGTGATGCTCGCGCGCAGCAACGGGCTGTTCGCGGCCTGCGCGACCAGGTCGTGCAGGTGCGCGTCCAGCGTGGCGAACGCGGCGTGCCAGGCGCCGTCGCCGTCGCCGTCGCGGTCGCCGTCGCCGTCACGGCCGGCCGCGACCGTGCGGGCGGCCGCGGCGACCAGCTGCGCGCGCTGCTCGCCGGTCGCCCGGCCGGCGGCCCACCGGGCGGCCGCCGGTTCGAGCAGCAGCCGCAGGGCGAACAGGTCGTCGAACTCGGCCGGGGTGAGCAGCGGAGTCACGGTGTATCCCGCCGACGGCCTCTTGCGGACCAGGCCCTCGGACTCCAGTCGCGCCAAGGCCTCCCGTACGGGCGTGGGGGAGACCTCGAGCTCGCGAGCGAGAGCGTCGATGTTCATCCGGTCGCCCGGCGCGAGGGTGTGTTCCATGACCGCGGCCCGCAGGCTCCGGTGGACGTCATCGGCCAGTGTGGAGCGTCGGAGGCGGGGCAGCGTGCGCTCGGACATCTCGTCCCCTTGCGTGCCTTGACGGCGCTCGATGTCGTCGAGTAAACATCCAGCAGAGATCCTATAGGATTCATGACCGCCGGAAGGACCCGGATGATCCACGCCGAGATGCCCGCGGGGGGCCCGGTGAACCCGGCCGAGCGTGTCCGGATCGGCCGGACCGGCGTGCACGTGACCCGGCTCGGCCTCGGCCTCGCCCCGATCGGTGGGCTGTACTCGCCGGTCTCCCCGTCGCAGGCGCGGGCCACCGTCGAACGGGCGTGGCAGCTGGGCATCCGGTACTTCGACGTGGCGCCGCTCTACGGCAACGGGCTGTCCGAGCGGCGAGCCGGGCCGGTGCTGGCCGCGAAACCGCGCGACGCGTTCGCGCTGTCGACGAAGGTGGGCCGGCTGCTGCGCGGCGGCGGCTCCGACCGGCAGTCCATCTGGGCGGAACCCGGCGACGGCACGCCGGTGTTCGATTTCAGCTCCTCGGGAGTACGGACGTCGTACGCCGAAAGCCTGCGGAGGATGGGCCTGGACCGGGCCGACATCCTGCACCTGCACGATCCGGACGAGCACTTCTCGCAGGCGGTGGACGCGGCGCTGCCGGCGCTGGCCGAGCTCAGACGCGAGGGCCGCGTCGGCGCGGTGTCGGCCGGCATGAACCAGGCGAGGATGCTGGCCGACCTGGTCCGCACCGGTTCGCTGGACTGCGTCCTGGAAGCCGGCCGGTACACGCTGCTGGACCAGTCGGCCGAGGACGAACTGCTGCCGTTGTGCGAGAAGCGTGGCGTGTCGGTCATCGCGGCCGGCGTCTTCAACTCCGGCCTGCTGGCCGACCCGAAGCCCGGCGCGTCCTTCGACTACGCCCCGGCCGCCGCGTCGATGGTGGAGCGGGCGCTCGCCGGCGAGGAGATCTGCCGCCGGCACGGGGTCCCGCTGCGCGCGGCGGCGATCCAGTTCCCGCTGCGCCACCCCGCGGTCACCTCGGTGCTGGTCGGCGCGCGGTCACCCGCCGAGGTCGAGGACGCGGTACGGATGGCGTCGCACCCGATCCCGCCGCGCCTGTGGAGCGACCTGCGCGCGGCCGGGCTGATCCGGTGATCGTCGACGCCCACCAGCACCCGTGGACCGCCGGCTG
>NZ_CAKUCL010000204.1 GCF_934643405.1 uncultured Actinoplanes sp.
CCCGAGCTCGCGGCTCTTGAGCTCGATGCTGGCCCGGCCGGCCATCTCGGTCACCAGGATCCGCATGTCGTTGCCCACCACCGACGGGTCGACGTGGTTGTAGAGCAGCGGATCCACCTTGATCGCGCTCGCGTGCAACCCCGCCTTGTGGGCGAAGGCGGCGGCCCCGACGTAGGCCTGGTGGGTGTCGGGGGCGATGTTGGCGATCTCGGCGAGCGCGGTCGAGACGCGCGTCGCCTGCTCGAGGCACCCGTCCGGTAGGACCTTGAGCCCGAGCTTCAACTGCAGGTTGCTGACCGTGGCGAACAGGTCGGCGTTGCCGGGCCGCTCGCCGTATCCGTTCGCGGTGCACTGGAAATGCTTGACCCCGGCCTCGACCGCGGCCACGGTGTTCGCGACCGCGCAGGAGGTGTCGTTCTGGCAGTGGATGCCGAGCCGGTCGGCGCTCACCCCGGTGCGCTCGACGACCTCGTTGACCGCCTTGGTGATCATCGAGGGCAGCATGCCGCCGTTGGTGTCGCACATCACGACACGCTCGGCGCCGGCGTCGAAAGCGGTTCTGACCACAGAGCTTGTGTACGCGGCGTCGTAGCGGAAGCCGTCGAAGAAGTGCTCGCAGTCGACGAAGACACGGCGGCCGTTCGCGACCAGGTGACGAACCGTGTCGCGGACCATCGCCAGGTTCTCCTCGCCGGTGGTGCGCAGCGCCCGCTCCACGTGCCGGATGTCCGACTTCGCGACCACGCAGACCACCGGCGTCTCGGCGTCGAGCAGCGCCCGCACCTGTGGGTCCTGCGCCACGTCGACGCCGGCCTTGCGGGTCGCGCCGAACGCGACCAGGACCGCGTTGCGCAGGTCGAGCTCGGTGCGCGCGCGGGCGAAGAACTCGGTGTCCTTGGGCATCGCGCCCGGCCAGCCGCCCTCGATGAAGCCCACGCCGAACTCGTCCAGCAGCTTCGCGACCGCCAGCTTGTCGGCGACCGTGTAGCTGATCCCCTCCCGTTGCCCACCGTCGCGCAACGTGGTGTCGAAGACCTGGTACTCCATGGAGCGTTCCCTTCGAGGATTCGGACGACCCAACAAAAAGACCCCCCGCGGATGCGGGAGGTCTGCGCGTCGGCGAACGGTCAGCCGGCGCGCTAGGTGCCAATAATGAGCACGAGGTGGGTCACGGGAGTGAGCATGCCACGCTCCGTGTCGATTGAGACGGTAAATCCACTACTTGGGACGCGTACGGCGTTCACACTTTTCCGATGATCGATATCGGCGAGTTAGGTTAGCCGGGTGGCTGTGGAACCGTACCCCCGAAATCTTGGATTTTCCGCGACCTACAACTTCCGCGACGTCGGCGGCTACACCGGTCTCGACGGGCGGACCGTCCGGTGGCGGCGGTTGTTCCGCTCGGACGCGCTGCACCGGCTGGGCGAGGCCGACGCCGAGGCGTTCGCCGAGCTGGGCGTGCGCACGGTGATCGACCTGCGGCGCCCGTTCGAGATCGAGAAGTACGGGCGGGTGGCCGAGCGATATGGCCTGGATTACCACAATCTGGTGCTCGAGCACGTGGACTGGGAAGAGGTCGGGCACTCCGGCGACGTCGTGCACGAGCGCTGGCTCGCCGACCGGTATCTGAACTTCGCCGAGGACGGCCGCAAGGGCATCCTGTCGTCGCTGCGGGTCATCGCCGACCCGGAACGCGCCCCGGTGATCGTGCACTGCATGGCCGGCAAGGACCGCACCGGCACGGTCTGCGCGCTCACCCTGTCGCTGCTCGGCGTGTCGGACGAGGACATCGCGGCGGACTACGCGTTGACCACCTCGGCGATGCGGCCGCTCACCTCGTACCTGAGGGAGAAGCACCCCGAGGCGATCGTCGGCAACGAGCACATGTTCGACTCGCCGGCCGAGGCCATGCTGATGTTCCTGGACGATCTGCGCGCCCTGCACGGCTCGGTCGAGGGTTACGTCAAGGAGATCGGCCTGACCGACGACGAGATCGCCGCCATGCGGGCCCACCTGCTCGACTGACGCCGAGGAGCCGCCCTGGCGATCAACGTGCCGGCGGGCGGCGCTCGGTGATGACGTGGGTGCCGGACTCGCCGGGGGCCTCCGGGTCCTTCGCCAGGCGGGCCGTCTCGGTGAAGCCTGCCTTCGCGGCCACCGCTGCCGAGGCGGCATTCGCCGCGTCGTACTGGATGGCCACCCGCTCTATGCCGGGCAGCGTCAGCGCCACCCGGGTCAGGGCCGCCACGGCGGCCGTCATGTGACCGCGCCCGGCGTAGGACGTGCGCATCCAGTAGCCGATCTCGAGGACGCCCGGGCCCATCCGGTCCATCAGGCCGATGCCGCCGATCAGGTCGCCGACCGAGGTGAACAGCGCGTAGTTGAACTGCGTGCCCTCCGCCCAGTCGGTGACCGAGCGCTCGATGAAGTCGGCCATGCTCTGGATCGTGTAGGCGTCGGTCGCCCACGGCAGGAACGGCTTGAGCTCGGGCAGCGACTCGGCGACGGCCTCGGCCCCCGCGGCGGCCCAGGTGGGCTCCCAGCGCTTCAGCACGATCTCGCCGGCATTGATCATCTCGGGCGGTTCCACGAGGCGACAGCCTAATCAGGCACGCGGCAAAGCGAGCACCAATTTCTCTGAGATCGACGTCGTGGCCGGCCGCCGGGGCCAGATAGCCGGCTGATCGAATCATGTGAGTGAGGCTCGTCGCACGTGGGTTGTGGCCGGTGCGGCGAGGATTAGCTTCTCGTTATGGCTGAGCAGCAGTTTCACGTCGAAGAGGTCTCGCCCGCCTACTGGCGCATCCGGTTCGCGAACGGGCCGGTCAATCTCATCGATCCGGACACCGTCGAGGAACTTGCCGGGCTCGTCTCCCGGCTCGAGACGGCGCCCGACCTCACCGTCGCGCTGTTCTTCAGCGACAACCCCGACTTCTTCATGGCGCACTGGGACATCCGCTCGGATCGGGCCCGCGTCGCGGCCATGCAACCGGGGCCGACCGGGCTTCACCCCTATCTGGACAACTTCGCCCGGCTCAGCCGCGTCCCCCTGCTGACCATCTCCGCCATCCGGGGGCGGGCGCGCGCGGCCGGCAGCGAGTTCGTCCTCGCCACCGACGTCCGGTTCGCCGGGGACAAGGCGATCCTCGGGCAGTTCGAGGTCGGCATCGGGTCGGTGCCGGGCGGCGGGGCGATGGCCCGCCTCGCGCGGCTGGCCGGGCGCGGCCGGGCGCTGGAGATCCTGCTCGGCGGCGACGACTTCCCGGCCGAGCTGGCGGCGGCGTACGGCTACGTCAACCGGGTCTTCCCGGATGCCGAGCTGGACGAGGCCGCCGACCGGTTCGCGCGGCGGGTGGCCCAGTTCGACAAGACGGCCGTCCAGGAGATCAAACACCTGGTCGACGTCAGCGCCCTGCCGACGGACGAGGAGTTCGCGCCGGGGCTGGCCGCGTTCTTCCGCACGTCGGGCCGTCCGCAGCAGCTGCCCCGGGTCAAGGCGCTCTTCGAGCAGGGCCTGCAGCAGGCCGAGGGCGCCGAGCTGGACCTGGGCGCCCGGCTGGCGACCCTGCCACCGGCCGCCCGGGACGCTTAGGAGGACAGGCGCTGGAACAGCAGATGGTCCTGCCAGCGGCCGGCGATGTGCAGGTAGCCCGGCGCTGATCCGTACTGGACGAAGCCGTTCTTCTGCAGGACCCTCTGCGAGGCCGTGTTGGACACGAGCGTGCCCGCCTCCAGCCGGTGCAGGTCGAGCTCGTCGAACGCGACGCGGCAGATGCGCGCGACGGCCGTCGATGCGATGCCGCGTCCGTTCACGTCGGCCGCCACCCAGTAGCCGAGGGCGGCCGACTGGAACGCGCCGCGCACGATGCCGGTCAACGTGATCCGCCCGACGATCCGGTCACCGTCGAGAATCACGTGCGGCAGCGCGAAGCCGTTCTCCCATTGCCGCAGCACGTCCACGATCACCTGACGCTGGCCGTCATCGGTGAAGTACTCATCGGGACGCACCGGATCCGTCGGCTCGAGGAATTCGCGGTTGTCGCGCAGCAGGGCGGCCATGGCCGGCGCGTCGTCCAGGGCGAACAGACGGGTGGTCACGCTCATCGCTTCACCGCCGGCACGTCGAGAGTGGCGATGACGGCGCGATGGTCACTGCGCGGAACATCATGCACGCTAACCTTTCGTACGCCGATGCGCTGATCGGCAAGCACATGATCGATCGTGATCGGCGGCAGCGGCCGCGACGGGTCGGGCCACGTCCGGACGAGACCCTGGCCCGTCACGTCGGCCGCGTCACGGTATCCCGAGGCGATGAGCCGGCGCAGCGCCGCGTGATCGAGTGTCGCGTTGAAATCGCCGATCAGGATACGCAGCGGCCCGTCGGCGGACGGCACCGGCTCGGCGTCGAGGTCGCTCTTCCAGCCGGGGAGCCGGCCCAGATCGGAGGGCGCGAGCGGGTGCGCCGACTCGACGATCAGCGGCCCCGCGCCGGGCGGCTGGATCGTCGCGTGCGACTGCCGGAAGCCGCCGCCGTTGCGCCGCGTCGCGCCGTCGGTGACCGGAAACCGCGAGTACACGCCGGAGCCCGACGCGCCGGGCTCGTCGCCCAGCGACGAATACGGCAGCAGCACCTCCAGACCGGCGGCGGCCAGCGCGGCCCGGCCCTGCGGCGTGAACTCCTGAACCGCCAGCACGGCCACGTCGTTCTCCCGGACGAGCCGCACGATGGTCGCCGGATCGGCGCCGCCGAACAGCATGTTCGACGTCATCACGGTCAACGGCACGCCGCCGGACGGCCCCCGGTCACGATCCGGCAGCGCGCGCGGCAGCACCGCGGCGATCAGCCCGGCGGCCGCGACCAACGCGATCGAGGCGGCGGTCCAGCGCCGGGTGGCGAGCGCCAGCAGCAGCGGCAGCAACGACCAGCCGGCCGCGTACGGCGTGAAGGCGAGCAACGGCACCAGCAGACCACGCTCGAACCCGCCGAGCCGGATCACCGCCCAGATCAGGCCGGGCGCGAGCACCAGCCAGACCAGCACGGTCACCACGGCACGACGCCGTGCGGGCCGTGCGGGCGGGGCCGCGGGAGCCTCGACGATCGCCATGGCGGCGAGATTAGCCACCGCGTGCCAGGCATCATGCCGCCGGCACGTTCAGCGACGCGACCAGCGCCCGGTGGTCGCTGCCGATCACCGCGTGCACGGTCACGCGCCGTACCGAGATCCGCTCGTCCACCAGGATGTGATCCAGCGTGACCGGCGGGACCGGCCACCTTCCCCAGGTGCCGGCGAGACCCTTCCCGGTCGCGTCGGCGGCGTCCCGGTAGCCGCTCGCGATCAGTTCCCGCACCGGCTTGTGGTCCAGGGTCGCGTTGAAGTCGCCGAGGACGATCCGCGGTGAGCCGGAACCCGCGCGGGGCAAGGCATCCAGGTCCCGGCGCCAGTCGGCGATCGCCCCGAGCGCGTACGGGGCGAGCGGATGCGCCGACACGACATCGAGCGTCGTCGCGGCCGGGGGCTGGATCGTCGCGTACGTCTGGAGATTGCCCTCCTGAAGATTGCCGCCGCCACCGCGCTCCGAGCGCTGAGCGGTCATCGGGAAACGCGAGTAGATCCCCGATCCGGTGGTCCCGGGTTCGTCGGCGAGAGCGTGGTACGGCAGCAGCCGGTCGAGCCCGGCGGCGCTCAGCCCGGCGGTGGCGTGCGGCGAGAACTCCTGCACGGCCAGGATCGCCACGTCGTGCTCGCGCACCAGCCGCACCACCGACGCCGGGTCCGCGCCGCCGACGAACATGTTCACCGTCATCACGGTCAGCGGCACTCCGGCCGACGGCTGCCGGCCCGGCAACGCGCGCGGCAGCACACAGGCGGCCAGCACCCCGGTGGCGAGCGCGGCGGTGGCGAGCGCGGCCGGTCCGGCGACCGGCCACCGCCGGGCCCGGACGGCGATCGCCAGCGGAAGCAACGACCAGGCGGCCACGTACGGCGTGAACGCCATCGCCGGCACGAGCGCGCCACCCTCCAGACCGAACAGACGGATCGCCGCCCAGATCAGGCCCGGCGCGGTGAGCAGGAGCAGGAGGGTCCGGCGGGCCACACGTACGCCGTACGGCCGCGTGGTGATCGTCATGTCGGCGACACTACGGCGGCGCCGGCCCGCGCGGGCCGGCGCCGCTCCCGGAGCGTCAGATTTCCGCGTCGACGAGTTCACCCAGGCCGGCCGCGGTGAGTTCGTCGCGCAGCACCGCCGCGTCGCCCTCGATGACCAGCGTCAGGCCGTGCGGGTGGAGGTGCTCGGCGGCTGCCGCGGACACCTCGGCCACGGTCGCCTCCAGGTACTGCCGGCGCAGGGTCGCGTAGTAGTCGTCGGGCAGCCCGTGCACGACCAGCGTGCTGAGCGCGCCCACGATGGCGCCCGGCGTCTGCATCTCGACCGAGAGCTGCCCGGCCCGCCACGACCGGGCCACCGCCAGCTCGTCCTCGGTCACCCCGTCCAATTGCGTACGGGCGATCTCCCCGACCGTGTCCGCGACGGCCGGCACGGTCACGGCCGTCTGCACGCCCGCGGCCACCTCGAAACGACCGAACCGGCGGGTCATCGCGTAGGAGCCGCGAATGCCGTACGTGTAGCCCTTCACCTCGCGGATGAGGTGGTTGAGCCGGGACGTGAAGGCGCCGCCCAGCACCGTCGCGGCGAGCGTCATGGCCACGTAGTCCGGGGTCGCGCGTTCCGGCGCGCGGTGCCCGATCCGCAGCGTGGACTGCACCGAGCCGGGCCGGTCCACCAGGATGGTGCGGCGACGATCACGGACCGGCACGCCGAGCGGGCCCTGCTCGGGCAGTGGTTCCCCGGCCGTACCCGCGAACGCCGCCTCGCCCAGCGCCCTGAGGTCGAGCGTGTCCAGATCGCCGGCGACCAGCAGCACGCCCGGGCGCAGCAGCCAGTCCCGATGGAAGGCGGCCACGTCGTCCACCTGCACGGCGGCCACCGAGTCCGGATCGCCGTGCAGTGGCCGCCCGTACCGGTCGGTCGCGCCGAACAGATCGGCCCGCAGCGCCGCGTCCGCTCGTGGTCCCGGCTGCGCCCAGTCCATCCGCAGGGCGGTCACCTCGTCGTCGCGGACCCGGGTGACGTCGGCCGGGTCCAGCCGTGGCGTGCGCACCGCCTCGGCGGCGAGCCGCACCGCGTCCAGCAGCAGCGGCACCGGCGCGGAGACGTTCACCCGGAACGTGTCCCAGTCGACCGACGGCGAGAAGTCGGCGCCCAGGGTTTCCAGGGCGATCGCGTACGCCGCCGAGTCGCGCTTGGCGGTGCCCTCCTCCAGTGACTTGGCCAGCACGGTCGCGGTGCCCTCGCGGCCGTCGGACTCCCGGGCGGCGCCGGCGTCGAGCAGCAGCATCGAGCTGGCGAGGAGCTGACCGGGCAGGTGGGCGGCGATGACCGTGCCGCCGCCGACCGTCACCCGCTGAAGCGCCGGGAACTCGTACGGCCGGGCATCTCCCGGATCCGGGCGGGTGGCGATGAGCGTCATGCGGTTTCCTTCTCTTCCGGCACGTAGGTCAGGGTGACCCGGGATTCGGGCTTCAGCGCGTACTCGGCGGCGGCGGTGACGTCGTCCGCGGTGACCGCGAGCCATTGCGGCAGGCGGTATCCGGCGGCGCCGGGATCGCCGAACTGGGTCGCGTACCGGCCGAGTGTGTCGGCCCGGCCGCCCACCGTGGACAGCTGCCGCCACCAGGCCGTGGTGAGCAGCGCCTTGGCCCGGGCCAGTTCGTCGGCGGTGACCGGCTCGGTGACCAGGCTCCCGACCACCTCGGTCAGCCCCTCCTCCAGCGTCTGCACCGGCACGCCGTCCTTCGCCGTGGCCGTGATGATCAGCGGCGCCGGCGCGTGCGCGAGGTCCACGCCGTACGAGCCGATGTAGTCCGGCTGGGCGATCCGCTTGCCGTCGGCGAGCCGCTGGTAGAGCCGGCTGCCCCGGCCGTTGCCCAGCACCGCGGCGAGCACGGTGACCGCGTCGTACCCGGCCGTGCCGAACGGGTGGGTGCGGTGCGACAGGTAGATCCGCGACGCCGGCACCGCGCCGGTCACCGTCTCCCGGCGGGGCTCGGTGGCCGGGCCGGCGATGTGCGCGCTGGGCGCGGGCGGGATCGACGCGACCGGCTCGAGCGTCCCGAAGTACTTCTCGGCGAGCGCGAAGACCTCGTCCGGGCCGGCGTCGCCGGCCACCGTGAGCACCGCGTTGTTCGGCGCGTAGTACTGCTGGTGGAACGCCTTGAACGTCTCCAGGCTCGCCGCGTTCAGATCTTCCATCGACCCGATCGTGGCGTGGTGGTACGGGTGGCCGGGCGGATAGAGCAGTTCCAGAAGACGCAACCAGGCATCGCCGTACGGGACGTTCTCGTACCGCTGGCGGCGCTCGTTCTTGACCACTTCCCGCTGGTTGTCCAGGGTTTCCTGGGTGAGCGCCGGGACCAGCCCGCCCATCCGGTCCGCCTCCAGCCAGAGCGCCAGCTCCAGATGCTCGGACGGCATCGACTCGAAGTAGTTCGTCCGGTCCGGGTTCGTCGTCGCGTTCAACGAGCCGCCGTTGCCCTGGACCAGCCGCATGTGCTCGGTCTTCCTGACGTGCACCGAGCCCTCGAACATGAGGTGCTCGAAGAGGTGCGCGAAGCCGGTCTGGCCGACCGGCTCGTGCCGGGAGCCCACGTCGTACCAGAGGTTGACGCAGACGACCGGGGAACTCCGGTCCTCGCTGACCACGACCCGCAGGCCGTTGTCGAGGCGCGTGGTTGCAATGGGCCACGGGTAGCCGGTCGTGACAACCGGCGCACTTGGGGACGTCACCCACCCAGTCTGCCCCCTGTGAGCTCGATCTTTAACGCGTGGCGGCCGATCGCCCGCGATGGCATGCTGGGCGGCGTGGTGGAGGAGGTCCGGGTCAACGACCGGCTGACGATCCCGGCGGCCGAGCTGGCCTGGCGCTTCTCGCGCTCCAGCGGCCCCGGCGGCCAGGGCGTGAACACCACCGACTCGCGGGTCGAGCTGTCCTGGGATCTGACCGGTTCGCCGTTGCTGCCGCCGGCGCTCAAGCAGCGCGCGGCCGAGCGGCTCGGCCACCGGCTGGTGCACGGGGTGCTCACGGTCGTCGCCTCGGAACACCGCTCCCAGCTGCGCAACCGGGAGGCCGCGGCGGCCCGGCTCGGCGGGATGGTGGCCTCGGCCATCGCGCCGCCGCCCCGGACCCGGCGGGCGACCAAGCCGTCGCGGGGCGCGGTCGAGCGGCGCATCGCCGAGAAGAAGCGCCGCGGCGAGACCAAGCGCAACCGGCGGTCGTACCCGGAATGACCGCCTTCCTCCACCGCGGCGCGGCCGCCCGCCGTCAGCGGTGGTTGAACGGGGCCACGGCCTCCCGGTTCCGCGCGGCGTTCTCCGGGCCCATCACTTCCTCGCACACCCGGATCAGGCGCGCCCGCAACGCCGCCGCTCGCCGGGCGAACTCCCGCTGCCGGGCCACGTACTCGGCCTTGCCCTCGGGCGTCTCTATCTTCACGGGCTCGAACCCGTACGAGCTCAGGTCGTACGGGCTCGCCTGCATGTCCAGCAGCCGGATGTCCGCGGCGAGCGCGAAACAGTCCAGCGCCAACGCCCCGGGCACCGCGGCGCCCAGCTTCGTCGCCCACTTGTGCACGTCCATCGCGGCGTGCAGGCAGCCCGGCTGGTCCAGATCGACCTGGGTGGCGCGGGTGGGCTGCAAGCGGTTCAGCCCGACGGCCTCGGGGGTGAAGAAGCGGAACGCGTCGTAGTGCGTGCAGCGGATCGGGTGCCGCTCGACCACGCGGTCGGTCTCCTCCTGGCCCAGCCGCAGCGGCAGGGGATGACGGTGCTCGCGATCGCGGTACACCATCGCCCACTCGTGCAGGCCGAAGCAGCCCGAGAAGACCGGGCGGGACGCCGTCGCGGTCAGCAGGCCGTGGATGTAGCGGACGCTTTCCCCGCGGGCGTGCATGTACGCGTCCACGTCCAGGGTGACCACGCCGTCGGGGTAGGTCATGTAGAACTTCCAGCCGGCGTGCTCGGCCAGGCCGTCGGGAGCGGGGGACAGACCGGTGCCGACGCCGGGGTGCCAGCGCCGCAGCACCGACGGGCGGGTGCCGTAGTAGTCGTAGAGGAAGTCCTCGATCGCGTGCTTCTCGCCGGTGGCGCGACGCGCGCGGTGGCCCGCGGTCATCTCGTCGGCGCGCTCGGCGTGGGCTCGGGCGATCGGAATCCAGGCGACCGAGGGCAGCGTCGTGGTGAGCGCCCTCACCTGCTTGATCCCCATCGCACCAGCGTATCCAGCCGAGGCGATCAACACGATCACCGTTAGGCGCGAAAGACTCGTGCCGTGGGTCATAGCTTCCACATAGGGCAAATCGACCACTTGTCAAAGACCTGCCGTTAGATGTAGCACATCTGCTACATGGTTGCTAATGTCCCGTACATGGGAGGAACGACTTTGCCGGGGGAGCTCGAGGCCGGCGCGGCGACGCCGGCCGCCGAGCGGGTCATCGACGTGCGCGACCTGCGCATGCGGTACGGCACCAAGGACGTCCTCGACGGGTCGGCTTCACCGCGGGGCGGGGCGAGGTCGTCGCGCTCCTGGGGCCCAACGGCGCGGGCAAGACCACCACCATCGAGATCCTCGAGGGCTTCCGCATGCGGTCCGCCGGTGACGTGCGCGTCCTCGGCGTCGACCCGGCACACGGCGGCGAGCGCTGGCGGGCCCGGGTCGGCGTCGTGCTCCAGTCCTGGCGCGACCACGGCAAGTGGCGGGTCCGGGAACTTCTGCATCACCTGGGCCGCTACTACCGCCCGTACGGAAGGGACTGGCCGGTCGATGATCTCCTCGACGTCGTCGGGCTGACGCCGCAGGCGCAGACGAAGATCGCCCGCCTCTCCGGTGGTCAGCGTCGTCGCCTGGATGTCGCCATCGGCATCGTCGGCCGTCCCGAGCTGCTGTTCCTCGACGAACCCACGGTCGGCTTCGACCCGGCGGCCCGGCGCGAGTTCCACGACCTGGTGCACCGGCTGACCGATGTGGACGACACCACGATCCTGCTGACCACGCACGACCTGGACGAGGCGGAGAAGCTCGCCGACCGGATCGTCATCCTGGCCGGTGGCCGGATCATCGCGGACGGCTCGGCCGACGCGCTGTCCCGTCAGGTCGCCGGCGAGACCGAGATCCGCTGGACCCGCGACGGCCGGCGGTTCGTCCATTCCGCCACCGAGGCCACCCGCTTCGTCCGGGAGCTGTTCCGGCAATACGGCGACGACATTCACGAGCTTGAGGTACGCCGTACGAGTCTCGAGGACACGTACATGAAGCTGGTCTTCGAGTCCGAAGGAGCCGCCCGATGATCGCCACGGTGAGGACCGGCATCGCCCGCGGTGGCATCGAGCTGAAGCAGACCTTCACCACCCCGGTCGACCTGTGGGGTTACCTGTTCCCGGCGGTGCTGCTGCTCGGCACGATCTTCTTCATGCGCGACGCGCACGTGCCGGGCACGACCTTCTCGCTCGGCTCGCAGACGCTGCCCAGCGCGCTCGGCATGAACCTGGCGTTCAGCGGGCTCGTCCTGGCCGCCCAGTTGCTGCTGGTCGAGCGGGAGGACGGCACGCTGCTGCGAGCCAAGGCGACACCGAACGGCATGACGGCGTACCTGATCGGGAAGGTGGTGCTGGTCGGCGGCATGTCGCTGATCGGGTTCCTGCTGCCGCTGATCCCGGGGCAGTTGCTGGTGAGCGGGCTGCACGTCGGCCTCGGGGGCTGGATGACGCTGCTGTGGCTGGTGCCGCTCGCGTTCGTCTCCACCATGCCGCTCGGCGCGGTGCTCGGCTCGCTGTTCGACAACCCGCGCAACATGGGCCTGATCATGCTGCCGCTGATCGGGCTCATCGCCATCTCCGGCGTGTTCTATCCGATCACCGCGATGCCGGGGTGGTTGCAGGGCATCGCGCAGGTCTTCCCGATCTACTGGCTAGGGTTGGGCATGCGTTCGGTCTTCCTGCCCGGTGCGCTCTCCGCGGTCGAGCTGACCCAGTCCTGGCGGCACCTGGAGACGTTCGGGGTGCTGACGGTCTGGGCGGTCCTGGGGCTGCTGCTGGCGCCGGTCATCCTGCGCCGGATGGCCCGCCGGGAGTCCGGGTCGGCGGTGGCGGCGCGGCGGGAGCGATTGATGTCGACGGTCGGCCGATGACCAACGAGACCACCTACAACCGGATCGCGATGCTGCGCGCCGAGCGGGGCATCACGCGACGGCAGCTCGCCGACGCGCTGGGCGTGCACTACCAGACGATCGGATATCTGGAGCGCGGCGAGTTCAGCCCGAGCCTGCACCTGGCGCTGCGCATCGGCGCGTACTTCGAGGTCCCGGTCGAGGTGGTCTTCTCGCTGAACCCGTTCCCGCGGCTGGGGACGGAGGCGCGGCCCGGCTGGGAGTCGAACGGGGCCTCCCGCCCGGCGTAGATTTCCGGGTGACTGCTGGCCTCTAGTGATGGGATCATCCCGTGCGTTTCGCCCGTTTTGTTCATGCCGGTGGGGTCTCGTTCGGTGTCGTCGAGGGTGATGGCGATTCCGGCCTCACCGTGGCCGAGATCGACTCGCTGCCGTTCGAGACGGTCCGGTTCACCGGGCAGCGGTGGGCCCTGGCCGACATCCGCCTGCTCGCGCCGATCTTCTCCAGCAAGGTGATCGGCGTCGGCCGCAACTACGCCGACCACGCCGCCGAGCTCGGCAACGAGGTGCCCAAGGAGCCGCTGATCTTCATCAAGCCGTCCACCTCGGTGATCGGCCCGAACGACGCGATCCGGCTGCC